>JANQML010000295.1 GCA_028280105.1 Desulfobacula sp. | reverse complement strand
AAATGACGCCAGGACTGTCGGCCCTTTCAGAGAGCTTGACATTATCAAGACCTTTTTTTTCGGAACATATTTTTGTCATTTGCTATAAGTGCCGGGTTTAATAGAATGTATTCTGTTTTTAACGGTTTAAACGGAAAAAAGAGATGCAAAGATTGACTCAATCGCGGATATTTGATTTAACTACGCCAAATCTTTCTAAAATCATATACATCTTCTCAATACAATAAGGAGCGGCTATGGAAAAACGTGAAGCAGATAAACCGATCACTGAGAAACGGCGCCACAAAAGAGAGAAAACCCGTGTTCCGGTGGAGGTGGTTACCGGTGGAAGACTCTATAAAGAAACCGCAAAAGATGTGTCGTTTTCCGGGATCTACATTCGAAACACTCTTTTTCACAAGTATGAGATCAATCAGCAGATTGTCCTGGCATTTGAATCAAAACAGGGGGAAGCACATACCGTTGAAGGTACCATCGTCAGAAAAGATGAATTCGGTGCCGGTATTCAGTTTGATGAACAATTGATTCCAATTGCATTCAAACATGCCCTGGAATGGCAAATTAAAAAAAAATAGATCCCCGTCTCTATCTCATATTCGTTTGGGTGCCGGCCCTATTGGCAGCGCCTGCATGTCTGGCAATCGATCATGGGACAGGCCTTGCTTATTTTTTCCGCTTTTGCCTGTTGCCACTCTTTCATTAAAAACGCTTTTTTCACGCGGTTGCCGATAAAATCCCAGGGCAGAAATGCATCTGTCTGTTTCTCTGAATAGATCACCCGGTTACAATAGGTTTTCTCTTTTTTCATGACCCGGGCCCAACCGATTTCTCGAGCCGCTTCAATCAGATCGGCTGTTTTTTGATCGCCTCTGGAGAGCAATGCATAAATACGGGCTTTTCTGAGGGATTCGACATTGATATTCACGTTTGCGGTTTTTTTTAATCCCTGTTGAATGATCTTCACCCGTTTTTTTAATTGATTTTCCGGCATCATGGCCGCCCATTGAAACGGTGTTGCAGGCTTGGGGATAAAGGCATTGATACTCAGGGTGATGGTACCGATTTTCTGTTTTTTTCGCGATTCTTCCAAAAAGACTGCTTTGATCTTTTTTGTCAGCGCGACAATGGCTTGCACGTCATCTTCCTGTTCAAAAGGCAGGCCGATCATAAAATAGAGCTTCAGGTTAATGATACCGGATTCCACCAGCCGCTTTGCTGCGAAAAGGATATCGGATTCGGAAATGTTTTTATTGATGATACGCCGCATTCTCTCTGATCCGGCCTCAGGTGCAATGGTTGCTGTCTTCACCCGGGACGCGGACAGTATGTTGAGTATCTTTGTATCGAGCCTGTCCGCTCTAAGGGAGGAAAATGAGAGCTGAAACCCCTTTTTATTCCCGTATTCACAGATTTTGTCGATATCCGGATGATCGGCAATGGCTGAGCTGACAAGACCGATACGATCGGTTTTACCGGTTGCATCATCCATTGCCCGATAAATATTTTCCACCGGATAGGTTCTGGGAGGGCGAAAAATATATCCGGCGGTGCAGAATCGGCAACCGTGGGGACACCCCTTTAAGGTTTCGATCAGAAACGTCTCTTTAAATGCGGTATGTGCGGTTAAAAGGCTGCTGGCGGTGGTAATGTCGTCAAGGTGTGCCAGGTATTGCACCTGAATGTGAAACGGTCTTCCATCCCTGTGGCAGCCCGGTACATAGGCACCGGGGACGGCTCTCTCCAGTCCGTCCAGTAATTGGGTCTTATCGGTTTTTTCGGCAAAAAAATCAAAAAACGGTTTCAATAAGAGTTCTGCTTCGCCCAGTAAAAATCCGTCGACAAAAGGGGCGATGGGCTCGGGGTTTAAAAAACAGGCGACTCCCCCTGCAACCACCAGGGGGTGGGTGTGGTTTCGATCGGGTGATCGCAGGGGGATGCCTGCCTCTTCAAGAAGCTGTACAAGGTGGTTAAAATCATTCTCAAATGAGATTGAAAATAAAATAACGTTAAATTGATCCAGGCGTGATCCGGTTTCCAGACTCTGAATGGTTGGGTCGGTCCTGTACGGTTGAGGGTCCGGTAAAAAGACCCGTTCACAGGCCACGTTTTCCAATTGGTTGGCCAAACGGTAAACCGTTTGAAAACCCAGGTTTGACATCCCCGTCTTGTAAGTGTTCGGATATACAAGTGCGGTTTTGATCAACCCTTTGCCTTTTTTGATGACAACCCCATACTCATCCGGTTTGTTCCGGAGGGAGAGTCCTTTATCTCTGGCGGATTTACGCCTTTTTTTCATGGATCAGTCGGCTTTTCGTCTGAGAAAGGTCGGTACCTCCAGGTCGTTGTTGTCAAATGGAATTTTTGTATAGTCATTGACCATCTCTTCATCCCCGACCACTTTTTTATGGTGAATCACCGGGTTGTCATACTGATTCCAGTTGGAGAGTTCCTCTTCGGTCGGATCCCGTACCACGCCCCTGGCAATCGGTTCGCTTGAGAGATTTCTAGGCTGCTGAACCGGATGGCTTTGCGCCGTGGCTGCCCGGTATGCGGCCTGCCTGGGAGCCGAATCAAGTTGGTGGATATTGCCAGCTTCCTGGTTTTCATCCGACCCGATACCGGTGGCGATAACCGTGATCCGCATTTCATCGCCCAGGTCGTCATCAAAGGTCTGACCCCAGATGATCTCTGCGTCATCGCCGACTTCCTGGTAAATCCGGTCGGATGCTTCGGTCATTTCGTCCAGTGTGAGATCCGAACTGGAGGTAATATTCATCAACACCCCTTTGGCTCCGGAGATGGATATATCTTCCAGCAGGGGATGGGAAATCGCTCGTTCCGCCGCTTCAATGGCCCGGTTTTCACCCGAGGCAATACCGATCCCCATTAAGGCTTTTCCCGCTTTCTGCATGGTGGTTCTCACATCTGCAAAGTCAAGGTTGACATGGCCGGGCATCATGATCAGGTCGGTAATCCCTTTGACCGAATGATGCAGGATTTCGTCGGCCTTGATAAACATATCTACCATTCTGGCGCCTTTGGGTGCGATCCCCCTGAGCCGGTCATTGGGAATGGTGATAACCGTGTCTGTGATGCCGTGCAGTTTATCCAGGCCGTCAAGGGCCTGTTTCTCCCGCTTTTTACCTTCAAAAGAAAAAGGCTTGGATGCCACCGCCACAGTCAGGATGCCCAGGTCCTTACAGATCTCTGCGATCACGGGAGCCGCACCGGTTCCGGTCCCGCCGCCGAATCCGGCGGTAATGAAAACCATGTGAGAATCCTGAAGCGCATCTTTGAGTTCATCATAGCTCTCTGTTGCCGCATCCCGGCCCTTATTCGGGTCGGCACCGGCTCCCAGCCCTTCGGTGAGCTCTTTACCGATTTGAATTTTGACTTCGGCCTTGGATGCCTCCAGGGCCTGTACATCGGTATTGGCCACGATAAATTTGACGCCCTGGAGTTTTGCGTCAATCATGTTGTTTACCGCATTACAGCCGGCACCGCCAACACCGATGACCTTGATTTTTGCCGAGTTTTCGTTTTCCACGTAAGAAAATGCCATTTCCACCTCCCTATGAATTAGATAATATTTTTAAACCACTGTTTCATTTTGTTTAACATTCCTGAAAACCCCTGAGTATCCATGTCTTTGTAGCTCATTTGACAGCTGGCCCTGGAGCCGAAGAGAACCAGGCCGACACCGGTTGCATATGCGGGGTTTTTAACAATATCTTTTAATCCGCCGACTTTATTCGGCTCTCCGATTCTCACCGGTACGTTGAATACCGATTCTGCAACTTCAACAATGCCGTCGAGTACCACGCTGCCGCCGGTAAGCACAAATCCGGCCGGGAATCCGTTTTCAAGTCCGTGGGAGAATAATTCCTGTTTGAGTAATGAAAAGAGTTCTTCCACCCGGGGCTCAAGGATTTCAGCCAGAATGCCCTTTGATAGTTTTTTCGGCTCTCTGCCGCCTACGGCAGGGACTTCAATGGTCGCACCGTTTCTTACCTTTGAGGGAACACAGGTGCCGTGTTCAATTTTTATTTTTTCAGCTTCGGGCAGAGGGGTCCGAAGCCCGATGGATATATCGTTGGTCAGATTATGGCCGCCCAGGGGCAGTTCGAATATAAATCTTAAATTATTATCCTTGAACAATGCCAGGTCTGTTGTACCGCCGCCCATATCGGCAATGATGCAGCCCAGCTCCCGTTCCTCATCCGTTATCACGGCTTCACCCGACGCCAGGGATTCCAGAGCGATGTCACAGACTTCGAGCCCGGCTTTATTGCAGCACTTAACGACATTCCTGGCCGAAGAAACCGCTCCGGTTACGATGTGAACTTTGGCTTCCAGCCGGATGGCGGTCATACCCACCGGGTTCTGGATGGATTCCATATCATCGACGATGAACTCCTGGGGGATGACATGTAAAATTTCCCTGTCCGTGGGGATGGCAATCGCCTTGGCTGCATCAATCACGCGTTCCACGTCATTGTCTGTGATTTCCCTGCCTTTGATGGCGATAATGCCGTGGGAATTCAAGCCTTTGATATGATTGCCGGCAATGCCTACATAGACGGAAGAGATATCACATCCGGCCATCAGCTCCGCCTCTTCCACCGCCTTTTTAATGGAATCCACCGTGGATTCGATATTGACGACCGATCCTTTTCGAAGCCCGGTGGACGGATGAGAACCGACACCAATGATGTTGATTTCATCTTCAAGCATCTCCCCGACCACGGCACAGATTTTTGTTGTGCCGATGTCCAGGCCGACGATTATTTTTTCATTCCCCTGCAAAATTAGACCCCCTTTTCTATAGTGTGGTGCAGAGCATCATTGCGTTTGGTTTTGATAAATGCCTTTTCGATATCAAATAAATCCATGGCGGTGATAACACGGTCTGGATAGTTTTTATCAATATATGCACTGATTGTTTTTGCTCGATTCAGTTTGTTCTGGAAATTATCAAACCCGAGTTTGATTTCAAACCCGCTGCTTTCAGCCATTGGTTCCGGATTAAAAATATCTTTAACCCGGACGGACAGGCCGGTGTTATGATCCCCGTCGATCCGGTGTAGCTGGAGACTTAAACTGCGCATGTTCAAAAGCTTCATCATGGAGTTAAACAGGGGTCCTTTAAAGAGATATTCATCGTTCCTGGCCGTTAAATCCAGTCCGGATATCACCGGCAGGCCTTCAATTTTATCTGTTTGCGGGTTGTACTCTTTAAACGGCCGCCCCTCGGTATTGATCAGAATGTCGGCCAGGTTTTCAATTTTAACAACGGCCAGGGGCTGCTGCTCCTTCAGTGTGATGATCAAACCGGAAGGCAGGTCCCGCTTTACTTCGGCGGAAAGGACCCATGGATGGGAAACAATCCGGTCTTTAACGGTAAACAGGTTGAGTTCAAAGATGTTGGCACCGATTTTTAATTCGGCAAGGTCGATGATCTCTTTTTCAGATGCCCGGGAAGCGCCTGTAATTTCAATTGATTTGACACGGAAAAATGCAGATTGGGTAACAAAATCATAGGCAAAGATCGACGCCAGGCTGATCAGGCTGATGGCAGCCACTATCATGATACATTTCAGGCAAAAATCGATCCCGAAACCGGAATCCGTCTCCATGGCTTCGGTTTCCCCGGCCTCCGGTTTATACCGGTTTTCTTTGATTTTTTTATTCACCTTCAACCCTCACTTCTGTTTCAAGTTTAATGCGATATTTTTTCATGATTGTTGTCTGGACAATCTGTTTGAGCAACAGAATGTCATCACAGGAGGCCTTCCCTGTATTCACAATATAGTTGGCATGGATATCAGATATCCTTGCATCATTGACCCGGAATCCTTTTAACCCGGCTTCCTCTATCAGTTTACCGGCCGGTTCACCGTGCGCCGGGTTTTTAAAAAAACATCCGGCGCTGGCCATACCCATGGGCTGCGTCAGGCTTTTTTTGTCCAGATTCTGAAGCATGGTCTGTTTTATCCTGTTTTTGTCCCTGTGCCGGAGCGTCAGGGATAGACCCAGTATAATCCCGGTCAGGCCGCTGCTGCGATACGTGAAATAAATCTGATCCCTCAACCGTGTCTCCATGTTAAAAGATTCGGTTTCCAGCAGGTCAACGGACCGGACAATCCCGGCCATCTCTTTTCCGGGAATGCCTGCGTTCATAAAAACGGCCCCGCCGATGGTACCGGGAATACCGGCGGTAAACTCAAGACCGGATAACCCGTTTTCGGCTGCAATCCGGGCGACTTTGGCCAGGCGCTCACCCGCGCCTGTCTCCAGAATCATACCGGCATGATCTCCTTTTTCCGGCCCTGGAAAGATCCGGACTCCGGTTTTGAGTTTGCGGGTAGTGATCACAAGGCCACGGATGCCTTTATCCGTGATCAGCAGATTGGTCCCGCTTCCCAGCAGTGTCACCGGTATATGGTGTTTTTTCGCCGCAGTGAGCAATGCCTGTAATTCGTCTCTGTCAACAGGCTGGGCAAAGAGGTCGGCAGGCCCCCCCACTCTAAAAGAGGTATGCCGGCTCATGGGTTCATCCTGTTGCAGGCTGAACTGCCGTCTCAATTGGGTATATCCCGGTAGTTGATCTTTCATCTTTATAAAAGTTCCAGTAAATTTTCACCCAGTGTATAAATATCTCCGGCACCCAGGGTCAGCACCACGTCGCCTTTTTTGGCCTTGTGGGTAATGATGGACAAAGCCTGGGTAAAATCCGGAGCAAAGGAGACATCTTTATGCCCGTGCTCCCGGATGCCGCGGCACAACCCTTGGGCATCCACTCCGTCTATTTTTTTCTCGCTGGCAGCATAGATCGGCAGCACAATGAGGATGTCCGAATGATAGAAAGACCGGGTGAATTCGTCAAATAACCCCTGGGTTCTTGAGTACCGGTGGGGCTGAAATAAGACGATCAGCCGCTTCTCTTTATAGCTCTCCTTGACAGCGGTGAGGGTGGCCGTGATTTCGGTGGGATGGTGACCGTAGTCATCCATGACCGTGATCCCGTTGATTTTGCCTTTAAATTCCAGCCGACGTTTGACCCCTTGCATCTCTTCGAGGGCTTTTTTTATGACGTTAAACGGGATATCCAATTCAAGGCCTGTGGCAATCCCGGCCAAGGAATTTAAAATATTGTGTTTGCCGGCAATATTCAGATGAATTTCACCCAGTGGTCTGTCATGGTGAAAGACCGTAAACGTGCTTTTGTTCTGTTTAAAGGATATGTTCCGGGCCTGAAGATCCGACTGGGCAGACATCCCGTAGGTAATGGTCCGCACGTTTATTTGGGGAAGGATATCCTGGATGTGCGGGTTGTCCAGACAGAGAACGGCGAGACCGTAAAAGGGAACGGAGTTGATAAACCGGATGAATTTATCTTTTATATCTTCAATATCCTTGTAATAATCCAGGTGTTCCAGGTCAATGTTTGTAACGGCGGCAATGGCCGGTGAATATTTTAAGAAAGAACCGTCACTTTCATCTGCCTCAGCCACAATAAATTCACCGCTGCCGTGGAGGGCATTTGTATCCAGACCCTTTAATAACCCGCCGATGATGACGGTGGGATCCAGTCCGGCCGTGTTGAGAATCTGTGAGATCATGGAGGTGGTGGATGTTTTTCCGTGGGCCCCAGACACGGCAATGGAATATTTGATTCGCATCAATTCCGCCAGCATCTCGGCCCGGGGGATGATGGGAAGCCCAAGTTCTCCGGCCCGTATCACTTCCGGGTTTTCAGATGCAATGGCAGAAGAGGTCACAACCACATCCGCCCCTTCCACCTGCTCTTTCCCGTGCCCCTTGAAAATATGACCGCCCTTGTCAGCCAGACGTTCGGTGATATGAGACAGTTTTAAATCGGATCCGGAAACCGTGTAGCCCAGGTTAATGAGCAGCTCGGCAATCCCGCTCATTCCGATGCCGCCGATACCGACAAAATGGATATGATAGTCTTTTTGATACATGGCTATTCTTTCCCTCTCCCCTTTTTCCCGGGCTGGTTGTTTAGGATATGGGCGGCTATCTTTTTGTCTGCATCGGGCATTGCCATGGATTTCATAGCTTTTCCCATGCGCTCGAGACGGGCCGGATCATCTGTCAACTCATTGAGCAGGGTTTTCAGTCGTTCTCCGTTCAGGTCATGATCCGGTATCATGAGTGCTCCTCCTTTTTTTACCACTGACGCCGCATTTACGGTCTGATGATCGTCGGCAGCATGGGGAAAGGGAATCAGGATTGCGGGTTTGCCAAGCAGACTCAGTTCAGACAGGGTACCGGCCCCTGCCCGGGAAATAATAAGGTCTGCGTTTTTCTGAAGCCGGGGCATGTCGGTAAAAAAAGCCTTGGCAATGGCAGGGATACCCAGTTCCCGGTAGGTTGCCCGGATTTTTTTCAGATCACGGGCGCCGGTCTGGTGAATGACCTGAAGGTTGCAAACGGTTTTCATGGTTTTAAAGGCGTCCATTAGAGCGGTGTTGATACTGGCCGCTCCCTGGCTCCCGCCGGTGATCAACAGGGTAAACCGATCCGGGTGCCGATGATTTGAGGTGGTGGGCTTTGTCGTTTCTGCCCGGGTAGATTTCCGGTCTGCTTTCTGCATAGGTTTCTGCAAAGGTTTCTGGTGTGGTTTCCGTACCGGGTTTCCCACGTAACGGGTTTTTGGGTTCTGCTCAAACTCCTGGGTCGATTCAAAAGCGGTGAAAATGGTTTGTGCAAATCTTGAGAGCATCCGGTTGGTCATACCCGGAACAGCGTTCTGTTCCTGGATGGCTGTGGGGATTCTCAGTATCCATGCGGCCAGGACAACGGCAAATGAAGAAAAGCCTCCCACTCCCAAAACAAAGTCAGGTCTGTTTTTTATCAGAATCGCCAGGGACTGGGCCAGGGATACCAGGATGATGGAAACAGAGAACAATTGTTTGAAAAGATTGCCGCCCTTGACGGGTTTCGAATAGATCGGCCGGTGGGGGTATCCGTAATCGGCAAGGGTTTGGATCTCAAACGGCGAATCGGTTCCCACAAACAGAACCCGGGCATCTTTGTTCAGGCGCTGCACGGCCTGGGCAACGGCAATGCCCGGAAAGAGATGTCCGCCGGTTTTTCCACCGGCTATGATGAGTTCAAACCCGTTGTTCATGATACCTCGATGCGCCGATGTTCATTAATATGCCCATGGCCGCCATGTTGATGATCAACGAGGTGCCGCCGTAACTGATAAACGGCAGGGTCAGCCCTTTGGTGGGCAGCAGACCCAGTGACACCCCCGTGTTGATCACCACCTGGATGCCGATATAGATGGTCAGTCCCGATGCGGTGATGGCACCGAACATGCTTGGGGCTGTTTTGGCGATCTGTATGCCTTTTAACAGCAGGATCAGGTAGAGTATCAGAACGGTGAGCACGCCGATTAACCCCAGTTCTTCTCCGATAATGGAGAAGATAAAATCCGTGTGAGGTTCGGGTAGGTAATGCATTTTCTGCATTCCCAGGCCGATGCCTTTGCCGAAGATCCCGCCGGAACCAAAGGCCTTTAAAGAGTGGATGATCTGGTACCCGGTATTCAGCGGATCGTTCCAGGGGTTTAAAAACGACAGGATCCGTTCCAGGCGGTACTCCACTTTGACCACCAGAAAATAGGCCAGCGGAATCAACAGCGGGCTGGGGGATATCAGGTGCCGGATCCGTACACCGGCAACAAACATCATGCCCCAGGTAATCACCCCCATGACGACAATGGTTCCAAAATCGGGCTGGATAATGATAAGAGAGGCAAAAACCGCAAATACGACCACATGGGGAACAAATCCAACGGAAAAATCTTTGATCAGACTCTGCTTTTTGGACAGTGAATATCCCAGGAACAGTATCAGGGCCAGTTTGGCAAATTCGGCAGGCTGAAAGGTAAACCCGGCGATGTTGAGCCACCGGCTTGCTCCGCCGGCTTTTACGCTCAAGGCCGGGAAAAGGACCGCCACCAAAAGGGCGATGGCTATCAATAAGATGATATAGGAAAAATGTCTGTAGATCCGGTAGGGCAGTGATGCCGTGACAAACATGACTCCCAGGCTCAGAACAAAGAACAGGCTCTGTTTTTTCATATAATAAAACAGGGTGTCGTGGGTGGTCATGCTGATGGCGGAACTGGCCGAATAGACCATGACAATCCCGATTCCGCACAGCAGGATCACAGGGAAAAGGATCGACTTTTCACTGAAAAACGGGTGTATGGTCTGTGTCTGTGCTGCCATATCAAACCTTTTTCATCTCCAGAACCAGCCGGGTGAAATCCTCACCCCGGCAGATGTAATTATCGTACATGTCAAAGCTGGAACAGGCCGGGGATAAAAGCACCACATCCCCGGTATCGGCAGAGTCAAACGCCGTTTGAACGGCCTGTTTCATCGTATCTGCCGGTTTTACCGGGCAGATGGAATCAAAGGTATCGATGATCTGTCTTTTTGTTTCTCCAATGGCGATGACGGCTTTCACCCCTGAAACGACTTCCTCTTTCAGTGCTGAAAAATCAGTCCCCTTGCCCCTGCCTCCCAGAATCAGAATGACGGGGTCGTTAAAACTTTGAAGCGCCCGGTTCACGGCATCTGCATTGGTGCCTTTGGAATCATTAAAAAATGAGATCCCGTTGATTTCAGTCACCCGTTCGATCCGGTGAGAAAGGGGGCGGAAGCGTTTCAACCCGGTCTGAAGTCCGTTGAGGTCTGCATTGACCGCCAGGCCTGCCAGGAGGGCGGCGGCAATATTTTCACGGTTGTGACGGCCGGGCAGGGCGGTCAGCGGCCGTGTGTCGATTCGGGTGAGACCTGCCCGGGTGGTCAGTTCGATCTCATCCGGCCGGATACGGGCATGGATTTTTGGGGAATCGGCTGATCCGGATGTAAAGGCCATGACGGTTGCGGCCAGTTGTGATGAACGATGGATACTGTTTTCCATGTCAAAGTTGATGACGGCGGTATCGGTATCGGTCTGGTACTGAAACAGCCGCCACTTGGCATCTTCATATGCTGAATAATCAATATACCGGTCCAGGTGATCCTCGCTGATATTGAGCAATACACCCACATCGGGCCTGAATCGGTTTGAAATATCGATCTGAAAACTGGATACTTCCGCCACAACGATATCAAAGGGAGTTGTTGTCATGAACAATTCCACCAGAGGGGTTCCGATGTTGCCGCAGACAAAGGGATGGTAGCCGCAGCCCTTGAGCATCTCTCCCATCAGTGAGGTGGTGGTGGTCTTGCCGTTGGTCCCTGTGATGGCGATCACGGGCAGCCGGTTGTGCTGGTAAAAAATATCCAGCTCACTCTTAACCGGAACCCCTTTTTCAACGGCATCTCTGATATAGGGAAGGGTTAGGGGAATTCCCGGGCTGGGAACCAGGCAGGCGGCCCGGTCAAAGGTGTTTTGGTCATGGAATCCGATCTGGGTCTCTACTCCCAGGTGTGAGAGCCGGTCTGCCGCTTCTTTTTTGGACGGGTCAATATCCGTGGCAACGACATCCATCCCCTGTGAATGGAGGAAGTTGGCCATGGATAGACCGGATTTCCCAAGGCCGATTACCAGATAATATGACGGGTGTGAGTGATTCAAAATTTACCTGATCTTTAATGTGCCTAACGATAATAATGCAAGGGTGATGGAAATGATCCAGAACCGGACAATGACTTTGGATTCATGCCATCCCTTGAGCTCAAAGTGATGGTGTAAAGGTGCCATCCTGAAAATCCTTTTTCCTTTTGTCAGCTTGAAGTAAGAGACCTGGATGATAACGGAAAGCGCCTCGATTACAAAAAGTCCGCCCACGATGACCAGCAGGATTTCCTGTTTGGTGATCACGGCGATGGTCCCCAGGATGCCGCCAAGGGGGATGGAACCCGAGTCCCCCATAAAGACCTGGGCCGGATGGGCGTTAAACCACAAAAATCCCATACCGGCGCCGGCCAGGGTACCGCAGATTACTGAGATTTCACCGGCAGATGCAATATGCCGGACATGGAGATAATCGGCGATCTCCATATGCCCGGATACATAGGCAAAAAACATATAGGTAACGGACGCAACAATGTAGGGGCCGATGGCCAGGCCGTCCAGACCGTCCGTCAGGTTGACCGCATTGCTGGTTCCCACGATTACCAGACAGGCAAAAGGAATATAAAAAAGCCCCAGGTCGGGTGAGATATCTTTAAAAAAGGGAATGGTCAGCGTGGTTGTAAAATCCGGGCACAAATAGATGAGATAGGCGATAATCAAACCGAACACCACCTGGATTGAAAATTTGCCAAGGGCGGTAAATCCCATATTTCTCTTTTTGATCTGCATCAGGTAATCGTCAACAAAACCGATCAGGCCGAAGAGCAGCAGGCTGAGCAGCAGTATGTTGACATAATGGTTGGAAAGGTTCCCCCAGATCAGGGTGGTGATAAAGATGGAAAAAAGGATCAGAATGCCACCCATGGTGGGGGTACCCTGTTTGCCCATGTGGGTCTGCGGTCCGTCGGTCTGGATGATCTGGCCGATCTGGAGTTGGGATAGTTTCCGAATGACAATCGGGCCGAAGATAAAACAGATCAGAAATGCAGTCAATCCGCCGTATATGGTCCGGAACGTAATATACCGGAATATATTCAGGAATGTAAAATCAACATGGAGCGGATATATAAATTCATATAACATGGGGTGTCGTTTCTGCTGCCTTTTCGTTTAATGGATCGGTCTGGTTCCTGTTGACCCGCCTGTCAATCCCGGACCGTCTTTCAGGGGCGTAACAGGTGTAGGTAAATTTTCTTCTCTCCGTGAACGACCGGTTCTCAGTTGATTCTGTTTTTTTCATCTTCTCCCCTCACACCCGGGCGGATCTCTTGTTTTAAACGGTTTATGACCGTTTCCATGGCCATTCCGCGGGATCCTTTTACCAATATCCACGTCCCTGGCCGGATGGACCGGATCAGAGATTGGACAATCCGGTCTTTATCCGCCCAGAGAATCCGGTCGGCAGGAAATCCGCTGTCAACGGCACCTTTTTCCATCTCTTTCACCAGGCTGCCGAACAGAAACAACCGGTCGATTTTGTCCCGGGCGGCCTGTTGTCCGATTTGATAATGCAGGCTTTCCGAATCCTTTCCCAGTTCAAGCATATCTCCCAGCACGGCAATGCTTTGGTTTCCGTTGCTCAGAGATACCAGGGTGGTTAGTGCCTGGCTGACAGATGCCGGGTTGGCGTTGTAGGTATCATCCATCAGGTGGATACCATCGGCCGGAGAAGAGATACGCATCCTTCCGGACTCAGGTTGAAACGCGGTTATTCCCGCCTGGACGGACGCCGGATCGATACCGGCTGTCTGGGCCGCGGCAACGGCTGCCAGGCAGTTGTCCACCATGAAACGGGCCGGGGAGTCAACCAGAACCGGATATTCAAACCGGTCCGTGCAGACGGTAAAGGCTGTTTTTCCGTCCTTGGTAATAATATGGTCCGCAGTGACGGTTGCGTCTGGCCCGGATCCGAAGAACAGGATGTTTCCAACATTTTTGTTGGATCGGGCCGCCTGTTCGAGAATCGCTCTTCGCCCGTCCCGTGCATTGAGGACGGCGGTACCGGCGGGGTGTATCCCGTCAAAAATTTCAGCCTTGGCTCTGGCCACATTTTCCACGGTACCGAGCCCTTCGAGGTGAACGGCTGCCGTGTTGGTGATGACGGTAATATCGGGCCGGGCCATCCGGCTGAGCCGGGAAATCTCCCCGGCGTGGTTCATTCCCATCTCAATGACGGCCCATTCATGGGCCGCCGATAAATTCAACAGGGTCAGGGGAACCCCGATTTCATTGTTATAGTTTTTGGCCGTGGCGTGGGTGTGATACCGGGTGCTGAAAATTTCCTGGGTGAGCCTGCGGGTGGTGGTTTTTCCGCTGGAACCGGTAATAGCGACCAGTTTTACCTTTGAACGCAGCCGCTGATACCGGGCCAGCTGTCCCAACGCAGTCAGGGTGTCTGCCGCCTCAAAAATGATCAGATCAGATTGCACGGCATCTCTAGTGAATGAGTTCTCCTGTCCGGTGAAAAATCCTTTTTCAACAACAAATCCTTTAATGCCCTGTTTAAGGAGATCTTGGACAAAGGTGTGCCCGTCGAACCGTTCCCCTTTCAGGGCCAGAAAAACCTGGTTGTTTTTGATGGTTCTTGAATCGGTAACAATGGTGCTGAACCGGGTCTCTTTTGGGAGTGTAGAAAAGACCGGTTCCATGCCTAGTGCGGCTGACAGGTCATTGATGTCCCAGTCCATGGGTGTGAACCTTTCGGCCATGGCTTGGGCGGCTGCGGCCAGTTCTTCACCGTCATCAAAGTGGATGGTGCCGTCATTGGTTATCTGATAGGTTTCATGTCCTTTGCCTGCAACAATGATCGTGTCACCGGGTTTGGAGACGGCCACGGCGGTTTCAATGGCTTTTTTCCGGTCCGGCTCGACCAGAAAGCCCTTCTTGAACGGATCAGAGTGGGGCTCATCCCGGGAAAGCTTTGAAAAGTCTTTCATTCCTTCCAGGATGTCGGTGATAATATCATCCGGGTTTTCGGTCCTGGGGTTATCGGACGTGACAATGGCAATGTTGCTCAGGCGTGCCGCACTCTCGCCCATCAGCGGGCGCTTGCGGCGGTCCCGGTCTCCACCGCAGCCGAATACGGTGATCAACCGCTTGGGTGCTCTGCTTTTGAGTGCCGTGAGAATGGATTCCAGGGCATCCGGCGTGTGGGCAAAGTCCACGAAGAGGTGGCGGTCTAAAGTGTTGGGTATTTTTTCAAGGCGCCCGGGAATGGTCCGGCATGCGGATATTCCTTGTTTAATCGCCCGGGCAGGGACACCGAGGGCGCTTGCCGCACCTGCGGCACAAAGAATATTTTCAAGGTTGAACCGGCCGGTGAGTTCGGAGCAAAAGTCAAAAGAACCGTCAGGCAGGCAGATGGTCCCGGAGAGTCCGTTGATGTCATCGGATATGTGCTGGGAAACAATATCGGCCGGTTGGCGGGTGCTGATACCCAGCCGGTCGTATTCAATGGAATCAAACAGGGACGCCCCCCTGGGATCATCAATGTTGATGACGGCATATCCTTTTTCAGGCCGCTGGATTTGAGGGGATGCCGGGCTTAAAAACCGGGTGAACAGCCGTTTTTTGCATTCAAAGTACTCCGTCATATCCGGGTGATAATCCAGATGATCCTGGGACAGGTTGGTGAACACACCCACATCAAAGCAACATGCGTCCACACGGTTTAAATCCAGGCCATGGGAAGAAACCTCCATAACCACATGGGTGACACCGGCCTGCTTCATCCGATGCAGATTCTCCTGCAGACGGATGGCATCCGGTGTGGTCATGGGATTGTCAAGGGTTTGATGGTTAAACCGGATGTTCACGGTTCCGATCACACCGCATGAATGGCCG
The DNA here is from genome assembly GCA_028280105.1 of Desulfobacula sp. Classification (GTDB taxonomy): domain Bacteria; phylum Desulfobacterota; class Desulfobacteria; order Desulfobacterales; family Desulfobacteraceae; genus Desulfobacula. The sequence continues at coordinate 3,258 of JANQML010000295.1, read as the reverse complement.
GCCGCGCTCAATATACTTTCAAGCAGCCAGGTGACGGTTGTTTTCCCATTGGTTCCCGTGATGCCCACAAGGATCATCTCCCTGGACGGATGGCCGTAGAAATTGGCTGCGATAACGGCCATGCACGCCCTTGAATCGTCAACCCGTATGACTTTGTCCGCCCGGGTGGGATTCTCCTGGGCAATCACGGCGGCTGCTCCCTGTTTCAATGCCTGGTCGATAAATGCGTGGCCGTCGGCTTGAGCCCCTTTTACCGCAATAAAGATCATCCCGGGTTTGATCCGTCTGGAATCGGATTCAACACCAAGGATATCCGGATCATTCAGACGGGCTGCCGTATCTTCGGCAGAACGGATTCCGGGACAATCCGTGATGAGTCGGGACAGCTTCAATGCTCTTCTCCTTTGGTAACGGCCGCAACTACCTGGCGGTCTTTTTCAGGCGCAATATTCAGATAATTGAAAGATTCCGTCATAATCGTTTTAAATGCAGGTGCAGCGACTTCACCGCTGTAATATTTGTTCATGGGTTCATCCACTACCACAAGAACGGCCAGTTTGGGGTCGTCCAACGGCGCAAATCCGGCAAACACGGAGGTATACTTATTTTTTGAATACCCTTTGCCGTTTTTCAGGGCTTTTTGTGCGGTACCGGTTTTTCCGCAGACGGCATATCCGTCCAGAGCGGCATTTACCCCTGTTCCCTCTTCCTGGACCACGAGATTCATCATCTGTTTGACATGGGCTGCGGTCTCTTCACTGACCACCTGGCGGACGGTCCGGGGGTGATTGATCTTCAGCGTCTCACCGGTATTGGACAGAATCTTTTTGACCAGCAGTGGTTTCATCAGCCGGCCCTTGTTTGCAATGGCACTGATGCCGCTGATCAGCTGGATCGCGGAAACCGACATGCCCTGGCCGAACGAGATGGCACCGGCATCGATTCTGGACCAGTTTTGGTAAGGCAGCAGGCTGCCGGATGTCTCACCCGAGCATTCGATCCGGGTTTTTTTACCGAATCCAAATGCAGACAGGTTTTGATATAAAGCCTTGTCTCCAACGGTTTCGACAATTTTTGCGGCTCCGATATTGCTGGAATATTTGATGATCTTGTTGATGGACAGCCATTCATGGGGGCGGGTGTCGTTTACCGTAAACCGGCCGATATTGTAGGATCCGTTTTCACAAAAAAAGATGGACCTGGGGGTGAACCCTTTTTCAAGTGCCGTGGCAGCCGTAAATACCTTGGTGACGGAACCGGGTTCAAACGGGTCCGTCACCGATCGGTTCCTAAAGATTTCCCTGTTCAGCCCCTTGATATTGTTGGGATTGAATGTGGGATAATGGGCAATGGACAAAATCTCGCCGGTTTCCGGCCGCATCACGACGACCATCCCGGAATTGGCCTTGTGACGGATCACGGTTTTTTCAAGGGCCTGTTCACTGAGATACTGTATTTTCTTATCCAGTGTGAGTACAACGGATTTTCCTTTGAGTGATGCCCGTTTCTCTTTATCCAAGCCGAGGATTCCCCCGTTTCTGGTCCGCTTGAAGCTGATTTGTGCGGATTGTCCCTCCAGAGCGGCATTGAACTTGAACTCAATCCCTTCAAGCCCGGTATCTTCACGGCCGGTAAAGCCGATGACCTGGGCAGCCACTTCCCGGTTGGGATAGAGCCGTTTGGAATCGTTTTCAAAATAGATGCCCGCAAGTTTCAGGGCCCTGACCTGCTCGGCCTGATCCGGTGAGACCTGCCGGGCTACCCAGGCAAACATCCGTTTGGAAGAGAGTGTTTTTTCCAGCTTTTTGGCGTCCAGGTTTAATGTTTTAGCGAGAATGGCTGCCGTTTTTACCGGATCCGCAACCTTGGCCGGGCTGGCGGTGATGGAAATAACAGCCGTACTGGTTGCCAGTTTATTCATATTCCGGTCGAAAATTTCACCCCTTTCCCCTTTGACCCGGATGAGGCGGGCGTAATCGTTTTTTGCTTTTTTAGCCAGTTCTTCTGCTTGAAATACCTGGATATCAAAGGACTTTGCACCCAAAACAAAAATGGCGGCAACCAGCAGGATCTGGACGACCAGAATCCGTTTGCCGGATAGTTTCTCCGGGGAACGCTTCATTATCCCTGGTCTCCCGGAAGATAAACGGTTTGAGGGGACGTATCCGCTGTCAATCCGAGTTGTGTCTTTGCGATCCGTATGATCCGGTCATCTGATTTGAGCCGGTCCCGTTCAACGATCAAGGCCTTTTTATAGGCCTGTTCCTGTATGAGTATTTTTTGTGCTTCTGATACCCGCAGCTGCATCTGGGTGGACTCGGTGCGCACCCATGTATAAACAAGCAATTCGCAAAAGAAGAGGCTGATCAGGAAGATCCAGATCATTCCCCTTTTATGAGACAGATCTCTTTTTGCCGCTATTGTATTTTTAATCACCATTGTTATACTTTTTCCGCCACTCTGAGTTTGGCGCTTCTGGCCATGGGATTGGTCCGGATTTCCTCATCCGATGCCGTCAACGGTTTTTTGAAAACGGATTTTAGCTGGGGGACAAATCCGCACAGACAGACCGGCAGTTCTTTGGGGCAGGTACATCCGTTTTCATAGGATTTTATGGTCTGCTTAACAATTCGGTCCTCTAAAGAATGAAAAGAGATCACACAGAGCCGTCCCTCTTTGTTTAAAAGTGCGGGAACCGCTTTCATGAACGCTTCAAGCCGCTCAAGCTCTTTGTTCACTGCAATCCGAAGCGCTTGAAAGACACGGGTGGCCGGGTGTATCCGTTGCTTAACACCATATTTTGCCGGGATGGCTTCTCTGACAATTTTCGCCAGTTGCGAGCTGGTTTCGATGGGGTTGAGTATCCGGTGTTTAACAATGGCCTTTGCGATTTTTCTCGAGAATTTTTCTTCCCCGTATTTGAAAAAGAGATCAGCCATTTCACTCTCTTTGAATGAATTGATAATTTCAAAGGCTGTTAACTTGTTTCGAATATCCATTCTCATGTCTAAAGGCTCGTTTTTGTTAAAGCTGAAACCCCGGTTGCCGTTTACCAGCTGGTTAAGTGAAAAGCCCAAATCGAGGAGGATTGAATCCACCCCTTTTATGTTACTTTCGCTGAGAATCTGCGGGAGATCGCTAAAATTTCTGTGAAACAGCTCTATATTTCTCTTGAAAGGGTTTAAGACCTGCTCTGCATGGGCAATGGCATCCGCATCCTGGTCAATGCCGATAAACGTTCCGCCCGGACCTATTGCC
>JANQML010000282.1 GCA_028280105.1 Desulfobacula sp. | reverse complement strand
CAGTCGTCACGCCTTGTCGCCTTGCATCCGGCACCTTGCCGATGGCCGGGGATGGTAGGCGACCCATGACCAGGCCATTAACGAAAATTTGATGAAGGGAATTCCGGTTCCCAACGCCAATATGAAAAGATACTGCCTTGCAATCCAAAGCGGCGGATCTGTTTTCCCTGTTCCGGGGGCAGCCGGGGCAGATCACTGTGAAAGGCGGTTTTAGGATTCCTGGCTTGTTTATTCAATTTAAATGGTCTATAAAAGCAGGTGTCGGTTTTGATAAATATAGAAGTGTACGACATAACCGTGGTTAACCTTATTCATTAAAGTAACAGGTTGTTACTTAGAAGGAATATAAAGAGACAGGGAGCCGGTATGGAAGTTGTTGATGACATCATTAAACGGGTGAAAAACCTTTCCGTGAAACAACAAAACGAGATACTGGATATTCTTAAAGGCTGGCAGACCGGAAAACAAAGAGAGTATCAACGTCTTTCCCGCCCGCTTGAAATTGACGTTCTTATTGGCGACCGGGTGGTTCAAACCGATGTAAGAGACATCAGCGCCAGCGGGGTTTACATTAAAACCCGCCGGCAGATAAAAGCGGAAAAAGATGTCAGGGTTGTTTTTTCAGTCCCGGGTACGGCCAAACCGTTCAAGCTCGAAGGCCGCGTTGTCCGGTCAGATCCCGGCGGACTGGCGGTCGAATTTATACAGATCACCCCGTATTTTAAGAAAATCCTTGACGATGCCATCTGGAACGGCAGCCGAAAAAAAACGACCGGCGATTTTTGATGCCGTCTGTATCTTCAATCTTTTATTAAAAGAGAATAAGCGTTGTCTTCAACAGACAGCGTTTTCCACCGCCCCTTATCGTTGCAGGACCTTGTATTTTTTTACGGAATCATTTCTTATCCAATTCTTTGGATCCATTTACGTTTACTTAATTTTGTGTAACGGTTTGAGATAAATCATCCGGATGTCACCGTCCTTGACAAAAAACAAGCGCAAACGTATGTAGATAAAAAGAGCATCTCCGGTGGTCAAGATGTTGCAAAGGAACGCAAAGGAACGGAAAACGGCATAAAAGACGGATTGCCGGAGATGACTTTCACAATTAAATTTGGTTCAAAGGAGATGGCCATGCCCGATCATACCCCCCGGCTGCTGGATGCAATGGACGCATTTGATGAAGGAATTTACATTGTCAGCAACGATTATACCGTTGAATACATGAACAGATACATGCGGGATATATTTGGCGACGGGGTCGGAAAAAAGTGCCATGACGTACTGAATCAAACCGACATGCCCTGCACCTGGTGCAACTCCGATGAGATATTCAAAAAAAAAAAGGCCCATCATTCCAGGGTCCACATCGAATCTGTGGACAAAACCTTTTATCTCTCCGAGATGCCCGTGGAAAACGAGGACGGCACCTGGTCCAAGCTCTCTGTCTTCCGGGACATCACGGAAACCGTTCAGCGTGAAAAAAATTATGAATCCTCAAAAGAGAGTTATCAGCGGTTGTTCAACCATGTGGGGTGCGGGGTGTTTATCAGCAGCAAGGAGGGCCGGTTTCTGGATGTGAATCCGACTCTGCTTGAGATGCTGGGATACCAGGACAAGGACGAATTCTTATCTTTGGATCTGGCCAATGATGTCTATCAAACCCCGGAGGATCGCCGTCGATATACCCGTACCATAGAAAAAAAAGGCAAGGTGGTGAATTACGAGGCCAAGTGGCGGAGAAGGGACGGTCATCTTCTGCATGTTATGATCACCAGTAATGTCCGCTACGATATTCAGAACAATATTTTGGGATATGAGGGGATTGTTGTGGATCAGACCCGGCGAAAAGAGCAGGAGCGCCAAGTCAAAGAGACCTATGATTTTCTGGAAAAAATCATCTCCTGCTCACCAAACGCCATCATGGCCATGGATATGAAAGGCAATATCAAACTCTGGAACCGGAGATCCGAAGAAATTTTCGGGGTACCGGCCAGTCAGGCGTTAAGGGGGATGAATATCCGGCAGATTTTCACCAAGAGGGGATCCGAACGGGTCATGGAGATGATAAGAAGCGACAGACACGGGGGAAAAGGCCGGCTGAACGCCTTTTTATTTAAATTTGACCGCAGTCCCGGCAACCAATTGGAGGGCAATCTGTCTGCAGCCATTCTTTACGATGATAAAGGCGAGGAGCTGGCATCGGTGGCCATCTTTGCCGATTTAAAAGAACAGCTCCAGGCGGAACGGGAACTCAACGAAGCCAGGCAGCACCTGCTTCAGTCGGAAAAGCTGGCCGCCATGGGCCGGTTGACATCCCAGCTGGCCCATGAGCTGAACAACCCCCTGTTCGGCATCATGAACACGCTGGAGCTGATGAAAACGGAGATATCTCCCCGGAATAAACGCCGCAGGTTGCTGGATATGTCCCTGTCGGAGACCGTACGGCTTGCCGATATGCTTAAAAAGATGCTGTCGTTTTCAAAACCGGATCAGGAAGAACGGCTGGAGATCGATATCAATGTCGTGATTGACGAACTCATGTTGCTGTACGAAAAGCGGTTCAGAGAAAACAGTATCAAGACGACCCTTGATCTGGTTGAAGACCCGGGGCTGATTGTGGCATCAAGAGACCAGCTGCGCCAGGTCTTTATCAATATGTTTTCCAATGCCATGTATGCCATGCCGGATGGCGGACGCCTTGAAATCACAACCCGGGTTAAGGGGAAATTACTTTTCATCACCATTGAAGATTCCGGAACCGGCATTCTGCCCGAGCACCGGGAGAAAATATTTGATTCTTTTTTTACGACAAAGACGGAGAGTGTCCAGGGTGTGGGGCTGGGACTGTCTGTCTGCTACGGGTTTGTGAAAGACCATGGCGGAGATATCACGGTGGCATCCGAAGTGGGCAAATGGACAAAATTTACGATCTCATTGCCCATGAATAATTAGGCGTCGCATATTGATTATATTTTATACCTTCTTATGTTGGATATAAGGTATTATCCCATCCATTTTAAAAGGAGATTTTGACATGAAAGACAATGAAAATTTACACCTTAAAGTTCAAGAGTTGTGCGATTGTTTTGCAAACACAGACCCGCTCAAAGAGATGTCTGAAATCAAAAACGATGAAAACGCTCCGGAAGCGGCGTTAAAGTGGCTGGCGCTGACAGCCCTCCACGGCATTAACAGCAATGCAAAAAAAATAACGGTTAAACAGGCGGCAGATGGCGGCGTAACCGTTACGGCCGAATACCGGGACACAGAGCTTCCGTCTCCCGGCCAGGGTGTGGGCGGCCATATCTTTGAAGCGGTCAAGGCGATTACTCACATTGAAGGTGAAAAAGGAAAAAGCAAACTGGCCATGGGGGTGCGGGATTCAAGCCTTGATCTGGATATAAGTGTAAAAAATAAAAAAGAATACAAAAAGATCAGTATTAAATTTCCATAAACCCTCAACCTTCCGGATCGGTGTTATTCCTGATTCTTTTGATTTCTTCAAAAATATACGGTACAAGGTAAAGAAAAAAAGAATCAGGAACCCCCCCCGGGGAATTTTTTTATAGGCGGAGAAATGATGAACTCGGAATCTTTACCAAATACCTGAACAGGTATGTTGTCCGGGAAAATTCATCTCATTTGATGGTCAGGATGCATCATGTCTGAAAAACCGAGCTATGCTGAGCTGGAAAACCGAGTGGCGGAACTGGAAACAGTTGAGGCAAAACTAAATTCAATTCAGCAAAAATTTTTTTCCATTGTGGATAATATCGGGGTCGGAATCGCCCTGATCGATCACGGAATGGAAATTCTTGAGATGAACCGGCAAATGCGGGAGTGGTTTCCCGGCTTTGAGGCGGGCAAGGGACATATCTGCTATCGTTTTTTTTCCCGCCCGCCCCGTGAAAGCCCTTGTGATTCCTGTCCGACGGTGAAGACGTTAAAAGACGGAGAGGTGAGGCGGGAGAAAATCGTTATCTCCGACAAAGAGGGTTACCGAACGTTTAGAGTGACTACCTCACCGATTTTTGACGACACCGGCAATGTTAAATCCGCTATTGAAATATTAGAGGATGTGACCGGACAAATTACCCTGGAACGTCAGCTTCTTCAGGCTCAAAGGATGGAGTCCATCGGAAATCTTGCCGGCGGAATCGCCCACGATTTTAATAACCTGCTATTTCCCATCACCGGTTTATCAGAACTTTTATTAGAGGACCTCCCCAAAGACAGCCCTGAGTATCAAAATGCCAGGGAAATCTACGGTGCGGCAAGACGGGCAGGGGACTTGGTACGGCAGATTCTTGCATTCAGCCGTCAGTCCGACTCAAAAAAGACACGGCTGCGAATCGATGAAATCCTGACCGAAGTCGTTCAGTTGAGCCGGTCCACCATTCCTTCGAATATTGAAATCATTGACAATATCCGATCCGATTGCGCGCCGGTTCAGGCCGAACCCAGCCAGATCCATCAGGTCGCCATGAACCTGATTACAAACGCCTATCACGCTGTGGAAGAAATCAATGGCCGGATAAAAATCAGCCTGGATATGATGCACTTGGAAGAAGGGCATCCGGCCGGTCATTCCCTTGCATTGGGAGAGTATGTTGTTATATCTGTTTCCGACAATGGATCGGGAATGGATGAGGATACGCTGAACCGGATGTTTGAGCCGTATTTCACCACAAAGTCCCGCGACAAAGGAACCGGGCTGGGATTGTCCGTTGTTCACGGAATTGTCAAGGATCATAACGGAGGTATTTTTGTTGAGAGCCATGTCGGTGAAGGCACCCAGGTCCGTGTTTATCTGCCGGTCGCCGATGAAAAAAAAACCGACGAGGCCCAACAGCCCCATATAAATGGAAACACCGGTACGGAAAGGATTTTATTGGTGGATGATGAAGTTTCGGTGGCAAAACTTGAAGCCGAAATTTTAAAACGGCTCGGATATACGGTGAATGTTCAGTACAACAGTCTAACCGCCCTTGACGTTTTTCAAAGCCAGCCGGATGCCTTTGATCTGGTGATTACGGATATGACGATGCCGGGTATGACAGGGGATATTCTGGCCAAAGCGGTCATGACCATCCGGCCGGATATTCCCGTGATTATCTGCAGTGGCTTCAGTGAAAAAATGAATCCTGAAAAAGCAAGGCAGATGGGCGTAAAAGGGTATTTAAGGAAACCGGTCTTAAAATCAAAAATGGCGTTGACCCTGAGAAAGATTCTGGACAAACCTGACGCTCCGCAAGCGACGGATTGAATTTTCGGATTTTAGATATCGTAACGGTTTCGTTCTTTTTTTTAAACTTTAGACAGTTCTTTTTTTTTTGCTTCAATTTTAAAGTTGTTCACAATGGCGATTTTTTCAGCTCGGACATTTCATGACAATTTAAGTGAAAGCCCATAATTGTATTTAAAAACAATAAGTTAGGATCATAACCCATGCAAATATAAACATTACAAATTGTCACCCTTTGGGCGAACCGATTTTACTTCATCTGTGTCGTTACAG
>JANQML010000275.1 GCA_028280105.1 Desulfobacula sp. | reverse complement strand
GCCCTCAGTCGTCACGCCTTGTCGCCTTGCATCCGGCACCGTATGGTGGCCAGGGAGGCGGTGCAACCCATGGCCCACATGCGAAACAAAAATTTGATGGTGGATTTGGCGGAAGAAAAAAAATTGGTTCTTGACATAGAAAGATTTTCGGGTTTATAGTTAATGCCATCTTCGAACATCGTTCGGTATTGTGTAAGATTATCTGATATGCAGATTAAAAAAGAAGAAATTGCCGGCAGGATTTTGGAAGTTTCCAGGACAGAATTTTTAATGAAAGGGTTTCAAAAAACCTCCATGAGGGGGATTGCGGATAAATCCGGTGTCGCCCTAAGCAGTATATACATCTACTATTCCGGTAAAGACCACATTTTCAAAGCGTTGGTACAGCCGTTGCTTAATGAATTCAATACCATGCTGCGGGAGCATAATAATTCAAAATACCTTTCTAAAGACGTATTTTATTCTGAAAAGTATCACACCCAAAGAATCGGCGAGTTGTTCAATCTGGTGGAAAATTACCGGACTGAATTAAAACTGCTGCTCCTTAATGCCCAGGGCTCTGAACTTGCCGATTACCGGGAGGAACTGATCGACCGGTACACAGAAAAAGGGATTGAGTTTGTCTCGGCTTTCAACGAGCGTTATCCGGAACTCAACAATTCGATTTCCCGTTTTTTTATTCATAATGCAACCGTCTGGTGGATAAGCATCTTACAGGAGATGGTGATGCACGATATGCAGGAAGAAGAGATGAAGCAGTTTATAACCGAATATGTGAACTTTTTTATCGCCGGCTGGGGAAAATTGATGAAGGTATAATTTTTTTTGGAACAAATCCGAACAATGTTCGGTATTGAATTTAGATTTTATTAACCCCTATTGATCAATTCATTTAAGTGAGAAGGACCATTTATGAATACTCTGAAACAATTACAGGAATACATGTCCGGCAGAAAACTATTTCTGCCCGGAGCCCTTGCACTTTCCGCACTCAGTTCTCTTTTGGGAATGATGCCCTATATTTTTATCTGGCTGCTCATCAGGGAACTGCTTGCCGGAGAACAGAACTTATCATGGGACCAGGTCCACTTTTACGCGTGGTGGGCCATGGGGACGGCGGTTGCCGGCATTGCGGTTTACTTTTTAGCGCTGACACTTTCGCATCTGGCTGCATTCCGGGTGGAGACGGAGATGCGGCGCATCTCAATGAAGTGTATTTTGAAGATGCCCATGGGGTTCTTTGATCATAACACCAGCGGTCGAATTCGAAAAATTATTGATGACAATGTCAGCGTTACCCATTCCTTTTTAGCCCATCAAATGCCGGATCTGGCCGGCAGCCTGATGATGCCGGTGGTATCACTGGTGCTGATTTTTGTATTTGACTGGCGGCTGGGTCTTGCCTGTCTGGTTCCTTTGGCCCTGGCAGTGGGTATCATGAGCTCTATGATGGGTAGCGCCGGACAGCGTTTCATGAAAAAATATATGAATTCGCTTGAGGAAATGAACACCGAAGCCGTGGAATATGTACGCGGCATTCCGGTCGTAAAAGTCTTTCAGCAGACCGTTTTCTCATTCAAAAGCTTTTATAATACTATCAACCGTTACAAAGATATGGTGTTGAAATATACACTGATGTGGGAAATTCCCATGTCTTCCTACACAACGATCATTCACGGGTTTGCCTATCTGCTGATACCGCTGGGCATTTTGCTCATCGGAAATCCTGCTGAACCGGCGGTGATCATCCTCGACCTTCTTTTCTACATCCTGGTTACACCTGTATTTGCCCAAAGCATCATGCGAAGCCTGCACTTGAACCAGGCCCTCGGACAGGCCTCCGAAGCCGTTAAACGGACTGAAGAACTCACCCATACGGCGCCTCTGGCCAAAGCCGCAGATCCCGAGCCCATCACCGGTCACAGCATCACTTTTAAAAATGTGACCTTTACCTACCCCGGTGCAGGAGAAAAAGCGCTTGACAACATTTCCTTTCATTTGCCCCAGGGCCGGACACTGGCCCTGGTCGGACCTTCCGGCGGCGGAAAAACCACCATTGCCCGGATGGTGCCACGGTTCTGGGATGTTGACACCGGACAGGTTTCCATCGGTGGGATTGATGTCAGGGATATTGCCCAGGATCATCTGATGAACAATGTCTCTTTTGTGTTTCAGAATACACGGCTGTTTAAAACCACGCTGAGAGAAAATATTCTGTATGGCAATCCCAATGCTTCAGCAGATGCGGTTGAACAGGCCCTGGAATCTGCCCAGTGCCGCCAGATAGTTGAACAATTGCCTTTGGGTCTTGAAACCCGTATCGGTGTTGACGGCACTTATCTTTCCGGCGGGGAGCAGCAGCGTTTTGCTTTGGCGCGGGCGATTTTAAAGGATGCACCCATTGTCGTTCTGGACGAGGCCACTGCATTTGCCGACCCGGAAAATGAACACATGATCCAAAAGGCGTTGGGCATACTGACAAAGGGCAAAACCGTACTGATGATCGCCCACCGCCTGACAAGTGTTATGGATGTTGATTCTATTTTAGTCATAGACAAAGGAAATGTCGCAGAAAAAGGAACCCATGCCGAACTGCTGGCCCGCCAGGGATTGTATGCGCGGATGTGGGATGAATACCAGCGGTCGGTTCAATGGACCATAGGCACAAAGGAGGCCCATCATGCTTAACTTATTACAACGTCGTCTGGCCCTCTCGGAGCAGGGCGCCAAAGATTTTTTGAAAGGTACATTTTTTACCGTTTTACTCAATATGGCATTAATGATGCCCGCGGTTTTTGTCTTTCTTTTTCTTGACGATTACCTGCGCCCGATTATCCGGCTTTCTCCATCCGATCATAACTCTTTCTGGTATTATGTTGGTACAGGGTTCTGTTTCATGGCGGTGACCTGGGTCATTGCCCGCCTGCAGTATCGCACTACATTTACCAAGATATATTCGGAGAGCGCGACTCGGCGGATTGCTCTGGCTGAGAAACTGCGCAAACTGCCCCTTGCATTTTTTGGAGAGAAAAATCTTTCTGACTTAACCTCCACGATCATGTCTGACAATACAGAGCTGGAACAGACTTTTTCACATGCAGTCCCCCAACTCTTTGCTTCGATTATCACCTTACTGCTGATTTCTATCGGCCTCTTCTTTTATAACTGGCAGCTGTCCCTGGCGCTGTTTTGGGTCGTACCGGCTGCAGCTTCCGTATTGCTCTTTTCTAAAAGATTTCAGCGGAAAAGCAACCAACAAATTTATGACAGGAAACGGGACGTTACCGAAATGATACAGGAAGGCCTGGATACTGTTCATGAGATAAAAGCCTATAATAATGAAGATAAATATATGGGTGATCTCGATGCAAAGCTGGATCGGTATGAAAAGGCCCTGACCCGCGGCGAACTGATGACCGGTGTACTGGTGAACAGCGCTCAAGGTATTCTGAAGCTGGGACTGGCAAGCGTCATTATCACCGGAGCAAAGCTTATGGCCACAGGCCATACGGATCTGTTTACTTATTTGATGTTTATCGTTATCGGTTCACGTATTTATGAGCCGATAAAAGAAGTCTTTAACAATCTGGCGGCTCTCTACTACCTTGATATTCGAATCGGACGGATGAATGAGATGGAGGCCCTGCCGGTCCAGACCGGCAGTACGGCGTTTAAGCCGGATAACTACGATATCACATTCGATCAGGTAAGGTTTGCCTATGAAAGCGGCAAACAGGTAATGGCCGGTGTTTCTTTTACGGCAAGGCAGGGAGAGATTACCGCCCTGGTGGGGCCTTCGGGCAGTGGAAAATCCACAGCCGCAAAGCTTGCCGCCCGCTTCTGGGATGTGGATTCCGGCCAGATTCTGATTGGCGGACAGGAGATCAGCAGAATCGATCCTGAAACACTGCTCACGCATTATTCGGTTGTTTTTCAGGAGGTGGTCCTGTTCAACGCTTCGGTTCTTGAGAACATCCGGATCGGAAAAAGGGGGGCTTCTGATGCAGAGGTAAAACATGCTGCAAAGTTGGCACAATGCGATGATTTTGTCAGTAAAATGCCGGACGGTTACCAGACAATCCTCGGTGAAAACGGAGAGACCCTGTCCGGGGGAGAGCGACAGCGGATCTCCATTGCCCGTGCGCTTTTAAAAGACGCCCCCATTATCCTGCTTGATGAAGCCACCGCTTCTTTGGATGTAGAGAATGAGACCCGGATCCAGGCCGGGATTTCAAGGCTGATCAAGGATAAGACCGTTCTGATTATTGCCCACCGGATGAGAACCGTGGCCAATGCCGATAAAATTGTGGTACTGGACAACGGCATTGTGGCGGAAAGCGGCAGACCGGATGAACTGAAATCCGGGAATACAATGTTCGCAAAAATGGTTGAACGCCAGATGATTGCCGGTCATGGCGCCTGATGCAGTGGACGATTTAGTATCTCTTTCGGGAATGGTTAAAACCCCTCGCCTTCAGACGAAGAAAGATTTTTACCTGTCCAAATGCACTCTAAGCAAAATCGACCAATAGCTTAAGAACGCCTGCCCACTGTGAGCAGGCGTTCTTAAGCTATAGCAAATGACAAAAATATGTTCTGAAAAAAAGTCTTGAAAATGTCAAGATCTCTGAAAGGGGCGACATTTTTGGCGTCATTTGCCGTTCAACCCGTAGCATCAGAAACTTAATCGGAACGTTATTTTGAAAACCACTATAAAAGAAAGTGGTTTAATCCAGGCCCCAATTTTTTGGGGAGGAGCAAAGTTAATATTCAAGATGTTGTCCTCACAGCAGAGTTCATTTCGAATTGTTAGGGTAGGAGTCTTTATATATTATAATCGTTACTATCGCCCATCCTGATAAGACACTACATATTGTGGTCAGAAAATCTCATCAAACGTCATGAATAATGACATATTGTGGGGTTTCTGTTTCCTAAAAACGTACTGAAAATCAACAGGTTAAATGTTTGTTATGCTAGATTTTTTATTGAAAGAGGTTCTAACCTTTTTATCTCAATTGCTTTTGGGCTGTTCATCGCATGCCATAGATCCCAGTCCTGCTGTAAACCAAGCCAAAAGTCTGCCGACATTCCCAAAACATGAGATAATCTTAATGCAGTGTCTGGTGTAACTGACCTTCGACCTTTGATAATTTCATTAAGTCGAGGATATGATACACCTAATTTCTGAGCAAGCTCTGTCTGAGTAATCTTAAGCGGTTTGACAAACTCTTCCAAAAGCATTTCCCCTGGATGTGTTGGGGGACGGTTTTTAGGGAGTTTTCTCGAAACAGTATTAGTGATAGTCTGTGATTTCAAGATCATATGCCTGACCCTCCTTCCAAATAAAACAGATACGGTATTGCTGATTTATCCGGATGCTATATTGGTGTTCCCTGTCGCCTTTTAAACGCTCAAGCCGGTTTCCCGGAGGTATTTGGAGTTCAGTGACTTCTTGTACACGGTTAATTTGGTCCAGTTTGCGCCTTGCGACGGTCCAGATTGATTTCGGGCAACATTTTCTGGCTGCTTTAGATGCCGTCCCGTCAAAAACATCCTCTGCCCCGGCATTTTTGAAAGACTTTATCATGACTCATATTATAACGGCAGTCGTTATAAAAGTCAAGCATAGAAATTTCGAACGTTTTGAGATAAGCAATAATAAAGGGTGTTGAAACCATTCAAATCTCTGTTAGGGTATGGGTTGTCCAAATGTTTGTAATTCTTTTCATCCTGTGGCAGCAAACAACTCCTTTTGCCCATTTTCTTTTTTTATTGGTCTATGCCTTTGTTATAATCAACGATCCTTGATTTTGGCCAATTTGACTCAAGTACACACTCTCCCACAGCGGCATCACATCATGAAGATTTACCTTTCAGTCTTCACAAGGCCAAAATCCGCCAATATGGTGTAGAGGCACGGCACCACGATGAGCACCAGGACAGTGGACATCAGCAGGCCGAACACGATGGAACAGGCCAGTGGAATAAGGACCTGTGCCTGGAGCGACCGTTCGCTGAGCAGCGGCATCAGCCCGGCAACGGTGGTCACCGAGGTCAGCATCACCGCCCGGAACCGTTCCCGGGATGCCAGCTTCCCGGCTTTGGCCACGGATGTGCCGGCGGCTGTGTGCCGTTTTACAAAACCGACCAGGAGGATGGAGTCGTTGACCACAATACCGGCCAGGGAGACAAACCCCATAATGCTGGGCATGCTCAGATCGATCCCCATGAGGATATGGCCCCAGATCACCCCGATAAAGGCAAAGGGAATGGTCACCATGACCACCAGGGGTTCCTGGTAGGAACGGAACTGAAAGCTGAGCAGGCAGAAGACACCGAAGATCCCGATCAACAGGGCCTGGACCATCCCGCCCATGGAGGATTGCAACTCTTTTGCCTGTCCCTGGGTATCCACTGAGATGCCCGGGAACTCCCTTTGCAGTTCAGGCAGAAATCTCTGTCTGGTGTCGGCAATAATATCGGCGGCATTGGCCGTCCGTGTATCCACATCACCGGTGACGGTAACGGTCCGGATGGCATCCACCCGATTGATGCCGGCATATCCCCGGCTCTGGGTGATATGCGCCACCGTGGTCAGCGGTACGCGCTCTCCCTGTGGGCCCATCAGGTAAAAATTCTCAATATCGGACAGGCTGTCCCGGTCCCTGCCCGCCATTTTCAGATTCACTTCATAGGAGGCGTCTCCCACAATGATTTCATTGGCGGTTGCACTGAAGAATGCCGACCGAAGCTGGTTTGAAACCATGCGGGCGTCAAATCCCCTTTTTTTGGCACCTTTTTTCAAAAACACCCGTATCTCGGGCTTGCCCGGACGCAGATCATCATACAGATCAGAGACACCATCATAGGCATAAAACCAGTTGATCATCTTTGTGGCAGCCTGTTTGAGTTCATCCAGATCCTCTCCTTTCAGCCGGATCTCGATGGGAAGCCCGCCCGGACCCATGGATGGCTCTTTGAATGAAACGGCGATGGCATCCGGAATATCCCCTGCCAGCGCCCGCCACTGAAAAATGATCTCATCCATCCGGGCATTCCGTTCCTCTGCACTCAGCAGGTCCAGGGAGATCGTTGCCACATGCGGTCCTGTTTCACCGGCATCGGCATTGGTGTTAAACAATACGCTGGTGTGTTGAACAAGATCCGCTTCTCCGGGCTGGCGGGGTTTGAATCGTTCATTCATCTGTACGGCGGCATCCAGAAGGATATCCACATATGCTGCCGTCTTTTCAAGCGGAGTCCCCTGGGGAAACAGGACCCGGGCCTGGAGCACATCCCCTTCGATATCCGGGAATGCCTGTATTTTGAGTTTTCCACCGACAATCATGCCCACGGAAACAATAAACAAAAAGACCACCAGCCCGATAAAGAGATACCGGAAATTTATGGCCGCATCCACCACCGGGCCCAGCACCTTTTTCCGGACCTGATTCAGCCCTCTGTCCATGGTTTCCCTGAACCGGTTTTTTTTCGCCCCTTCCTTTCGATGGGCAATGGCATGGGAGAGATGGTTGGGAAGAATTAAAAAGGCTTCCACCAGGCTGACGGACAGGGTCAGGATCAGGATGACCGGGATCACATACAGCACCTTGCCAATGTCGCCCGTCATGCTGAGCGCCAGGGCACCGAAGATAAACAGGGTGGTTAAAAATGAGGAGAAGACGCCGGTGGCCACTTCGGATATGCCGTCCACGGTGGCATCAAAGGCATTTTTTCCCTTTTCAAGATGGGCTGCAATATTTTCAGCAATCACAATGGCGTCATCCATGAGCAGGCCCAGGCCGATGAGCAGTCCGACCATGGAGAGCATGTTGAGGGAGAGCCCAAGATGTTTCATGAAAAAGAAGGTCAGGAAAAAGGAGACCGGCAGCCCCATGACCACCCAGAAGGAGAATTTAAACGGGAAGAAGAGGACCATGGCCAAAAATACCAGCAGCAGTCCGGCCAGTCCGTTTTTTACCAGCATCTGAAGACGGTCCCGGACGATTTCGGACACATTCTGTGTAACGGTAAAGGTAATACCGGGAGGGGCGGATGCCTGTTCCGCTGCCAGAAAATCCGTCACTGCATCCATAATCCTCAAGGCGTCTTCCGTTTTGGTCTTGTTGATCTGCAGAATTCCGGCCCGTTTCCCGTTAAACAGGATTTTGTCGGCATCTTCCATAAACCGGTCCGTGATGGCGGCGATGTCCCCCAGCCGTATTTCGGCGCCGGTGGTCGAAGACACCACAATAAGGTCTTCAAGATCGGTAACGGTTTTGCGTTCTTCGGTAAAACGGATCAGAATGTCGGCATCGGATGATTCAATACTGCCTGCCGGCAGATCCAGGTTCTGGGCTGCCACGGCTGCCTCCAGGTCTGAAACGGCCAGCCCCAGCCGCATCATGTTATAAAAGGGAACCTCGATTAGAAATTCATGATCGGAGAAACCGAGTATCTCGACTTGGGAAATCCGGTCCAGCCGCCTCAACCGGTCTTTTAGATCTTCGCAGTACAATTTGAGGTGAAGGGGGCTCATGGGTCCGGTGACAGCAACCGAAACCACCTGGTCGGTCTGATTCACCTGTCTAACGATCACATCCTCCACTTCGGGCGGAAAGTCATTGATCGCCTCCACCTCTGTTTTGATATCATTAAAAAAGGGGATCATATCCGACCCTTCGATCATCTCGACGACAACCAGGGCACGGTTTTCCATGGCCGAGCTTCTGACTTCGGCAATATGGGTCACACCGTCGATGGCATCTTCTATCCGCTGGCAGACTGACGATTCAACGTCTTCAGCCGTGGCACCGGGATAGGCAACGGTGATCTCCACCGCATCTATGGTAAAATCCGGAAAGGTCTCCCGTTTTAAATCCATGATGGAAACCGCACCCAGTGCCAGGAACAAGAGCATCAAAAGGTTGGCTGCCGTGGGATGGGCGCACATAAAAGAGACCACCCGTTTGAATCCGTTCATTTTATTCTGTCTCCCCGGCGGCCTGATTCAGGAGAGATGTTTTTATACCGGGATCATGTACAGGCTTCAGCAGCATGCCCTGAACTGCCGGGATCACATCCGAAAGAACCAGGTTCTCACCCGGGTTTACGCCGTCTGACAGCACGGCGATGTCCTGTATAAAAAATTCCACTTCCACGGGTCTTATTTCCAGCCGGTTATCCGGTCCCGATATATAAACCGAACCGCTCCGGACCGCATGCCTCGGTACGGCAAGCCGGTCCGGCAGGGGGGGGCCGGACAGCTCTACTTCAACATACATATTGATGACCAGGGGCGGCCGTTTCCCCGGAATGGCCTTTTCATAAGGTTTTTCCACAGTGATATAGGTTGTAATGGCCCCGGTTTGCATGTCTATGGACTCAGACGTCCGTGAAAACTGCCCGTCCCATTCAAAGGTATGGGATTCATCCAGGGGAAGCCTCACTTTGGCGGAAATCCCAATGGCCTTCCGGATACTTTCAACATCTGGTTCCGGACCGATTTTTCCCTTTTGGGTTCGGGGCAGAAGCGTGAAAAAATTTTGGGGTGTCAGGGATACCGGGATTTCCACCCTGTCAATGCCGATGGCTTCGGCCAGGACGCTGCCGGCGCCTGCAAACTGATCCAGTTCGATGTTGACCGCGGACAACCGGCAGTTGAACGGCGCCCGTATTTCCGCTTTTGTCACGTCCAGCCGCTGTTGTCTCACCGTTGATTCCCCTGATTCTTTCTGGGCCATGAGGGCCTTTTTCTGGGACGGTATCAGATCCAGGGTATTCTGCAGGTTATTCACCGCTGTCTGGTGGGACAGAAAGGTCCGCTCCTCTTTTTCCAGGTCTGACGCGGAGATATAGTTGTTTTTAAATAATTCCCGTTTGCGCCGGAGTTCCTGTGCCGCACTGTTAAGGGACTGCTTTTCGATTTTAAGCAGCCGCTCCGTGTTTTTCCGCTGCTGTTCCAACTCCTTTATTCTCGCATCCACATTCATTAAATCGGCCACACCACGCCGCTCTGCCAGACCGTAGGAAGTCGTATCAATCCGAAAGAGCACCTCCCCTTGTTTAATAAAATGTCCTTTTTTCAGGTTTTCATTGACATAGACCACCTTGCCGCTGACTTCCGGTATGGCCTGCCATATCCTGTCCGGCTCCACATACCCGTAAGAGATGACCCGGGGTACCACGGTGGCCCGCTCCAGGGTGATGACTCTGACGGTCTGGCTGCGTTCCTTGTTCTCCACCCGGACCGGTGGTGTTTTATTGGATTTAAGTACGGCAAATACGGCAATCCCGCAGATGACCGGCACAACGATAAGCAATTTTTTTAATATGTTCATGATATTATTCATCGATCTTCTCAAGCCCCAGGTAGAATTCGGCATTTTCAATCATTTGGTCCATGCTGGTCTGTATTGTTTTAAGCTGGTCCGGATCAAAATCCCGGGTCAGGGCGGCCTGCCAGTTTCTCAGCATGGCAAAAAAGTCTGGTTCTATTTCCCGTGACTTCTGGCTGAGGAAAACGCGTTTCATCCGGTGTTCATATAGATCCGCACGGCGTTCCACCATTCCCATTTTCTCAAGTTTGGCCAGTGCCCGGGCCGTGCAGGACTTATCCACGCGCATCCGTTTCGACAATTCATCCTGGCTTACCCCCTCCTCAAAGAAAAGCATGGCCAGAAAGGGATAATCCCCTGCTCCGAATCCCATTTTTTTCATTTCATTCCGGATGTACATCATGGAAAGCCGGAAGAGAATATTTACTTTTTTCCCCAC
Source organism: Desulfobacula sp. (assembly GCA_028280105.1). Classification (GTDB taxonomy): domain Bacteria; phylum Desulfobacterota; class Desulfobacteria; order Desulfobacterales; family Desulfobacteraceae; genus Desulfobacula. Next base: position 223 of record JANQML010000275.1, on the reverse strand, counting down.
CGACTCTCTTGCAAAGGTTCCATACATATGCACTCCTTTCAGTTGACAATTCAACTAAATTACACTTTTCTCAGTTGCATTGTCAACCGGTAAAAAATAACCCTGATCCCCCATACGGTCCTGCCTGCTGAGTTGCCTGCGGTGGTTCCTCCCTGCGGCGTATGGCTGATACGCCCTCAGTCGTCATGCCTTGCCGCCTTGCATCCGGTTACAGTCTTGAAAT
>JANQML010000224.1 GCA_028280105.1 Desulfobacula sp. | reverse complement strand
ACGATGAGATCCGGCTCATCGAAGACCTGGGGGTGACCATCAGGACCGGGGTTGAGTTTGGAAAAGACATCACCCTGGACAGCCTGAAAAAAGAGGGATTCTCCGGCCTGTTCATGGCCACGGGCCTGCACGGGTCTCGGTCCCTGGGCATTGCAGGGGAAGATCTGGACGGAGTTATGACAGGCACGGCATTCCTGCGAGAGTCGGCCCTGGAAACGGCCGCACCCCTGTCGGGAAAAACCCTGGTTATCGGTGGGGGCAATGTGGCCGTGGATGTGGCCCTGACCGCAAAGCGCCTGGGTGCGGAAACCGTAACCATGGTCTGTCTTGAAAAGCGGGATGAGATGCCGGCCTGGGACTATGAAATCGAAGAGGCCCTGGAGGAGGGGATTGTTATTGTCAACTCCTTTGGCCCCATCAAGTTCCTGGGGGAGCAGGGCCGGGTTGTGGGAGCGGATTTCCAGGAGTGCACGGCTGTGTTTGATGAAAACGGACGGTTCAACCCCCGGTTTGACGACTGCCGCCTTGCCTCCCACGAGGCAGACACGGTGATCGTGGCCATCGGCCAGGCCGGGGAAACGGAATTTGCAGACCAGGAAGGCATCCACCTGACCCGGTCCGGGGGATATGAGGCCGATCCGGTCACCTTGCAAACCCCCATTGACTGGGTGTTTGCCGGTGGTGACGCTGTTTACGGCCCCAAGTCCGTGGTGGATGCCGTGGCCTCGGGCAAGCAGGCTGCCGAATCCATCCACCGGTTTATCAACGGTCTGGACCTGAAGCAGGGGCGTGAGGCAGACTGGGGGTTCACCAAGCCTGAAGTGGCGGATGTGCCGTTCAGGGACCGGGCGGCACCTGTGAAAATAAGCCTTGGAGACCGGGAGGGCAATTTTGCCGAGATCACCCCGGCACTGGACAAAACCCAGGTGGCGGTGGAGGCGGACCGGTGCCTGTCCTGCGGGGTCTGCTCCGAATGCTACCAATGTGTGGACGCCTGTGTGGCAGGGGCGGTGGACCACTTCATGGCCCCGGCAACCCAAACCCTGAATGTGGGGGCCATTATTGCGGCCCCGGGGTTCCGGCCCTTTGATCCTTCCCCCCATGCTGCCTACAACTATCTGTCCCACCCCAATGTGGTCACCAGCCTGGAATTTGAGCGGATCCTTTCCGCCTCCGGCCCGTTCCAGGGCCACCTGGTGAGGCCCTCGGATCATACGGAACCCCAAAAAATCGCCTGGCTCCAGTGTACCGGGTCCCGGGATATCAATACCTGCGACAACGGGTATTGCTCTTCGGTCTGCTGCATGTACGCGGTGAAGCAGACCGTCATTGCCAAGGAGCACAGCCCGGGCCAACTGGACACGGCCGTGTTTTTCATGGACATGAGAACCTTTGGCAAGGAGTTTGACCGCTACTGCCTGCGGGCCAGGGACGAGCACGGGGTCCGGTTTGTCCGGTCCCGGGTCCATACCGTGGAAGAGGCGGACAACCAGCAACTGCGCCTGCGGTATGTCACCGAGGCCGGTGAACTCCGTGATGAATGCTTTGACCTTGTAGTGCTGTCCGTGGGGCTGGTGTCAGGATCTGAAAACCGGGAACTGGCAGAGACCCTTGAAATTGGCCTGGACAGCCACGGGTTTGCCGATGTGTCCGACCTGCTGCCCATCAGCACCGACCGGCCCGGCATCTTTGCCTGCGGCGTGTTCCAGGGGCCCAAGGACATCCCCCAGTCGGTTATGGAAGCGTCGGCAGCTGCGGCAGCTGCCGCAAAAACCCTGGCAGGAGCCCGGCACACCCTCACCAGAGCCCGGGAACTGCCCCCTGAAATCGATGTGTCCGGCCAGGATCCCCGCATCGGGGTCTTTGTGTGCAATTGCGGCATCAATATCGGGGGTATCGCAGATGTGCCCGCAGTCCGGGAATTTGCCCGGACCCTGCCCAATGTGGTTCATGTGGAGGACAATCTCTTTACCTGCTCCCAGGACACCCAGGACAAGATGAAAGAGGTGATCGGGGAGCATCAGCTCAACCGGGTGGTGGTGGCTTCCTGTTCCCCCCGTACCCATGAGCCCCTGTTCCGGGAAACCATCCGGGAAGCCGGGCTTAACAAGTACCTGTTTGAAATGGCCAATATCCGGGACCAGAACACCTGGGTCCATATGAACAACCCGGACCTGGCCACTCAAAAGGCCAAGGACCTGGTCTCCATGGCCGTGGCCAAGGCCAACTGGGTGGAGCCCCTTTACCAGACCCCCCTGGCGGTGGTCAAGGCATTGCTGGTGGTGGGCGGGGGCGCAGCCGGTATGGAAGCGGCCCTGTCTGCAGCCGGGCAGGGATTTGAGGTCTTTTTGGTGGAACGGGAAGACGGTCTGGGCGGGATTGCCCACCGCCTGAAAGCCACAGCCGCCGGGGAGGCCATTGCCCCCCATGTCCGGTCCATGGTGGAGCAGATTACAGCCCATTCCGGCATCAAGGTCTATCTCAAGGCCGAAGTGGTGGAGACCTCGGGCATTATGGGCAATTTTTCCACCCGGATCCTGGTGGCCGGGGAGAGTGGCAGCCCGGCATCCGTGACCCTGGCCCACGGGGCTGCCATCCTGGCCACGGGGGGCCATGAGCTTCAGCCGGAAGCCTACCTTTACGGTGAGCATCCCGCAGTGCTCACCCATCTGGACCTGAACCGGAAACTGGCAGACAGCACCTCTGCCGTGCACCGGGCAAAGCAGGTGGTCTTTATCCAATGTGTGGGGTCCCGGAACGAGGAGCGGCCCTATTGCTCGAAAATCTGCTGCACCAACACCATGGTCAAGGCCATTGCCCTGAAGGAGGCCAGCCCGGAAACGGAAATTGTCGTGATGTACCGGGATATCCGGACCTATGGAACCCGGGAGACCCTGTACACCCGGGCCCGGAACCTGGGCATCCTCTTTATCCGGTATGATGAGGCATCACCCCCCCGGGTTTCCCGGACCACGGCGGACGGCCTGGAGGTGATTGCCGAAGAGAAGATTTTGGGCCGGGAAATCCGGCTCACCCCGGACCTCCTGGTCCTGGCTGCCGCCGTCATCCCCAATCCCAACAAGGAGCTGTTTGACCTGTTCAAGGTGCCGGTGAATGCCGACGGATTCCTCAACGAGGCCCATGCCAAGCTGCGGCCCGTGGATTTTGCCTCGGAAGGGATTTTCCTGGCCGGACTTGCCCATTATCCCAAGCCCTTTGACGAGTCCCTGTCCCAGGCCGGGGCTGCCGCGTCCAGGGCGGCCACGGTCCTGTCCCGGGACCGGATCATGGTGGGGGGCGTGGTGGCTGAAAACCGGCAGCCGGACAAGTGCGCCCGGTGCCTGGTCTGTGTCCGGTCCTGTCCCTACGGCGTGCCCAAAGTGGTCGACGGTGCAGCCGTGATTGAGCCGGGGCTCTGCCACGGGTGCGGGGTGTGTGCGGCGGAATGCCCGGCCAAGATCATCACCCTCAACCACTTTACCGACCTGCAGATCAATGAAAAGTCAAAGGCCTTGTTTGCCTGAACCACCAAAATAGAAAGGAGACACCATATGACAGACACATTCCAGCCCCGGATCGTGGGGTTCTGCTGTAAGTACTGCGCCTATGCCGCAGCTGACCTGGCCGGTTCCATGCGGCTGTCCTATCCTACATCCATCAAGATCATCCAGGTGCCCTGCACCGGCCGGGTGGATGTCATCCATGTATTGCGGGCCCTGGAAGAGGGAGCGGACGGGGTCATGATCGCCGGCTGCCTTGAAGGCGAATGCCACTTCCTTGAAGGAAACCTCAAGGCCAGGAAACGGATCACCCAGGTCAAAACCCTGCTCAAGCGCATCGGCATGGACCCGGACCGGGTGGAGATGTTCAACCTCTCCTCGGCCATGGGACCCAGGTTCGCGGAAATCTCCCGGGAAATGGCCCAGCGCATCCGGGAACTGGGGCCCAGCCCCATCCCGGCGAAAAAAACAGAGGACCGGGTCGCCTGAACCGGAACACCAGTTCGCGGATGCGTTGGATCCTGCGGCGGTTGATTCCAAACCTGGAAAATATGGGTTTAAAAGATCACACAGGGATCGGGAGGAACAACCGCTTATCCGGATAAATCCGAAGTGATTTTTTCCTTTTGCAGCAGATGATAGTACTCGCCCCCGGAACGCACAAGGCTTTCATGGTTTCCCTGTTCTCTTACGGCACCGTCCCTGAGGAGAATGATCTTATCGCATTCTCTCACCGTGGAGAGGCGATGGGCGATAATGATGGACATGCGGCCGGTCATCAGTTTGTTCATGGCATCATGGACCCGTTGCTCGGAATGGGAATCCATATATGAGGTCGCTTCATCAAAGATAATCAGATCCGGATTGAACGCAAAGGCTCTGGCGATACAGACCAGCTGTTTTTCACCGCTTGACAGCGGCTGGCCGCCTTCTTCTATCCGGGTATCCAGTCCGTCGAATTTATCGAACAGAAAATCGCAATTGGCCTGGTAAAGGGCATGTTCCAGGGCGGTTCGATCCTGCCTGCGGGCAAGCCGCCCGTCAGGCCGGTTCTCTTTTGCCGCCATGCCCATTGGTGAACCCGGACTGATATTTTCCGCAATGGTGCCGGAGAAGAGAACCGGGTCCTGCATGACCAGGGCGGTTTTACCCCTTATGGTTTTTATGGGAATCCGGGAGTGGTCTGTTTCGTTGATCAGTATCCTGCCGTTGTCCGGTGCGTAAAAGCCGGTGATCAGATTGATGATCGAGCTTTTTCCGGAGCCGGTATGGCCCACAATTCCCACGGACTGGCCTCTGGACAGGTCAAAGCTGATTTGATGCAGCACCGGTTTTCCGGTTTCATAGGAAAAATCAACCCGGTCAAAGGCCAGGGTATCAATTGAGCTGACAGACCGGTATCTGTTATCCGGCAGTTTGGCCGGCGGTTTATTTTGCAGCACGGTAACGATCCGTTCCGCAGATGCCAGGGCGTTTTGGAGAAAGTTGAATTTTTCAGACAGCTCACGCAACGGCCTGAAGAATAATTTCATATAGGTCAAAAAGGCAACCAGTTCGCCGATGGTCAGGGTTTTTTCCATGACCTTAAAGCTGGCATTCCACAGGATAACGGCGACGCTGACGGTTCCTAAAAATCCGATAAAAGGCATGAATACGGCAAAGATTTTAATCTGATACAATGCGGCAAGGTAGTTGTCGAAATTTAAGCGTTTAAACCGCGTTATGAAGTTCTTTTCAGCCGAGCAGGTCTGAATAATTTTGATTCCGGTGACGGCTTCTGAAAAACTGTGATTAATTTCAGCCACTTTTTGGCGGATGACACGAAACGCCTTTCTCAGCAGCTTTGAGAATCCGGCGGTACTGATCATAATGACCGGCACCAGTAACGAGAGATAAAAGGCCAGCTCCGCATCAATGGTAAACAGGACAACCAGGATGGCGGCCATGAAAAGGATGTCTTTAAAAATAAAAATCAGGACGGTGGTGAACATTTCATTCATATTTTCGATGTCTCCTGCCACACGTGAAACCAGCCGTCCGCTGGAATTTTTATCAAAAAAGGAGACCGGCAGGTGAGCCATATGATCGAACAGGGCGTTTCGCAGATTTAAAATAATCCGCTGACCCGTGTACTCCATGAAAAGGGTCTGGGAAAAATCAACGGCCAGCAAGAGGAGAATAAAGGCCCCGAACATTAGGCAGAACTCTTTAAAACCGGGAATCTCCATCCCGAACAGGGTGGTGCCCGCATGGTCGTTTACCGGAACAATAAACCCGTCAAATGCTCTTTGGGTAAAAATAGGCATCATCAATTCTAAAAGGGTGACAACAAAGACGAGCAGGGTCGACAGTGCAAGCATCCAGAAAAACGGACGGATAAACGGCCACAGGGCGCGGGCCAGAGCCCGGTTGCCGATCCGGTTGATTTTTTCCTCTGTATAGGCTTCAGGCATGGTGGGCATCCTCAAACTGCTGAACCCGGAAGGATTCGGCATAGAACCGGTCGGTGCGGATGAGCGTGTCATGCGACCCCTGATGATCGATCCGGCCCTCCTTTAATATAAAAATTTGATCACTGGATGCCAGTGCGGAGATCCGATGGGAGATGACGATCAGGGTGGCTGACAGATTCAGACGGTGAATATTGGATATCACCCGGGAGGCCGTCTGTGTATCCAGCTGGCTGATGGGATCATCCAGGATGATAATCGGCCGGGGGACGGACAGGGTCCTTGCCAGGGCGATCCGCTGTTTTTGGCCGCCGGAGAGGGTAATCCCTCTTTCACCCACAACAGTATCCAGTCCGTCGGGCATATCCGAAAGGGTCTGTTCAAGGCAACAGACCTGGATGATCCGGTCAAGATCGTTTTTTTTCATGGGCTTGCCCATGACGATATTATCCTTTATCGTCCCGGAAAAGAGAAAGGATTCCTGGGGCATAAAGGCTATTTTTTCCCGAAGGAAATCCAGATCAATGCCGGCCAGATCATGACCGCCGATGGTGATATTCCCCTGGTTGGGGTTGTAAAGACGCGGAATTAGCTGGACAAGGCTTGTTTTCCCGGATCCGGGCGGTCCGCTGATGCCGATTTTTGAACCCTCATCCCACGTCAGGTTCATATCGGAAATCACCGGAGAACCGGATGCATAAGAAAAACCGACCCGGTTAAAGCAGATGCCGCTCCTAAAGGTTTTCGGGACAACGGCGTTTGCAGCGGACCTTACCTCGGGTGCGGTATCCAGCATGGCGTTGATCCGTTTTAAGGATGCCATTCCCCGCTGGAAGAGATTGGTCATCCAGCCGATGGCGATAACGGGCCAGGCCAGGATCCCCAGATATTGGATAAATGCAACCAGCTCCCCTGCCGTCAGTGTCTTCTCCATAACCAGATACCCGCCGTAAAAAATGATGATCAGGGTGGATAAATTAAAAAAGAAACCGAGTAACGGACGAAGAAGGGCCGTGACAAATGCCCGTTTTAAGTTTTTATTAAAATAATCCTTTGCAGAGATTTGAACTTTCCGGCCGACAATGGGTTCAAAGTTGAATACTTTGATGATGCGGATTCCAAAAAAGCTTTCCCTGACAATTTCCGTCAGCTGTGAAAAAGATTCCTGGGCGGTTTTGTGAAACACAAACATTTTTTTCCCCAGGTATCGGGTCAGGAAGACCAGAAGCGGCATGGGAATCATGGCAAGGGCGGTCAGCTTGGGATGTGTCCAGAACATGATGGCAAGGGTTGCACCACCCAGAAGAACGGTATCCACCAGAACGATCAGGCCAAAACCGAATGCCATGCGCACATGATTGATGTCACTTGTGGCATGGGCCATGATATCCCCGGTTTTCATCCTGTTGTGAAAGGCCATGTCCTGATGAAGGATGTGGTTGAACAGGTCATCCCGGATGCCTTTTTCCACATCCCGGGAACTGCCCATGAGCAGGTTTCGCCATCCGTATCGCAACACGGCCATGAAAATTCCCAATGCGATGATATAGCTACATTGACGTATCAATCTTCCCCGGTCCGGGCCGGCCAGGCTCAATGTGTCAATCGCCTCTTTAATGATCTGTGGAATGATCAGCTGGGTTGCATCCACAAGGATCATGCAGAGCAGGCCGATAAGGATTTTAACGGCATTTTTTTTAAAATATGGATAGATCAGTTTCAAACCGGTTCAATCTTCTCCGCATGGAAATCTCAAAAAGAGAAAATGGATAGACCCTTGATCCTGCATTACCGGGCTTTTATTTGGCGCATTCTAACACAACGGGTTAAACCTAACCATCTTTTTGATTTTTGCAACACAACCCGGCCCGGCATTGAAACGGATATGATATTTAAAATGGCAGACGTACATGATTCATACCTAATTCAATCGGTTCCGGCTATCCCTTTCCCGGTTGTAATCAGGCATACAGATGCGGCATTTTTTTGTTTTCGTTGCAATTTGCAAACAATTTATTAAGATTAAAAAAAGAGTTTATAAACCCCAACGTTGGAATAAAATGGAGATACTATGAAAGTATACCTTGTTCAGCACGGGATCAGCCTGCCAAAAGAGAGTGATCCGGAAAAGGGATTGTCTGTTGCCGGTATCGAACAGACCAAGCTGATCGCGGGCGTGGCTGAAAATTATCAGATTCGGGTGAAGCAAATCCTTCATTCCGGTAAAACCAGGGCCTTGCAAACGGCACGAATTTTTTTCGCTGCTCTGAAACCGGAGAAACCCTTGGTGTCAATCAAGGGAATCGGTCCCATGGATGATGTTCAATCATTCAGAACAGGCCCGGATTCCCTGGATCATGCCATGATCGTGGGGCATCTGCCGTTTATGCAGCGTCTGCTCTCACTTTTGGTCTGTGACGACGCCGACCGGATGGTCTACAGATTCCAGAACTCCGGCATTGTCTGTCTGGAACGGGAAGATGGCAACTGGTTCATTAAATGGACCCTGAATCCGGAGGTATCCTAGACTTTTTTTTAGTGGATTCGAATACCTGAGAAAAGGAGGATGACATGATTAAAAGCGTTCATTTTATTTTAACCTATGCGTGTAATTTTCAATGTGATCACTGCTTTTTGTATTGTCACCCCTTTGCCAAAGGAACGTTCTCGATTCGACAGGTAAGGGATGTGCTGGAAGAATGCAGAAAAATGGAATCTGTTACCAATGTGGGATTTGAAGGCGGGGAGGCTTTTCTGTTCTATCCGCTTTTGTCCGAAAGCATTCGTCTGGCCAGTCAAAACGGATTCCGGACCTCTGTTCAAACCAATGGCTTCTGGGCCACCACAGAAGAGGATGCTCTTTTATGGCTGAAGCCGCTTCAGGATGCCGGTCTGTCATGTTTGGAAGTGAGCGACGATCGGTTCCATCACAGGGAGGGCGGGCAGAATAATGCCGGGCATGCTGCGGCAGCCGCTGAAACGTTGGATATGAAGGTGAATTCTATCTGTATTCAACCACCGGAGGTTGAGCATAGCGGCAGCCGGACCAAAGGGGAACCCATCTACCTGGGAGGTCCGAAATTGAGGGGCAGGGCGGTTGAAACGCTTACAAAAGGGCTGCCTGTAAAACCCTGCATTGAATTTACGCAATGCCCGTATGAAGAGTTCAGTCATCCCGGGCGGGTTCATGCAGACCCCTTTGGCAATGTCCATCTGTGCCAAGGGATCAGCATGGGAAATATGTGGGAAACTTCTTTCTCATCCGTGGTGGAGGCATATGATCCCGAGAATCATCCCATATCCGGACCCATGCTAGCTGGGGGGCCTTTGGCGCTGGCCCGGACATATAATTTGCGGCACAGGGACGCGTATGTCGATGCCTGCCATATGTGTACGGAAATATGTCTGGAATTGACGGATCGGTTTCCCCAATATCTTGCGCCGAAACAGGTGTACGGTCTGGAATCATCATGATCTCAAAAAGAGGGGCTGAAGATACAAGGGGACGGCTGTTGCATAAGGCTGCCTCTTCGATGTAAGCAAGTGGGTGCCTGGAAGAGGTGTACCTCATCGTTGCAAAAAGCGTGAAGATGCCAGCTTCAAGGCGCCAAGGTTGCCGCTGTAGTAATCTACCGCAAAACCTTGGGAACGAAGAAGATGGGAGCTTCACGCTTTTCCCGGAGGGTAAAAATTTCTGAAAAAAGATGAAATGGCCGAACCCACTTATGATGAAGTCTTGAAAGCATCTTTAAATTCAAAGCGTTTGTTGTACCGCCTACTGATTTCATCTTTTATGATAAAATTTTTATGCAACGTTGAGGTGTACATAAAGTGTTTCGGCATTCATTGGTGTTGTCCGATATCCCGGTCAGGCGGAATGCCGGGTCAATGCACCCAGACCACACCGCATCGCCAGGGGCTTTCTCCCGGTCAATGGGGAAATTCAACCCGGAACCGCTTACCCAGTTCAGCCATTTTTTGAACCAATGCCCTGTCCAGGGGAATTCCCTGTTTGCGGCGGCGGGTCTGGGTGGCATGCTCCGGATAACCGGGGTAGATCACTTTTTTAAACCCTTTGGCCGGCTGCAGCGCCATAATCCGGTTTAATTCATCGTCCATACGGGATTTGAATTCCTCTGCAGGCATGAATGAATCGATTTTAACGGACAGCATAAAGTTGCCGTTTCCCGACTCCCGTTCCTGGTTGCTGAATACGCTGAGGACCCGCCCCCCGAAATTGGCGCCTGAAAAGACACCGGACAGGATATCGGTCAGTATGGTGACGGCGGAACCCTTCATACCGCCAAAGGGGAGCATGACCCCTTTGAGGGCCGCCCCGGGGTCTGTTGTGGGGGTCCCGGTTTCATCCAGGGCCCATCCCAACGGTATGGTGTCGCCTTGATCCAGGGCTTTTCTGATTTTTTTACGGGCCCCTTCACTGGTGGCCATATCAATGACAAACGGGGCCTCTTTGTCCGTTGGAACCGCCACGGATAAGGGGTTGGTGCCAAAAAGCGGTTCAGCTGCACCAAAGGGCGCGGTAACGGCCGATGCATTGGATGTGACGATGCCGATGCAGTCATGTTCCAGAGCCATGAGGGAATAGGCGCTGGCCGCCCCAAAATGGTTGCTTCTCTTGACAACGGCACAGCCGATGCCGAAGTTGTCGGCCGATTTCAGGCACTGTTGCATGGCAATGGTGCCCGCCACCTGGCCCAGGCCGTTGTCTCCGTCCACCTGGCTGGCCCAGGTGCCGGCGGTTTTTACTTTCAGTGCCGGTCTGGGGTTCATACGGCCTTCTGCCAGGCTGTCCACATATCCGGGAAGACAGGGCAGCCCATGGGTGTCAAATCCGCGCAGATGAGCCGTCACCAATCCGGCCGCCGTCATCTTTCCATGGTCGTCCGGTACTCCCAGCCCGGATAAGACCTGTTGTACAAAATCTTTCAGCCGGCCGGCTTCAACGGTGAGGGGATCGCTCATTTCCATTCTCCTTTTAAATTACCCGGTTTTAGATTACCCGGTTTTAGATTACCGGGCCGGTTACATAGATATCCATGGCCTGGACATAACCTGAGATCTCAGCCTTTGTTCGGGTCCCGGACGCCACGGTTTCAATGGTATCATAGATTCGCCCACCGGCATGGCCGAGGGTCTCCCCCCCGTCCATAACCTGATGGACAGACAGATCCATGTGGTCCTGCAGGTTGTGCCAGGTTTTTTCATTGCCGGTAATTTTGATCACCGGAACAAAGGGAAATCCCTGGGGGGCTCCCCGGCCGGTGGTAAACGCAATCACATTGCACCCGGCAGCGGCCAGGCCGGTGAGGATTTCCGGCTCCCGGCCCGGGGAATCCATGACCACAAGACCGTTTACCCCGGGTTTTTCACCGTATTCATAGACGGCCTGGACCACGGCGTTACCGACTTTGGCAATGGCGCCCAATGATTTTTCTTCAATGGTGGTCAATCCGCCGGCAATATTCCCCGGCGTGGGCTGGCCTCCCCTCATGTCCACACCGACGGCTTTGGCCCGGTTTTCCATCCGTTCCACCAGCTCAAGGATCTTTGCACCGGTTGCCTCGTCTTTGGCCTGGGCGGCCAGGATATGTTCGGCACCGATGAACTCCGTGACCTCGCCCATTATAACGGTGGCGTTTTCCGCTATCACCCGCTCCACTGTCACACCCAAAGCGGGGTTGGAGGCAATACCGGATGTGGTGTCGGAACTGCCGCATTTCAGACCCAGCACCAGATTTTTGGTGCCGCATTCCCTGGTCCGCATTGCTGAGGCTTCCCGGGCCATCTCCCGGGCCAGCAGGACGCCCCGGGCAATGGTTTTGGCAGCACCGCCCTCTTCCTGGATCATCAGGGCATCCACCCGTTTGCCACAGGCTTTGACAGCTGCCTTGACCTCGGTCATCTCCGTTCCTTCGCAGCCCAGCCCCACCAAGAGCACAGATGCCAGATTGGGGTTGCAGCCAAGGCCGCACAAGGTTTGGGTGACCCGGTTCAGGTCAGGCGGGGTCTGGCAGCAGCCCTGCTGATGGGAGAATGCCACTGCCCCTTCCACATGGTCTGCGATCCCCCGGGCCACCTCATTGGCACAGACCACCGTTGATATGATTCCCACATAATTCCGTGTTCCCACCTGTCCGTCCGGTCGGGGATATCCTGAGAATTTCATAAGTCGCCTCTTCCTCTCAAACTTTCCATATTCTGAACATGGGCATGCTCCCCGGTTTTGATATCCCGGGTGGCCCGGCCGATGACGCAATTGTATTTAAGGACATCCTCTCCCCTGGCAATGGGTTTAACGGCAAATTTATGCCCCAGAGAGATCTCCCCGGACACCCGTATGGTCAGGGTCTCTTCATCTATCCCCACCACGGCGTCCTTGCCTGCGGGAATATCCCGGATGGCTGTGGCCACATTGTCCCGGTCTTTGATGACCAGTGCGTCTCTTTTCATGGTTGCCTCATTCTGTTGTGTGTTTGGATTTATCTGTTTGCCATATAAGGATGTGATCCTTTACCCAGGTATTGAAATCATCGTACAGGGGTAAAAGGCGGACAGCGTTAAAAACCGATTCTCCCGGTTCCGTTCCCCAGGCTCCCCTCACCAGTTCCATGAATTTGTTCTTTATTTCCAGCCGGGTGAGGGGGTTTTCCGGGTCTCCTTTCCGGGTATGGGCGGTTTCGGACCGGATACGGTTGTCGGTAAATTTGATAGAGACCCTTGCGGGCCGCTGCCCGTTTCTCCGGCTGAGCACGTCATCCCGGACCAGGGATATTTTTGACAACACAGATAACACTGCCGGATCTGACAGAATATCGGAAGAAAAGTCTGAAAGTGTTATCCTCTTTTTGACCAGGGCCACTGCCACACAAAAGGCAATGGAAAATTTAGCCTCAAGCGCGCTTTCCGGCGCCGGATTCCCGGCAATGCCCACTGAAACCGGGTGGGCACGGACCTCAATGGTTTTGATTGTCTTTGGATCGACATTTTCATGGGCCAGATTCAGTGCCGCTTCAATGGCCGTCATGGTATGGCCGCAGACCGGGTAGGCTTTCAAGGTCGTCCGGGTCAGCCGCCACTCTTCTCCCAGGCCGGCACAGCAGGTTTTCCGGCAGATTCTTTCCGGTGCCATGGCCTTGAAAAAGCCCCGGGGACCTTCAAAAATACTGAACGGACCCAGGACACCCTGATTCGCCAGAAGAGCGGCCAAAAGACCGGATTGAGCCGCCTTGCCCGTATGCAGCCCCTTTGCCTGGGCAAAACCCGGCAGGATCTCCCACAGGCCGGCGGCCTGCGTACCGGCAAGTCCCAGCGCACCCGCCGATTTGCCGGGATCAAGCCCCATGCAATGGGCGGCACCGGCGGCCGCTCCAAATGTTCCCACGGTTCCGGTGGTGTGCCAGGTGGCATTGTGGCCGGGATTCACCGCATCGGCCAGGCGCATGGATATTTCATACCCGGCCGCCACGGCACTTAAGAAACGGCGTCCGGAAACCGGGGTTGCCCCGGCCGCTGCCCAGGCTGCTGAAATCACCGGTGCACCGGGGTGGTACAACCCGCTTCGATAGGTATCGTCAAATTCCAGGGCATGGCAGGCACCGCCGTTGATCAGGGCGGCCTGAAGCGGGTGGGTCTTCTTCAGATTTCCCAGCACAATACTATTGGTTTCTCCGCTGCTTTTTCCGTTTTGAGCCTGATCCAGGGCGGACAGGGCCTGCCCGATTTCTGAATCAAACCCGGCAACGGTATTGGCCATCCAGTCCGTCACCAGATCCAGGGTCTTTTCCTGAACTTCTGCGGGCAGATCCGGCCAGCAGAGGCGGCTGATAAACTGCCCGTATTCATTTCCCAGCAACATGTGCGAACCTTTCATTGATTAACCCGTTATTTGGCTGAGTTGGGTTTGAGCCTTTTCTTTTACAGCCAGGGCCACATCAGACGACAGCCCCAGGTATCCGGCCGGTTCAAGGGCTTTTTCCAGATCTTCCCGATTGCAGGTTTCGGCAATCTCTTGATCGGCCATCAATTCGTCCAGCAGGTGGCTTCCATTTTCAGTGGCGCGTACGGATGCGGTATAGACTTTTGAGTGGGCCTGGGGCAGCGGAAAAATCTTTTCCAAAAGGAACATGACCTGCTCGGACAAGAGCATTCCCTTTAAGATATCCGTATTTTTGAGCATCTGGTCTTTTTTAACCGTCAACCCGCCCATCACGATTTCCAGGTGGTTCAGGATCCCCGATAACATGACAAATGTTTCAGGAACGGTAATCCATTCGTTTTTCCACCGGGAGGCTTCCCGCTCATCTTCCTGGCCCATGGCTTCCAGGCAGATCGAGGCGTTCGCCCGGATGGTCCGTTCCAGAACCATGATCCACTCGCTGTGGACCGGGTTCTTTTTATGGGGCATGGTGCTGGAACCGATTTTTCCCTTGGACGGCTCTTCCAGCTCTTTGATTTCGGTCCGGTTCAGATGATAGACATTCCGCCCGATCCGCCCGGCAGTGGCGGCCAGCATGGAGCAGAGATTCATCACCTCGGCGATCCGGTCCCGGGAACTGTGCCAGCAGATATCCGGTGTTCCCAGCCCCAGGATGTCAAGGGTTTTTGACTGAACCTCGATCCCTTTATCCCCCCAGGATGCAAAGGTGCCCACCGCCCCGGTCAGATTGCCCACCAGGATGCGGGATCTGGCTTCCTGGAGCCGTTCCAGCTGCCGGCCCAGTTCGGAGAGCCAGGAGGCGGCTTTAAATCCAAAGGTGATGGGCAGCCCGTGCCCCCCGTGGGTCCGCCCCACCATAACGGTGTCTGCATGTTCGGTCACGATACCCGAGAGCAGGTGCATACACCTGCCCAGACGATCCTGTACGATATCGTATCCGTCCCGGATCATCAGGATGAAGCCGGTGTCGATGATATCCTGGGTGGTGGCACCGAAATGGACATACCGGGAATAGTCGTGATCAATCACCTTTCGGAATTCGCCCAGCAGCCCGAGAAGACTGTGTCCGCTCACCTTTCCCGATGCTTTGACCGCCTCCAGATCCAGTAAAGCGATATCTGCTTTTGCGGCAATGATCTCTCCGGCGTCTTTTGGAATCATCCCCATGGACGACTGCGCCTTTGCCAGTGCCGTTTCAACATTGAGCCAGCTTTGAAGCAGATTCTTTTCATCAAAAATCGAACGCATCTCCGGGGTTCCCATGGAACCGCCGAACAGGGTCGTATCCATCATATGTACGCTCATTACCTGTCACTCCTTAGGTATTGATAATTTATAGTGGTTGTCAAAATAACGTTCCGATTAAGTTTCTAATGCTACGGGTTGAACAGCAAATGACGTCAGGACTGTCGGCCCTTTAAGAGAGCTTGACATTATCAAGACCTTTTTTTTCGGAACATATTTTTGTCATTTGCTATAGGTCTATGGGTTTATTTGAGTTGTTCACAGGCTGCCGCAATTTTGCTGCAACCGGTTTTAAGCACTTCCATTTTTGTTGCAAACGATATTCTGAAATATGGAGACAGGCCGAAGGCGTCTCCGTGCACCACCGCAACCCCGCATTCATCCATGAGAAAATTACAGAAATCCAGGTCTGAAGAAAGAATGGTTCCCCGGGGTGTTTTCTTTCCCATCAGATCCTTGCAGGATATGTAACAGTAGAAGGCCCCTTCAGGAGATGAGCATGAGAGGCCTTCCACATCGTTCATGCGTGAGACCACCAGGTCCCGCCGCTGTTTCAACGCCTGGACGTTGTCTGCCACAAACCGGTGGTCGCCTTCAAGGGCGGTGACCGAAGCCCATTGGGAGATAATGCTGGTCCCGGATGTGGATTGGGATTGAATTTTGAACATGGTTTTAATCAGCTCTGCCGGACCGGCACCGTATCCCACCCGCCACCCGGTCATTGCATAGGCTTTGGATACCCCGTTGACCAGGAGAATCCGGTTCTTCAGATCCGGGGCGACCTGGGCAAGGGTGTAAAATACGGCCTGATCATAGACGAGATATTCATAGATATCATCGGTAAGGATCCAGACGTGGGGATGGCGTCTTAACACCTCTGCCAGGGCCTTGAACTCCGTATCGGTGTAGACACACCCGGACGGGTTGCCCGGACTGTTGATAAACAGCCATTTGGTTCGGGGGGTGATGGCCGCTTCCAGGTCGTCCGGTGTCAGTTTGAAACGGTTTTCCCCACGGGTTTTAATAAAAACCGGGACACCGCGGTTGAGGCTCACCATATTGGGGTAAGAGATAAAATAAGGTGTGGGCAGCAGTACCTCATCACCCGGGTTCAATGTTGCGGCCAGGGCATTGTAAAGCACCTGTTTGCAGCCGCAGCTCACCACGATCTGGTCGGGGCTGTAATCGAGCCGGTTGTCCCGTTTCAGTTTCTCGATAATTGCCTGCCTGAGTTCAAAGACCCCCTGAACCGGGGGATACTGGGTTTTACCCTCGGCAATGGCTGCAACCCCTGCCATTTTGACATGATCCGGCGTTCCGAAATCCGGTTCTCCGGCAGACAGTTTGATGATGGATTTCCCTTCCCGTTCAAGCTGCTGGGTCTTTGCCGTGATTAATGAAACCGCCGAAGCCTTTACCCGGCTTAGATGATCGGCTATGATTGTCATATCTTCTCCTGTGGGTATTGTATTTTCATATCTGTCGTTCGCTTAACAGTACGGACGCTTCATGCGTCGTACAAATGGCAGGCCACGATGTGGCCCGGGCTTACTTCTTTCAAAGACGGGTTGACCGTCCGGCAGATCGTTTTGACATGGGGGCACCGGGTATGGAAATGACAGCCCGGCGGCGGCTCAATGGGGGACGGTACATCCCCGGTTAATACGGTTCTGCTCTGCTTTTGTTTGGGATCGGGTTCATAAACGGCAGACAGCAGCGCCCGGGTATACGGATGAAGCGGATTGCTTATAATCTCGGTATCATCGGCCACTTCCACAAACCGTCCCAGATACATCACGCAGACCCGGTCACACATGTGTTCGATGATGGCCAGGTCATGGGAGATGATCAAATAGGAGAGATGGAATTCATCCTGAAGACGTTTCATCAGGTTGATGACCTGGGCCTGGATGGACACGTCAAGGGCGGAAACCGGTTCATCCCCGATGATGACTTTGGGATTCAGTGCCAGGGCCCGTGCAATGCAGATCCGCTGCCGCTGCCCCCCGCTGAATTCATGGGGGTACCGGTCGGCAAACTCAGGTCGAAGGCCCACCCGTTCCAGCAATTCGGCCACCCGCTCTTTACGGGCGGTTTTGGAACCCGGGGTTTTAAAAATATCCATGGACTCGCTGACGGACCGGCTGACCTTGAGCCGGGGGTTTAACGACGAGTACGGATCCTGAAAAATGATCTGCATATCATTTCGCAGTTGTCGCAGACGGCTTTGAGGCGAGTGGGTCACATCTTCGCCTTCAAAAAATATCTTTCCCCCCGTGGGTTCGATGAGACGAAGCAAGCTTTTTACCGCCGTGCTTTTACCGCAGCCGGATTCTCCCACCAGCCCCAGGCTTTCCCCGGGTCTGAGTTCAAAACTGATTCCGTCCACCGCATGAACATACCCGGCGGTTCTGCGCAACAACCCTTTTTTGATGGGAAACCGCTTTTCCAATGCCTCGACTTTTAATATGGGGTCACTCATATCCCTGCTCCTTTTTATACAGCCAGCAGCGGCAGGACCGCTCCTGTGAAACCGGTATCAGTTCCGGTTCTTTTTGAAGGCAGATATCCATGACCCGGGGACAGCGGGCAGAGAATTTACAGCCTTCCGGCAGATCCAGGAGGGAGGGAACCACCCCTTTTATCTCTTTTAAATCCCGGTGCTTTCCTTTTTGCTTATCCCCGGTTTTCGGGATTGATTCCATGAGACCGATGGTATACGGGTGCATCGGGCTTTCAAACAGATCCGCAGCCGTGGCCTGCTCCAATATCCGTCCCACATACATGACAATGACCCGTTTGGCCGTGTGGGCCACCACCCCCAGATCATGGGTGATAAAGATCACCGACATACCCATATCTTTCTGGAGCTGTTTAATCTGGTCAATGACCTGGGCCTGAATGGTCACGTCCAGTGCCGTGGTGGGTTCGTCTGCGATGAGAATGTCGGGGCTGCAGGCCAGTGCCATGGCGATCATCACCCGCTGGCGCATGCCGCCGCTCATCTGGTGGGGATAATAACGGCTGGCCTTCAGCGGATCGGGAATATTGACCCGTGAGAGCATCTCCACACTGCGGGA
Organism: Desulfobacula sp.; assembly: GCA_028280105.1. Taxonomy (GTDB): domain Bacteria; phylum Desulfobacterota; class Desulfobacteria; order Desulfobacterales; family Desulfobacteraceae; genus Desulfobacula. The sequence continues at coordinate 9,010 of JANQML010000224.1, read as the reverse complement.
AGCCGCCTCTTTCCGGGAGAGCTTCTGATGTTTTCTAAACACCTCGGCAATCTGTTCTCCCACGGTAAAAACCGGGCTCAGGGATGTCATGGGTTCCTGGAAGATCATGGATATCCGGTTCCCGCGGATGGCTCTCATCTCTTTTGCCGGCAGTTTGAGCAGATCCTGTCCCTCCAGCCGGGTTTCACCCCGGGTGATCCGGCCCGGCGGATCGGCGATCAATTGCAGGATGCTGAGGGAGGTCACGCTTTTGCCGCAGCCGGATTCCCCCACGATCCCCAGTGTCTCTCCGGGGAAGAGATCAAAACTGACCCGGTCTAGGGCAGTTATGCTACCCTCAAAGGTTTGAAAATTAACACTTAAATCTCTGACTTCCAATATCGGTTCCATTTATTTTCCTTAACGCTGGGGTGCATCATTTGAGCAATTTCGGGTCAAGCAGATCCCGCAGGCCGTCGCCCAGAAGATTAAAGGCCAGTACGGCCAGGGAAATGGCCAGTCCGGGAAAAACGGCCAGCCAGGGCGCCATCTGGATCTCGTCCACCCCGGCCTTGATCATCATCCCCCAGGAAGGGGTGGGCGGTTGGACGCCCAGCCCCAGAAAGCTCAGGCTGGCTTCGATAATGATGGCTGTGGAGACCCACAGGCTTCCCATGACCACCACCTCTCCCACCAGGTTCGGCAGGACGTGTTGTACAATCACCCTCAGGTCGGTGGCACCGCCGGCCCGCGAAGCCATGATAAACTCATTTTCCTTTAATACGATGGCAGGCCCCCGGGCCACCCGGGCGAACCGGGGAATAAAGGCAATGGCAATGGCGATGACGGCATTTTTTTCCCCCGGCCCCAAAGCGGATACCACCAGGATGCCCAGAATAAGAGAGGGAAAGGTCATCAACGCGTCAATGATTTTGGTGGATACCTGGTCGATCCAGCCCCCTTTAAATCCGGCATAGGCACCCAGAAGCACGCCAAATACCATGGCAATGAGAATGGAGACGATCCCGACCATCAGGGAGACCCGGGAGCCGATGAGGATCCGGGAGAAGACATCCCGGCCGAATTCATCTGTTCCCAAAAAGTGCTCCATACTGGGTGGCTGGTACCGGTTTTTGATATCCTGTTCCCGTACGTCATAGGGGGCGATGATGTCTGCAAACAGGGCGCCGCCGATGATTGCCACCAGGATCACCAGCCCCACCAGGGCGATTTTATTTTGCTTGAATGCGGCCAGGGCCTTTTTATCAAATAAAAGCATGGGGTTCTCCGTTTATTCGTATTTGACCCGGGGGTCGATAAAGCCGTAGATGATATCCACTGCCAGATTGACCAGGACAATGAGGATGCTGTAAAAGACAAGGCCGGATTGAATGGCATTGTAATCCCGCTGGCTGATGGCCTCCACCAGGAATTTACCCAGTCCGGGCCGGTTAAAGATGCTTTCGGTGAGAATGGCACCGCCCAAAAGCACCCCGATATAGACACCGCTCACCGTTACGATGGGAATCATACAGTCTTTCAGGGTGTGCTTAAAAATCACTTTAAACTCACTCAGTCCTTTTGCCCGGGCGGTTCTTACAAAATCGGAATTGAGCCGTTCCAGCATATTGGACCGGGTCACCCGGGAGACAAATGCCGCCTTGTTCAATCCCAGACTCAGGGCCGGTAAGAGCAGGTAATGAAGCCGGTCCAGCCAACTGTCACTCCGGGTGAAGCCGATAATGGGAAACCAGTCCAGGTGGACGGCAAAGGCCAGCAGCAATAAAATTCCCAGATAAAAAGAGGGCATGGAAAGCCCGGCCAGACTGAATATCCGCAGCACGTAATCCGTCATCCTGTTCCGCTTTAATGCCGCAGCCACCCCGGTGGGGATGCCGATGATCAGGCCGATGACAATGGCGGCAACGGCCAGCTCAATGGTGTAAGGCAGGACCCGCATAATCTGTGGGGCAATGGGACGGTCATTGATCAGGGAGTTGCCCAGATCCCCTTTGAGCAGATTTTTAACGGCCCTGAAATACTGGACACTCAGCGGATCATCCAACCCCAGTTTCAGCCGCAGTTGGACCACCGCCTCTTCACTGGCATGCTCTCCCAGGATGGCGTAGGTCGGGTCGCCACCCGCCACCCGCATGGTAAAAAAGATTACGGTGAAGACAAATAACAGCATGGGGATGGTAAAGATCACTCGCCTTACCGCATATGCAAACATACTTACGCCTCCTAAATTAAAACGGACCGGATTGAATTGAACGAACCCGGTATGATCCGCAGCAAATCGTATTCAGACCGGGGATTGCATCCATTCCATTCAAATGCCGTGCTATTGGGCCACAGAAAAGGCGGCCTTTTGGCTGAAAAGACCGCCCCATAAACCCTAACGCTTGAGCAAGCGGGTTTTCTCGCTGATTTCAATCGTATAATAGAGGGTCTCATAATTTTCCACATCATACCCGAAATCCACCCATTCCTGGTAACACAGCGATGCCCGGTTCAAATAGAGGGGATAGACCGGCAGATCCTCTATAATCCGGTACTGTGCCTTTTCATAGTACAATTTTTTCAACTCCAGGTCACTGGTGGCATTCGCCTTTTCAAGGTAGACATCAATTCCCGGCATGGCTTCTCCATAATGGGAGAAGTTGGTCACAGCCGTTTTACTGCCGACAATCGAACTCTTGGCATAGAACTGGTTCAACAGGGTTTCGGCAATGGGCAGGCGGACGCCCCCGTAAATCACCAGGGCATTTTTATCCTCCCGGATCAATTTGTGGTATGTGGAGTGGTCCACCACCTTGATTTCAAAATTGATGCCGACCTGGCGCAGTTGCTCCTGGGCGATTTTTAACGGGCGCAGATAGTTGTCGGATTCGCTGCAAAACTGGTCACCCAGATCGAAGCCGTCCGGGTATCCTGCATCTGCCAGCAGCTTTTTCGCTTTATCCCGGTCAAATTCATACTTTCTCATACCCACTTCGGTATGGCCGAAATATCCCGGCGGAATCGGACTGATCTGGGCGCCGCCCAGCACCGGACCGATGATGTCTAAAAAGTCTTCCCGGTCAATGGCATAGGCAATGGCCTGTCTCACCCGGATATCATCAAGGGGTTTCCGGGTCATGTTCATGATCAGCAGCTGCTGCTGGGGCGGATTGGGGGGGGCCAGTTTAATGCCGTTGCTGATGGCATTTTCAGCCCACTCCCGTTTCCGTTTGCCCCGGCTGACGTCCACTTCCCCTTTTTCAATGGCCAGCAGGCGGCTGCTGTGGTCGGGCATGAACAGATAATCAATGGATTTAAGAATGGGAGCGCCCCTGAAATAATCCGGATTCCTTTTCAGGTAGACGCTTTGACCCTTGTCATAGGCCTCAAACATGAACGGACCGGAGCCGATGGGATTGAACGCATATTCCCTTCCCATTTTCTCAACGGCTTTTTTACTGACGATCTGTCCGCCGTGATAGGGAAGCAGGTTCATGCTGAAAAAGGGATCGGATGTTTTAAGATGGATGTTCAGCCGATGGCTGTCAATGATCTCAACCCGGTCTATGTTTGCGTATTTTTTGGCCCAGGGAGATGCCAGTTCAGGGTTTTTTAACCGTTCAAACGTGAATTTGACATCTTCGGCAGTGACTTCCCCATACCCTTTGTGCCATTTCACACCCTTTCGAAGGGTAAACCCCCAGACCAGACCGTCCGGGCTGACTTCGTATTGTTCAGCCAGGTCTCCTTCGATACTTTCAATGCTGACTTTACCGTACGGGGTTCGCAAAAGGCCGTTGAATATCTGTCCCACAATGGATTTTTCACCGGTCAGTGTAGAAAATGCAGGGTCCAGGGTCCGGATATCCCGCACCGGCAGGCCCAGCTTCAGGTTTTGATTTTTAGCCAGTTCCGCCGCCATACCCGAAGCGGGTGCGATTAAAAGGGTTGCAAGAAACCAGGACAGGAATAACCTGTTGATCTTTTTCATCATTTTTCTACCTCCTTAGTTTAAATGATTGTTGAAAAAAGCCTTTTCCCAGTCGGTTACTGAGTCAGTGGTGTTTAATTTTTTTAGCACAGAATCAAATTAAAAATAAAACTAATAATTTTAATAAATAATATTAAAATTTGTGATATAAACAGGTTGGTAACCGGTATAAACAAATGGAAAATGATTATGGATCTGTTCAAACTGAAATCACTCATTGCCGTGGCTGAGATGAACAGCATTACCGCTGCGTCCAAGGCGGTCAACTTAACCCAGTCCGCGGTGAGCCAGCAGCTGAAAGAACTGGAAAGGGAGCTGGACCTTGAACTGCTGGACCGCAGCCGGCGGCCGGTCTGTTTAACCACGGCAGGTGCCGAGCTGGTGGGTGTTGCCCGCAATATTATCAAGCTTCTGGAAAATTTTCAGGACCGGTTTCAACAAAAAGAGTTTTCAGGCCGACTGACCCTGGGATATGTGCGCAGTGCCGTGACCGACATCCTGGCACAGGCCATCCTGCTGCTGCAAAAAAAACACCCTCAGATGAACATCCGGCTGGTCAATACGGGCGGGGTATCCAACCATCTCGCGGAAATGGTTGCCGAAGATAAACTGGATGTCGGCCTGGGGGTGGGGCCCTTACCGCTGCCCAAAGGGGTGATGTGGAAATCCATTGCATTACAGCGGTATTATGTGGTGGCTCCGGCCCATTATAAGGGGGATACCGATGAGAAACTGCTGCTCCAGGGACCCTACCTGCGGTTCAAGCCATTTACATTGACGGAAACCATCATCGACCGGGGCATGAAAAAAAGAGGGCTGCACCTTGAAGCCGGTATGGAACTGGATGATTATGACAGCATTCTTTTAATGGTGAGGCACGGGCTTGGCGTCGGTATTGTGCCGGAGCCCAATATCACGCACCGGATTTCAACGGAGTTCCGTTGCCTGCCCTTTTGCACGCCTCAGCTCACACGGGAAGGCGGGCTCATGGTCCGGTTTGATAATCCCAACATGAATATGGTTGAACTGCTCTGGAAGACGCTGAAACATCTGCACAACAAGAAAATATTTGATTTCTAAAAGATTTCACAGGCGGGCGACACCGTATAAAATAAGTTAACCAAAGCTGAACCGGTATGGGTTGCCTTTCTTGGCAGATTTTTTATAAAAAACTTGTTACTTTTTATAGAAACCTTTATAAATATTTGTTTATATAAATAATACTGTTTTACCATTTTAAATTGACGTTTTAAACAAGGGACAAGTTATGAAGAAAATCGTAATAGTTGGACTGGCCGTTTTGATTGCAGCATTTTATACCGCCTCACCCATATATGCCGAAGACGTTTTGATCGGAATCTCGAAAATTGTTGCCCATCCGGCTCTTGATGCCCTTGAGCAGGGGGTTCAGGACGGTGTGAAAGAATCGTTTCCAAAGGCAAAATTCGATCTTCAGAACGCCAATGGTGAGATCTCCACCGCATCACAGATTGCCCAGAAATTTAAGGCACAGAACGTTGACGTGGCTGTGGGTATCGCTACACCGACGGCCCAGGCCCTTGTCAATGCCATGAAAAAAAGGCCGGTTGTCTTCTGCGCCGTAACAGACCCTGTGGGCGCCGGCCTTGTCAAATCCGTTGAAAAAGGCCAGCCTTACGTAACCGGTACATCGGACATGACACCTGTCCGGCAGCAGATTGAAATGCTGGTCAGGCTGGCAGGGGTTAAGACCCTGGGCCATGTCTATACCAGCAGCGAGGCCAATGCCGTAAAACTTGCCCGGATTGCCAAACAGGTCTGCGAGGATCTCGGGATCGGCTTTGTCGAGTCAACCGTGACAAACTCTTCCGAAGTCAAACAGGCCACCCAGGCGATTATTAAACGGGTTGACGGTATCTACCTGAGTAACGACAATACGGTTTTTTCCGCTCTGGGTTCCGTTCTGAGTGTGTCAAACAAAAACAAGGTGCCGGTCATGTCCGCCGACCCGAGTTCGGCAAAGGACAACCCTGTCTTTGCCGCATGGGGGTTTGATTACTACAAAATGGGTGTTGCCACCGGAAAGATCGTTGCAAGGGTCCTGAACGGGGAAAATCCTGCTGACATTCCCACAAAGTTCATGACCGACCCGTCGGATGTGACCCTGATCGTGAATCTGGATGTGGCAGACGAGATCGGCGTAAAAATTCCTCAAGACGTACTTGATGCCGCCACAGTCATCCGGAACGGAAAAACAGTCAATTAATCAATGATGCACAGGCATTCAAAGGCAGGCCGGCCCGCTGGGCTGTGCCTGCCGTTTTTTTTAATACGCATCCAAAGAGCCATTTGTTATGATTGAAGGTATATTTGTTGAAGGCCTGATTTACGGGATTATGGCCCTGGGGGTTTTTTTTACATTCAGGATCCTGGATTTTCCGGATCTGACCGTGGACGGGTCTTTCCCATTGGGGGCCGTGATTATGGCGGTGGCCCTTGAAAACGGCTGGGGAATCCTGCCCGGTATCTGGCTTGCCTTTACCGGCGGTACAATTGCCGGGATGGTGACGGCAACCATACACAACAAGCTGAAGGTTCCCCATCTGCTTGCCGGCATCCTGACCATGACCATGCTCTACTCGGTGAATTTGAGGATTCTTTCCAACCGGGCCAATCTTCCCCTGTTAAACGTTGAAAATGTAATGGACTTTATTGCCCGGAAGACCGGGGGGATCATTCCGGAATCCTGGGCCTTTCTGATCTTTTTCATCCTGGTTGTTTTTCTCATCAAATATACCCTTGATCTCTTCTTCCATACGGATATGGGGCTTGTCTTCGGCGCTCTCGGCAACAATACCCAGATGGTCATCAACCAGGGAATCTCTCCGGAGACCATGAAACTCATCGGTGTCGGGATTGCCAACGGGCTTGTCGCCCTTTCAGGGGCCTTTGCCGCCCAGTATCTCGGTTTTGCAGATGTCAACCTGGGGCAGGGCATCGTCATCTCCGGGCTTGCTTCGGTCATGCTGGGAGAGTTCCTTTTAAAATCAAACCGGATATCCATGCTGACCCTTCGGGTTATACTCGGGGCCGTTCTCTACAAGGCCATCATGTATTTCGGCCGGTTCTACGGCTACTATATCCATATGACGCCCAACGACCTCAAGCTTATCTCCGGCCTGCTTGTCATTGCCTCATTGTTTTTTGCCAATTACAAAAAGATCAAGGAGAAGGCGGACTGATGATTGAACTTGAAAATATATCCAAAACATTCAACACCGGCACGCATAGCGAAAAAACCGTGATCCGGGATTTGAACCTCACCGTTGATAAAGATGATTTTATAACCGTTATCGGGAGCAACGGGGCCGGGAAGACCACCCTTTTTAACTTGATTTCAGGAAACCTGAAACCCACAAAAGGGTCTGTGGTGATCTCCGGAAAGGATGTGACCCGGGACCCTGAATACAAAAGAGCCGGGTATATCGGCAGGATCTTTCAGGACCCCCTGCTGGGCACTGCATCCAACATGACCCTTGAAGACAATATGATGATCACTGCCGAAAAGGGGTTCAAGTGGCTGAAGATCAGCTTGAACAACCGGAAGCGGGCCTATTTCAGGGAAGAACTTAAACAGCTCGGCATGGGACTTGAAAACCGGCTCAAAGAGAACGTCAGCCTGCTTTCCGGCGGGCAGCGGCAGGCGCTGACCCTTTTGATGACGGTCCTTTCAAAACCGGATATTGTACTGCTGGATGAGCACACCGCCGCCCTTGACCCCAGGAACGCCGCCATGGTCATGGACCTGACCGAGCGTTTCATCGACAGCCACCGCCTCACCACGCTCATGATCACTCACAACATGCAGCACGCCATTGATTACGGCAACCGGCTTTTGATGATGGATGGCGGGGAAGTCATCATCGATATCAGCCATGAAGAGAAAAAGGCGCTTACCGTTAAAAAACTGGTTGCCATGTTTAACGACATCCGAAAAAAAGAGTTTGAAACAGATGAGGTGCTGCTTGCCTGACCTGCGGCATCAATCTATATGGGCCATGGATTGCACCGCCTTCCTGGCCACCATACGGTGCCTTGATGGCGGATCAGGGAGGGTGTTCCGGTTTGACAACCCTGACATGAATATGGTTGAATTGTTCGGGACGATGTCCAAATATTTGCATAACAGGAAAATATTGGGATTTAAAGGGTTCAAAATGCAGGTTCCGTATAATAAATTTAACCGAGGCTGATAAAAGATGATAACCGTTGGAAAAAAGAATCTGATAACCGATGTGCCGGGCATCCGGGTGGGCAATTCCCAGGATGCGGCCGTCCGAACCGGTGTTACCGTTATTATACCGGATCAACCGGCTGTTGCATCCGCCGATATCCGGGGGGGCGGGCCGGGAACCCGGGAAACCGAGGCCCTGAATTCAGACTGCCTGGTGGATATGGTACACGGCATTGTCCTGAGCGGCGGGTCGGCATATGGACTGGATGCCGCCGGCGGGGTCATGGCATATCTGAGAAAACAAAAGACCGGTTTTAACCTGGGCGGAGCGATCATCCCGGTTGTTCCCTCTGCCATTCTCTTTGATCTTTTAAACGGGGGGGATAAGGAATGGGGCAGCCGATCCCCTTATACCGATCTGGGGTTTGAAGCGGCGGAAAACATCGGCACGGATTTTCAGCTGGGCAATGCCGGTGCCGGTTTCGGTGCCGTTGCCGGCGGATTAAAAGGCGGGTTGGGGAGCGCCTCTTTTGTTTATTCCCAAGGAGAGACCGACATCACGGTGGGTGCCGTTGCAGCGGTGAACGCCATGGGATCGCTCACAATACCGGACAGTCCCACCATGTGGGCGTTTCCCTATGAACAAAACAATGAACTGGGAAATCAGCCCCTGCCGGAACAAAATAAAATAATGGATTTGGATTTTTCGTTCGAACTGCCCGTGGGTAAACACACAACCCTTGTAACGGTTGCCACGGATGCCTGCCTGACCAAATCCCAGGCCCGGCGGGTGGCAATCATGGCACAGGATGGCCTGGCGAGGG
>JANQML010000198.1 GCA_028280105.1 Desulfobacula sp. | reverse complement strand
CAACCGTAAATAAAAAAGAGGGATACGTATTCAGCCCCCCGGGCATCAGATTCAGCACCAGTTCATTGTCGATGCGTTCCAGGGACGGCGGGAGATCTTCCCCACCAGCGACCGGGGTATCTTTACCGGGCGCAGCACCGGACATGATCTCCTTTACGGCGGTTTCAAGATCGAATTTTTCTTCAAAATCGCCGACGACAGATGATCCGGATTCAATACCCGATATTTTAACCGGCATTACTCCCGCGGTTTTCCAGAATACGGCTGCCGTGTAAGGCGACATGATACGGTAAAATCTTGAAAAAATCTCATTCTTTTCAACAGTGGAGGCACCGGACAGAACATGGCGTACAAACGGTTTCCGGATGGGCTCCGGAATCAGATTAAAACACGTTTTCCAGATACGGCGATAAAAATCAATTTCGTTATAGAACCGGGTTTCAAGGGCAGTAAACCGGTTGTCAGACCCTCTGGCGGAAGAGTTGAAATTAAACACCACAGCAGGGGTGCCGATCTCTTCGGCATAATGCGGTTGGACCGGTTGAGATGGTTCAAGTTCTCTAATCCGGCCCATCACCCCTTTCATCTTTTTTTGAACAGGGCGATCCGGGGCCGGTAATTTTCCCGAATAGTAGACACCTGGAAAAATTCGACCCGGGGAGTAAGGAAAATTTTTAAAAAACTGATCCAGTTTTGACATGAGTTCACCCCGGGTAGCGCAAACCAGTGCCAGCCGGTATCTGAAATGGACCCGCCCGGTATTTAAAGCATTTGAAAGCGCAGCCATCGACACATCATTTCGATGGTCCGACAACCAGGTGTAAAGCTGTTTTGCCCGGTTGACCAGACCGGATTCATTTCTGGCGGAAAGGGTGAAAATATAAAAACAATCGGTATCGATTTCCGCACAGGTCCGGTTCTCTTCGGACGGAACCGGTTCGGGCACATATCCCTCAACAACCATATGGACGTTGGTTCCGCCGATACCAAACGAGGAGATGCCTGCCCTGATCGGGGTCTTCTTTGTTTGAGGCCACGGGGTTGTCTTGTCGTTCAGAACGAACGGAACCTTGTTCCAGTTTAAAAACCGGTTCGGTTTGTCAAAATTCAATGTGGCCGGAATGGTTTTATAACGGATCGACAGCAGGGTTTTAATGAAACCGGCGATTCCGGATGCCGGTTCAAGGTTGCCGATATTGGGTTTCACCGAACCGACCCGGCAGGATGTCATACCGGGTGATAATTTTTCAAATGCCCGGATCAGGGCCTTTATTTCGGAATAGTCTCCAAGTACCGTCCCTGCCCCGCTTAGCTCAATATAGGATAGGGTCTGGGCGTCGATGCCCGACCGTTTCACAACGGTTTCAACCAGTTCCGCTTCCGCAGATGGGCTGGGTACCAGAATATTGGCGGTATGACCCGAGTGATTCATTCCAGATGCCTTGATAACGCCGTAGATTTTGTCCTTTTCCATGACCGCCCTGTCCAACGGTTTCAATAGAACGGCAGCAACCCCTTCTCCCGGGATAAATCCGTTGGCGCTGCGGTCCAACACCCTGCAGAACCGGTCTGTACTCAACAGCTTCATCCGGCACATGGTGATGTAATACTCCTTCATCAACAGGAGATTAACCCCGCCGGCCACTGCCATTTCAGATTCACCGGTCCGTATACTTTGGCAGGCCGTATGGATGGCTGCCAGAGAAGAAGAACAGGTGGTTTCGATGGTGGTGCTGGGGCCTTTTAGACCGAAGAAATGGGACACACGATTGGCAATGCCTGCAGATGTATTGTCAAGCCCGTTCAGGATATCATGGGTAACGGACCGGGTGTTAAAGATATAGTCATTATTTGCTGCGCCCACAAAGACACCGGTATTGGAATTATAGAGTGTTTCAGCCCGGTACCCGCTGTCTTCGACGGTTTCCCAGACCGTCTGCAGGAACAGCCGTTGCCGGGGATCCATGAGTGCCGCCTCTCTGGGCGGGATACCGAAAAAAAGGGGATCAAACATCTCAATGTCATTGATAAACCCACCCCATTTACAATATATTTTCCCGGGCGCCGGCGTTTTTTGGTATAGCGGTTTCAAATCCCAGCGGGTAATTTCCGTTGTGCAGTCGATTCCGTTTTTCAGGTTGTGCCAGTATTCATTAATCGTATCGGCTTTCGGAAAACGGCCTGCCATGCCGATCACTGCCACATCACAATGATTTGCCCCCTGGTACCGCCCGGATGGATTCAAAGTTCCTCCTTTCATCAATGACTGTTTTTCTGAATACATTACGGTTCTGTTTCACATAAAAACCCGCCCCCTGCCCTGCATATCGGATATGAAGGTTTTGGAATATCTGTCCGGAAAAATTGCCCCGGACAAACAGGCGGGAACCGTTTCAACAGAGTTGAGGTGCCGGCAGCAGTACTTTTTCTTTGTGAAACTGGTCATCGTAAATATCGGCATACGCATGGATCAAGAGCGTATTTAATTCAACTTCCGGAATACCGCTTTTATCAACCAGGTACTTCCGGATAATATTCCATTTGCCGATGCCTGACTTTTTGATGGGTCCGTAATCTTGTTCATACTCACGGACCAGGCGGTTGAAAAATTTAGTTCCGGGCATGGGGATCAGGCGGCTGACCTGGGCATTGATCTCATTTTTCTTTATAAACGTAATGATGCTGCTTAAATCTTCGGGCCGGCTGTTTTCAAATCCGAACATGAAATAACCGTATACACCGATGTTTTTTTCCTTCAGAGAACGGATGATCTCTTCATAATGTATTCGCAGCGCTGCCTTCTGTTTGTTATGAATGGTTTTCAGACTGTCATCGGAAACAGATTCAAATCCGATCCCCAGATATGCCAAGTCACCGATTTTTAAGGCCAGATCCAGCAACTCGGTCTCTTTGTAAACCGATGCACCGGCGTTTGTGCCCCATTTCCCCAAATAGATCCCCTCTGAATGGATTCTTTTAAAAAGGTTTCGGGCAAACTCCCGGTCTGAGAACAGGTCATTGTCGTAAAAAAAGAAGAAGGCTTCCGGCCAGAGGGCTTTTACCCGTTTAATCTC
>JANQML010000085.1 GCA_028280105.1 Desulfobacula sp. | reverse complement strand
TGTCAGGCTGATCAGCAATCCCACCCATACGCCCATGACGCCCATGCCGAATTTGAATGCCAGCAGATATCCGGCGGGCAGGCCGGCCAGCCAATAGGCCGCCAGGGTAAAAAAAGTGGGGATCTTCATATCCGTGATTCCCCTTAAAATGCCGAGACCCACAGCCTGGGTGCCGTCCGATACCTGGAAAACGGCAACAATCATCAACAGCGAAGAGGCAATTTCAATGACCGCTGGCTCTAAAATATAGAACCCGGGCAGTTGTTTCCGGAATATAATGAAAACAAGGCCTGCCGATGCCATGAACGCCGCACATAAAAAAGCGGCGGAAAATCCGGCCATCCGGGTTGCGGGAATATCTTTTTTCCCCACGGCATTACTCACCCGTATGGTGGCTGCGGCTGAAATACCCATGGCAACCATAAATGTCATGGACGCAAGACTCAGGGCAATCTGGTGGGCGGCAAGCTCGGTGGCGCCGATCCATCCGATCATTATTGAAGATGCGGCAAAGGCGCTGACTTCAAAAAAATACTGGAATCCGCCCGGAATTCCGATTTTCAGCAGTTTTTTCATGATGCCAAAATCGATTTTCCGATAGTTCAGGGTGGGATCGAACCGTTTAAGGGACGGTACCTGCATAATGACATATATCATGCACACCGCCATAAACATCCGCGAGCAAATGGTTGCCAAACCGGCACCGGTCAGGCCCATTTCCGGTGCGCCCAGGTTCCCGTATATGAAAACCCAGTTCACGAATGCATTGACCAGGTTGGCCAGAAGGGTGATCATCATGGCCGGTTTTAAAAAACTGACCCCTTCGGCAAATTGTTTGTAACTTTGAAAGATCATCATCGGAATGATGGATAGGCCCAGCACCTTCATGTATACGGATGCCGGTGCGATAATCTCTGCAGGCTGGTTCAGGAACCGGATGCTTTCGGATAAAAGCATGGATATGCCGCATAGAACCACCCCGAAAAAAAGATTCAGGATCAGTCCCTGCCGCAAAATCACACCGCACTCCCTGTCCTGCCCCCGACCGTAGGCAATGGCGGTTAAAGGCGTGATCGCCATGCTGATACCGAATCCGACAACCATGATAAGGGTGAATAAGGCATTGGCAATGGATGCGGCGGCAAGCGCCTCTGTACCGACCCGGCCCACCATGATATTGTCCACCACACCCATCATGAGGTGCCCGATCTGACCCACGACAATCGGTAAAGACAATTTCATCGTTTTTTTTATTTCATTTACAGTCAGGTCCATGATCGGTTTTTCATTTGCCTTTGCAGGTGCTGCTAGGGCTGAGTTTATTCAAAAAGTGGCTATAGTGGTTGTCAAAATAACGTTCCGATTAAGTTTCCAATGCTAATGGTTGAACAGCAAATGACACCAGGACTGTCGGCCCTTTAAGAGCGCTTGACATTATCAAGGCCTTTTTTTCGGAACATATTTTTGTCATTTGCTATACTTAAACGGGCAAAAGAAGCGATTATCGTATCTTCACTGAAAAAGCAAGTCATTTAATGCGTATCACCCGGAAGGCAAGCCAAATGGTCGGCGGCGATTGAGGATATACACATGAATGGGTATGAAAACAAAAGAATACAAAGGTTCTCCATAAAAAAACAACGGTAAGGAGTGAAATACCCGGAACAGGCAAAAAGGCACCTGATCCGACACAGATGGATCAGGTGCCTTTTTTTAAAAGAATTAAGAGAACCGGATTAATCGACCATGGGAACCGTCAGGCCGCCGTCCATGAGGAAAAGGAGATCTGCATCTTTTCCTTTTTCTTTTAATGCGGCATCCAGGGCCGTTTGCAGATCGCCATATGGGGTAATGAACAGTCTGGATATCACATCCGGTTCCACGTCGGTTACCGCCCACATTTGGGCCCACAGGCCAATTTCCGCCATTTTTGCCGCCTTGTGATATCCCAGGACATAGCCTTTCTCAATGGTGTCCAGGGCACCCTGGGGGGTATTGCTGGCGCCCAGCAGATCGGCAAAGGCTTTACCGCCGATACCGCACCGGCACTTGGCCACAAGGATCATGATCCCGTCTTCTTTCAGTGCCAGTTTGGCATTGTCGATTCCTTTCTGAGCCTGGTACAGGTCAATATCCTGGGGAAATTTAACAACGGAAACCACGATATCCGCCTTTTTATCCAGAGGGGCGGCAAATACTTCGTTGGCCTGATCGATGGCGGCATGAAACGAGTCATTGATGTGGCCGCAGCAGGTGGCATACACCCTGTGATGTTTGTCTAAAACCGTCATGATGGAGAAGATCTCCTGTTTAACGGTTTTGATGGCATCGACCATGTCCTCATGGACCGGGTTGCCGTCCAGTGCCAGTGCACGGGCTTCCGGGGCAAGTGCCAGCTTGTGGTTGGCCTCAATGGTTTCATAGCCGGCGATTCCGGGCAGGAAGGATTTTCTGCCGCCGGTATAGCCGGCGAAATAATGGGGCTCCACCGAGGAGATAATAATGATTTTATCGGCTTCAACCCCGGCTTTGTTTACGTGCATGGGTGTCCCGTTTGAGGAGTTGCCCAGAAAGACCATGTCCTCGGATTTCCTGGCGTCATGGACAATAATCCTCTCTTTAACCTGGTCGTAAAAGGAGCCGAATATTTGAGCATACTCTTCCTCGGACGGGCCTCTGTGGGCGCCTGTGGCAATGATGAAATTATAATCGGTCTCTTTGAGATCATCAAAGATAAACCCAAGGATCTTTTGGGTCGGTGTGGGCCGCGTGGCGTCATTGACGATGACCAGTACTTTTCCGGCATCACTTAGAAACGCCTTAAAACTTTTGCTGTTAATCGGGGATTCGATGGCCGCCTTTATATTTGCATCCTCGTCACCGATTTCAACATCATTGGCTTCAAGAAAGGAAACAGATACGTCCTCGTCCATTGTAACCGATATCCGGTCCTCTTTTCCATAGGGTAGATCAATCTTCATATCCGTCTCCTTTAGCGAATGGGACCCATCTTGTTGAGATCATCAACAAAAGTGTCGATCTCTGCCTGAAAAAGATCCTTGTCACCGGCCGGAATCTGAACCATCCGGATTCTTTCCGGATCAATATCGATTTTTTCAAAGGTTTGTTTCAGGGTTTGAATGATCTTTTTTGCCTTTAAGTTACCGTTGTGCTGGCATTCATCATCCGGGCAGACCGCTGTCATCACTCCCCAGGCCTTGTGAAGAAACGGTGCCATCAAGGTCTGTGCTTCGAGACGGCCGCCGCACATGTTAACGAGAATTTCATAGCTCTTGTCTTCGATCTCCGAATCCGGCAGTTCAGAGGCCTGGAGTTCCGGGAAATAGGACCAGTTACAGGCAAACACAATGGCATTGGCGGCTTTGTGGGAGTTCAAAAAATCAGTGGCTTTGGCAACCAGTTCGTCTCTGCCGGTACCGAACGTCTTTTCAATGGTCGCAGCCCCTGCCGGGCAGACCTCAAGGCAGATCCCGCAGGCCTGGCATTTGGTGGGATCTGTGACGATGTTCTTTCCGTCATGGGAGCGCGCCTCATGGGGGCAGGCACCGGTACAGATGAGACACCGGGCGCAACTGAGCTTGGTAAGGGATGTGGTTCCCGGACCTTTCAGCCCTATTTTCATGAGGTCTTTCTTTGCGTCCGTAAAGATTTCGGTTAAATTCACACCCGATGAGCAGGCCGCTTCACACCGTTTACAATAAAAACAGGAGTAGAGCTTGTCAGCCGCCGCTTCCGTGGGTTCGATCTCCCCGGATAAGAGGCCGAATGCCGTGATTATTTTGGCCCGCGGGGTATCTGATTCCCATCCGGAATGTTTGAACAGCGCGCAGTGTTCGAAACAGTATCCGCAACGAATACAGCTTGCCAGTGTTCCGTGCCATTTTTCAAGATGTTTGAATTCTTTTGTTTTATTTTCCATAGGATTCATCCTTCTAAATTTTGTAAATGAAAAAATCCAAAGATTTTTCGAACCGGTCTGCCATGCCGGGTGGTGGTGAAACGGCAGACACGACCGGGCCATAGCCTGGGCTTCCTAACTGTTCACGGAATATCTCAGATTGGTAGCGGTTACCCAGTCTTCCGGTGCCTGCATCAGCTTTCCCGGATTGAGGATATTGTTGGGATCCAGTGCCTTTTTGATCGCCGAAAGCACCACCAGGGAATCTGATTTTTCTTCTTTAAAGGATTCGGCTTTGGACAGCCCGATTCCGTGCTCTGCGCTGGTGGTACCGTTAACCGACCGGACATAGTCATAGACCTGGGTGATCGCCTTTTTGGCAGACGCCCACTGGTCTTTGCGTTTGGTATCCATTAATATTTTCGTGTGCATGCAGCCGGACCCGCAATGGCCGTAAGCGGTCATGACAATATCATTGGCTTTGGCGATTTCATGGATTTTGCCTGCCATTTCCGCCATTTTTGAATACGGGACAGCCATGTCATCGGCAAGAGACGTACTGGCAAGGTTATCATCATATTTTGACAGGGCAGGGAAGAGTTTTTTGCGGCCCAAAAATATTTTGGCCCGCTCTTTGGGATCATAGCTTGAATAAATATCTTCTCCACGATGCTGCAGGCAGACTTTTTTCATTTTTTCGATTTCATAGTCAACCGCCTCCTTGACCATGCCGTCGGCTTCAAATATCAAGGCCGCGGCAACCTCTTTGAGACCCAGGTCCATGGTTTTATTTACGGCTTTGATGGCCACGGAGTCCACAAGTTCCAGCATGGACGGGGTGGCACCCGATGCCATAATCGCTCCGATGGCTTCGCCCGCATCTTTCAGGGAATTGAAATTGGACACCCCCATACATCTGAACTCCGGAATGGGAACAAAACTCAGGGTGGCTTCAACCACAACCCCCAGGGTGCCTTCGGAGCCGACCATGAGTTTGTGCAGTTGGTATCCCGAGGCTTCAACCCGGGTATGGGCACCCAGAGAGGCCAGGTCTCCGTTGGGAAGAACGACTTTCATCCCTAAAACCGCATCCCGTGTGGCACCGTATTTCACCGACCGCACCCCGCTGGCATTGTTGCCGATTTCACCGCCGATGGTGGCAATCCGGCTGGAGGCCGGTGTGGGCGGATAAAAGACACCGTACGGTTTGAGCGCCAGATTGAGATCGTCATCCACAACACCGGGCTGAACCCGGCAGTAGACATCTTCAAGATTGATCTCCAGTATTTTATTCATTCCCTTCATATCCAGAATAATCCCGCCCTGAATGGGGACGGTCTGGCCGCACATTCCCGATCCGCCACCCCGGGTAATAACCGGGATAAGATTCTCATTGGCGTATGTCATGATCTTCTGAACCTGTTCCGTGTTCTCCGGTCTCACGATTGCCCAAGGCATGGCATGGTGAACAGAGGAATCCGAGCCATAAACGTAGAGATCGGACGGATCGGTTTTGATATTGCGTTCGCCTACAATATCAATCAGTGCTTTTTCATCAATTTTTTTCATTAAGGCCCCCCCTTTGAATGAATTCGGATGAATCGATTAATACTATTTATGATCTTATTTTATTGATTTAATCCAAGCGTTTCATAGTTTCACAATCATGACAAAATTTCAATGCTATTTAGATAAACCGGATGAAATATTCTTCGGCGAACAGGGGAATCGACTTGCAAAAATTGTCGCTAAAAGCGTATAGTCTATTTTCAAATTCAGGACCAATTATTCATCCAAAAATTAAGGTATTTTTATGACACATTCAATAACATTTCTCCCTCATAACAGAACTGTAGATGCTGAACCCAACCAGAGTCTGATTCGCACGGCCATGGAAGCCGGCGTCCATATTAATGCCTCCTGCGGCGGGACCGGTGTCTGCGGGAAGTGCCGGATCCTTGTGGAAACCGGACAGGTTGAAGGCGGTATTTCCGAGCATTTGTCTGAAGCGGACAGGGAAAAAGGGTACCGGCTGGCCTGTGTGGCCCGGATTGCATCGGATTGTGTGATACGGGTCCCGATGGAATCCCAGATGGATGCCGGCCGGCTCAATGCCCGGGTCACGGGCCGCCATATGGCCAAGGCCGTTTATTCAAACGTGGA
This sequence comes from Desulfobacula sp., assembly GCA_028280105.1. Lineage (GTDB taxonomy): Bacteria > Desulfobacterota > Desulfobacteria > Desulfobacterales > Desulfobacteraceae > Desulfobacula. The sequence continues at coordinate 36,302 of JANQML010000085.1, read as the reverse complement.
TGAACTGCGCGAGGACGGCCTCTTTATTCCGCCCGTGGAAAAGATATATCTTGAACTGGATCCGGCAGTGGAGGGAGATAATCAGGCAGATGTGACGCGGATCATCAACTATCTGCGCCTGAAACATGACGAGCACCGGTTGACCATGAACCTGGATTTGATCCGGAAAATTCCGAATCTGATCCGGGAGGGCGATTTCAAGGTCACGGCAACCATTGTCCGGCCGGTGAGAAAAGACGGAAAAAATGAGATTGTCAATATTGAGCCCAATAACACTTCGGAAAGAAATTTCGGGATTGCAGTGGATGTCGGTACGACAACCGTTTACGGCATGGTCATCGATCTTCATACCGGTGCGGTACCGGCCCAGCAGGGTGATTTTAACAGCCAGATCAGCTACGGCGAAGACGTGATCTCCCGGATTATTTTTGCCGAAAAAGGCGAGGGGCTTGCCACCCTTCAATCCAAAGTGGTGGGGACCATTAACACCATTATTAAAAAGATATTAAAAAAAGCGGGTGTGAGTAAGAAAGAGGTGACCACGATCACGCTGGCGGGAAATTCCACCATGACCCAGCTTCTTTTGAATATCAACCCGACCTATATCAGAAAAGATCCCTATGTACCGGCCTCCATCCTCTACCCGCCGTTCCATGCAAAAGAGATCGGTATCGAGCTTGCGGAACATTCCATTGCGCTGATCTATCCCGGTGTATCAAGCTATGTGGGCGGGGATATCATTGCCGGTATCATGGCTGCCGGCATGTACCGGTCTGAAGAGCTGACACTCTATATGGATATCGGTACCAATGCGGAGATTGTCATCGGCCATAAAGACTGGATGGTCTGCACCGCTGCTTCGGCAGGACCGGCCTTTGAAGGCGGGGGGGTCAAATTCGGCATGCGGGCGATCAAAGGTGCCATTGAGGATGTCTCCATCAACCCGGAGACCTTTGAACCCATGATTGTGACGGTTGACGATGAAAAGGCCAAGGGAATCTGCGGGTCCGGATTGATTACCCTGGCGGCCCGGTTGCTGGACACCGGTATTATCGATTCCCGGGGAAAATTCAACCGGTCCCTTGAGACCCAGAGGATTCGTCAAACCGAAGATATCTGGGAATATGTCCTGGTCTATGAGAAAGAGGCCGGAATTGACCGGGACATCACCATTACCGAGCCGGATCTGGATAACCTGATCCGGGCAAAGGGGGCCATGTACAGTGCGGCCCTGACGCTTCTGGATGAGATCGGCCTGGGGGTTCAGGATATTGAAAAGATTATTCTGGCCGGCGGGTTCGGCAGTTATGTCGATCTGGAAAGCGCCATTACCATCGGACTTTTGCCCGAGATTGACCCGGGACGGGTGATCTACCTGGGGAACGGGTCGTTGCTCGGATGTAAAATCAATACCCTGACCAATGCATTTCGCAGGGACGTGGCAAATGTGGTGAATATGATGACCAACTTTGAGCTGGCCTCCACCCCGTCCTATATGGATCATTATATGAGTGCCCTGTTTTTACCCCATACCGAGCTTAATTATTTTCCAAAGGTAAAAAAACGATTGGAGCTGCTGCACAGGTGATGTTGAAAAACGGCTTTGTCCGGTCCATCCGGGTGGATCGGCCGGATTTGAATAATAACACGGCAGATGTTCAGCGGCTGGAAGCATGTTTAAAAGTTGAACTGGACACCGGGCGGGTCCGAATTCCCTTGACCGTGATGAAGCGGTTGCCGTCTGATCTGCGCAATTGGAACTTTAAGGCAAAAGCCGTTCTGTTCAAAGACTGCCATTCCTGGTTTTTGCTGGATTTACTGGACCCTGACACGCCGTCTTCCGTTCTCGGCATCGCCATTGATATCGGCACCACACGGATTGCCATGGCCCTGGTGGATCTTGAAACCGGCCAGGTGCTGGGTGAAACCGGGTTTGACAATCCCCAGGCCGCCATTGGCCCGGATGTGCTGGCCAGAATCCACCATTCCAATCAGCCCGGTGGACTCAAGCAACTTCAGGATCTTGTCATTCAAGGGGTGAACAGGGAGATCGGCCGGTTGTGCCGGAACCATGGCCGGTCCACCGGGGATGTCTATGCGGTCAGCGGGGCGGGAAATACCGCCATGACCCACCTGTTTGCGGGAATAGAGGCGTTCCAGATGATAAAAGAACCCTATATCCCGTGCATGAATATTCTGGATACGGTTGCTGCGGTTGAACTGGGACTGAACATCAACGTCCGCGGACAGGTCTTTCTATTTCCCAATATCGGGGCCTACTTTGGCGGGGATCTGATTTCCGGAATCCTCTATTCTGACCTGGATCAGCGGGAACGGCCCGCCGTCATGGTGGATGTGGGGACCAATGCGGAAATTGTGGTGGGCAGCCGGGAGTGGCTCATTGCCTGTGCCGGGGCGGCCGGACCGGCCCTTGAAGGCGGGATGAGCAAGATGGGAATGACGGCCCGACCCGGTGTCATTGACCGGGTGACGGTCGATCCTGTCTCAAACCGCCTTGCCGTTCACACCATTGGCGAAAAACCGCCCATCGGTATCTGCGGATCCGGAATGATTGACCTGGCAGCCGCCCTTTTTCTCTCCGGCCGTATGGATATCCGGGGAAAATTTTCAACAGAAGGCTGCGGCAGTCAATTGTATGAAGAGAATGGAGATATGCTGTTCAGGCTGGTGGATGCAGAGCAGTCCGGCACCGGGGAACCGATCTGTTTGAGCCAGGTGGATTTAAACTCCCTGACCAGTTCGAAAGCGGCCATGTACACGATTCTGGAAGTGATCGTAACCCAGACGGCAGGATTGGCGTTTGGAGATCTGGACCGGTTTTACGTGGCAGGAACGTTCGGGTCGTTCATTGATCCCGTATCCGCCATATCCATCGGCATGCTGCCGGATATTCCGGTTGACACCTTTAGGGTGCTTGGCAATTCATCCCTGGGCGGCGCCATCCTGTTTCTCAGTGACCCGCAGGTATTTGACCGGATTTTAAATATCAGAAGGTCGATTACCTATATGGAGTTAAATGTCAACCAGGACTTTATGAACATGTTTTCAGGTGCCAAATTTTATCCTCACACGGACCGGTCCCGGTTTCCCAGTCTGTTGAAAACCACCTGATATTGAGCAGCTCAATGGACTTTTTTTTTCGGTTTTGCTGATAAACGGTCGGACCGTTCGCCTTATTTACCGGAAATCATTTCCAAAAAAGGTGATTTTTTAAAATTAAATAATTCTTATCCGGATGTTGTATATACAGGCTAAAGCTAGTATGGTTGTCTGAATTTAAAACAGAGGATCAAAACAAAGGACAGATCAGATGGAAAAGATAGTCGAGTGTGTACCCAATTTCAGTGAAGGCAGAAACAAAGAGACCATAGAAGCCATAGCAGAAGCCATCCGGCAGACACCCGGGTGTGATCTGCTGGACGTGGATCCGGGTGAATCCACAAACCGGACGGTTTACACGTTTGTGGGATCACCGGATGCGGTTGTAGACGGCGCGGTCAATGCGGCCCGGGTGGCAAAAGAAAAGATCAATATGGCCGAGCATAAGGGAGAGCACCACCGGATGGGTGCCATGGATGTCTGCCCCTTTATCCCGGTGGCCAACGTGACCATGGATGAGTGTGTGGCTGTTTCAAAGAGATTCGGCGAACGGGCGGGCAGGGAACTGGGCGTGCCTGTCTATCTCTACGAAAATTCCCAGGACCGTGAATACCGGAAAACCCTGCCGCAGATCCGTGACGGTGAGTACGAAGGATTGGGCGAACGAATCATCACCCCGGAATGGAAACCCGACTTTGGACCGGCAGAATTTATTGCCGCCTGGGGAGCCACGGTCACCGGTGCCCGGTCTTTTTTGATCGCCTATAACGTGAATCTGCTTTCCACACCCAATCAGGCCCACCGGATCGCCCTGAATTTAAGAGAGGCGGGAAGAGGTCCGGAAGATCCCGGAAAACACCCGGAGGTCAAAGGCATGGGCTGGTACGTGGACGAACATAACCTGGCCCAGGTTACGGTGAATCTCACCGATTTCAAGACCACACCGATTCACCTGCTTTTTGAATCCGTCAAAGAGGAGGCAAAAAAACTGAAGGTGGCGGTGATCGGTTCGGAAATCGTCGGTCTTGTGCCGCTTGAATCCATGCTCATGGCCGCGGAATACTATATTGAAAAAGAATCACTCTTTGTCCTGGAAGAGGACCAGAAGATCCGGCTTGCGGTTGAGCGGCTGGGATTGAACTCGATCTCACGGTTTGATCCGGACCAGAAGATTATCGAGTATATTGTGGCAAAGCCAAAGGATGAGCCCCTTGCCTCAATGAGCGTCAGAAACTTTATTGAGGAAGTTGCCGCCCGGAGTTCCGCCCCCGGCGGGGGGGCCACATCGGCGGCCATTGCGGCCATGGGGGCAGGGTTGGGCGCCATGGTGGCCAAACTGACCCTGGGGGTTCGCAAGTTTGAGGCCGTGGATGAAAAGATGCGGCAGCTGGTGCCGCCGCTCCACCACACCGCCCACGAGCTTATCAGTATGATTGATGCTGACACCGATGCCTTTAAAGACTATGTCAAGGCATTGGGACTTCCCCGGACAACAGAGGGAGAAAAACGGTTCCGGGCCGAAAAAATGGAGGACGGATTAAAAACAGCCATTGATATTCCCCTCTCTGTCATGACCCGGGCCGATTCTGCCTGGGAGGCCTTCAAAGGGGTGGCACAATACGGCAATATGGCATCAAAGTCTGATGTTGAAGTGGGGGTAAAAGCGCTTGAAACCGGAATCTGGGGCGCCTATAAAAACGTCTGTATCAACATGGCGGATATCACGGATCAGGCGTATAAAGAAACGACCATGGCAAAGGCCCGCGCTTTGGTGGAACGGGCTGAAAACCAGTGCAGAATCATTCTGGATATCCTTGATAACAGGGATTAACGGGGCAATACCCCATAGCAACGCAAGGATCTATACATACCAAAGGAGATTCATATGCTCAGTACGGAGTTTTTACTCACCTCTTTAGTTGTCGTGCTTGTCCCCGGCACCGGTGTTATATACACGGTTTCAACCGGGCTCTTTTCCGGTTGGAAAAACGCCGTTGCCGCCGCCGTCGGGTGCACGGCAGGGATTCTTCCCCATCTTCTGGCCTGTGTGCTGGGGTTATCCGCTATTTTGCATATGAGCGCGGTGCTCTTTTCTCTGCTCAAATTTGCCGGTGCCGCCTATCTGCTGTATCTTGCCTGGTCCATGTGGCAGAGCACGGGATTGCTTCAAGCGGACAGATCAACAAATAAAAACGGATTTCTGAAGATCGGTGTAAGAGGCTTTTTGATCAATATTTTAAACCCGAAGCTATCTGTTTTTTTTCTGGCCTTTATTCCGTTGTTTGTCTCCCCGGATGCCGGTGCCCCGATTCGGCAGATGGTTATGTTGAGCGCGGTATTCATGCTCATGACCTTTGTCGTTTTTGTCTGTTACGGCCTGCTGTCCGGCATGGTCAGCCGGTATATCCTGCATTCACCCAAAATAATGAAGCGGATTCAGCAAAGTTTTGCCCTTGTTTTTGCCGCCCTTGCCACCAGACTGGCCTTTACTGAGCGATAGGAAAAAAACAGTGCCTGTTTTTTTGTTTTTAAAAACAGGCATGAATCCGTTACTCAAATTGTCATGAAATGTCGGGTTAAAGAGACTTTTCAACCTTTACGAAACCCGGTATCGTGCCTATTTTAGATTAACCATTTTTTCGTTGTATCGACACTAATAGTAAGGAGGACAATATGAAGTCGTTTGCAAAACAATTGATGGGGGCCATGATCGGTCTGGGTATGATCATTGGGTTTTCTTCACCTGCTTTTTCCCATTGCCAGGTGCCCTGCGGGATTTTTGATGATCATGCCAGGGTCCACCAGATGCTTGAAGACAGTGTCACGGTTATCAAGGCGGCGAGCATGATGGCCGAACTGGCAGGGAAAACCGATGCCCAGTCCGTGAACCAGATGACACGCTGGGTCATGAACAAGGAATCACATGCCCAGAAGATTATCGAAACCATCAGCGATTATTATTTAACCCAGCGGGTGAAAACAGATCAGGCCGATTATATCGAGCGGCTCAAAACCCACCATGCCGTCATGCTGGCGGCCATGAAGGCCAAACAGAGTGCGGATAAATCCTATGGATTGGCGCTGCAGAAAGCAATCCAGGCCCTTGAAAAATATTATCCCTAATACGGATTGGTTTTTACACCGGTCTTACGGGGCGGCTGAGCCGCCCCGTAAGACCGGTATCCTGTATCGGTGATTCGCCCGTTGCCTTAAGTGAACCACTCACTCTGTCAAGGAAGGATCAGTTCTCCTGAAAAGGTTTTCATCCGATCTTCCAGGGCCTGAATATGTTTTTTCTCCTCACGGATGATCGTCTTGAGTCCGTCCAGTACGGCCGGGTCCTCAATGAACATCTCAAGCAGTTCGTAAAAGATAATCGTATCTTTCTCAAATCCGATAAAGGTCTTAAACAGGTCATCAACCGTGTTAATGGTGCTAAAATCGACCTCCTCCAGAGAGAGCGTTTTTTCACCCATCATATCCTGGAGCACTTTTGGAACCATCTGCTTTAAATTGGATTCATCCACCTTTAACTTCAGATCGTTTCTCAGGTGCGAGAACCATTTGGCATGGCCGGCCTCTTCGGCAGCCATCCACTCAAGGGTCTCCTTCAATTGCCGGGAATCAATTTTCCCAACAGAATCGGCATAGATCGATTCCCCGTTTTTTTCCATTTTTATGGCGATTTCCAATAAATCATCCATTGTAAACATGGGTATGTTTTCTCCTTTGATTTTCAGTCCAGTCGATCCGGCTCATAAGACCCCGTATGATCCTGACATCCCGGGAACTCAACCCGGCATTTCCGAAGATCTTCCTGAATGTCCGCAAAAGGTGGTCCGGATTCTGGGGATCGAGATAGTCGATGCGCAGCAGCGTCTCCCTCATGTGGCCGAACATGGCTTCGAGTTCATTTCCCGGTGCCAGGTTTTTGGCAGAGGGATCATGCAATCTTTTAACAATGTTGGATTTTATTGCGATCTCATACAGGAGCACGGATAAAGAATGGCTCAGGTTCATGGAAGGATAATCCTCATGAGTGGGAATGGTTATAAAATGCTGGCAGAGTTCAAGATCCGCGGTTTCAAGACCGGTATCTTCAGGTCCCAATACCAGGGCGCATCGGTTTTCATGATAAACCGCATCTAATTTTTCAGCAGCTCCGGCCGGTGTATAGAAATCTTTTCTGTATTTCCCGAATCGCCTGGTGGTGCCGAATGCCACCTGGATATCTGCCAGGGCGGCGGGCAGATCATCATAAACCCCGGCGTTTTCCAAAACCGGAAATGCCGATAATGCCATCTTTTTTGCATCAAGGGCTTTGTACTCTTTTGTCGGAGCCACCAGTCGCAGACGGTTGAATCCGAAATTCATCATGACCCGGCAGATGGAGCCGATGTTAATGGGCCCCTGGGGTCGTACAAGAATAATCGTTAAGTTCTCAGGCGTCATGTCTGTGTTCCTGTTTTTGTATCAATTTTCGTATCAATTTTCGTGTCAAAGATCAGGGTAACCGGTCCCTGGTTGATCAGGCTGACATCCATCATGGCCTGAAAAACACCGGATTTGACATCGACCCCGTGGGTTTTGGCCCGTTCGATCACGTATTCATAGAGTTTGTTGGCAGGGCCCGGTCTGGCCGCGTTTACAAACGAGGGACGCCGGCCTTTTCTGCAATCGGCCATGAGGGTGAACTGGGAGACGATCAGCAGTTGCCCGCCCGCATCTTTTAAAGAGAGATTCATCTTCCTGTTTTCATCTTCAAAGATGCGAAGGTGTACGATTTTATCCACCAGAAAATCGGCATCTGCCTCTGTGTCTTCATGGCCGATCCCCAGAAGAACAACCAGGCCCTGGCCGATCCGTGAAACCGGTTTACCGTCCACGCCGACTTCAGCTTCACTGACACGCTGCACCACGGCTTTCATTTTATCTTTTCAGTCCTTTTGTCAAGATTTTGGGAACAGGCCATTGCGTACTGAATCCGTTCCGGATCAACATCTGCGTTGCCGTACTCACGTGATTGCCGGCCTCAGCCACCCCGTGGGAGTCATCTCCGGGTACCAGGCAGATGCCCAGGCGTTTTGCCTTTTTCAGGATGGATCCGGTAATGTAGGGCTCTTTTTCGCCCCTGGTCAGCGGTCGCAGGTTAAAATCCATCACCAGGTCCAGGGATTTGATTAATGCCAGGTTGCGGTCGATCTTCTCTGCAATGGCCGGTCGGGTCAATCTCTCTTCATATGCATCATCATAGATTCGAATCAGGTCAAAATGCCCCACAACAAAGGGGGTCAATTCCTGTATCATCTCATACTGCAGATCAAAATATCTCTGGTACATGAGATCATAGCCGCCAAAGGATTCCGCGATCCCGTCATATTCGGACCGGCTGTAATCGAAACAGCGGTCATCAATGTGGTGGACGGAGCCGACAATATAATCCAGCCGGAATGTTTCAATCAATTGTTTGACATGGTTCACATACCCGGTGACGGTTTCCGTTTCCATACCCGCATAAATCGTGATCTGACCGGCATATTTTTTTTTAAGGGAAAAGACCTCTGAAAAATAGGATTCAAACCGTTTTGCCAGATCCGTGGCCGAAAGGCCAAGTGCTCTTTCATCCGGATAAAGAAATTGATCATTTACAGGCGGGATATGTTCGGTGATTCCAACCGCTTTAAATCCTTGTTCAATATACTTTAAGATAATCTCTTCCAGCAGGTCTTCGGCATGGTTGCAGTATTGGCCACTGTGACCCCCGTGATATGAAATAAGTTCCTGGCTCATCACCGGAAAAATACCATTAAAAGCGGCGTAAAATCAAGTGGGCAGACACAAGATAGTGGAGGCCCCGGATTGAATATCTCAATTGCAGCGCTCATCTGCATCCATAATAACGAATTGACTTCATCCCTTTTTTTAGACAATATTCAAATGGTAACGGGAATAGACATTATCAGAAAAATAGGGGGCAAAGATGGGGGCTGCAGTAAAACGAATTCTAATCCCGGTCTTTTTGATGATTGTTTCGGTCGGGTCGGTATGGGGAAGCGGATATGATCGCTATTTTGTATCCGTGGACTGGCTGAAGAAACACCTGGGAACCGGTCTGGTTATTCTCGATGCCCGGGAGGGGCTGGGATACAGATTCGGCCATATCCCGGGAGCGCTGCCGGTGACCTGGAAACAATTATCCGATCTGTCCCCTGAGTTTGGCACCCCGGGGTGGGGGACGGCAACGGATATGGAAATTCTTTCAAACGTGATATCAGATCTGGGGATAACAAAAGCGTCCGAGATTGTGATCTATGCGGATACCCATAAAGGATGGGGGGAAGACGGCAGGATTTTCTGGACACTCAGGATTGCAGGCCTGTCAAAATTGAAAATGCTGGACGGGGGGATCCGGGAGTGGAAAAAACAGAACGGTCCGATTTCCCTGAAGCGGACCACCCCCGTGAAAAGTGATTTCCGGGTATCCCTTCCGGATTTCCGAAGATTCATAGATACCCGTCAGCTGAAATCGGATTATGCCGCCTATACCCTGGTTGATACGCGGGCGGAAGACGAATACAACGGGGCGGTGAAATTTGGTGAGAAAAGAGGGGGTCATCTTCCCGGTGCTGTTTTATTACCCTATACGAATTTTTTAGTTGACGGCTTGTTAAAACCAGTGGATGAGCTGAACCAGATGCTTACACAAACCGGTTTAGGGCGGGAGGACCGGATTGCCCTCTATTGCACGGCCGGTATCCGGTCCGCCTATGTTCAGGTCATCATGGAAATGCTGGGGTATGACCGGGTAAAAAATTATGATGAATCGTTTTACATATGGGCCAGTGATCCGGATACAACCGTGGGAAGGGTGATCGACCGGACCACTTACCTGTTTATATCTGCGGCAGGGTTGCATCGTAAAATTAAAAACAGTGAATCGGTTATTATCCTTGATATCCGGCCGGAGACGGAATCTAAGGCTCTTCCGATCAAGGGCGCCATATCAACAGGTGCATATCCGGTGCAGACGGATTTTCAAAAGGCTCGGATGGGCAGATACCTGCCAAGGCTTGAGTCCTCAGATCCAAAAATCGTTGTTGTCTCTTCCCGGGGCGACATCAGTGCCAGGCGAACCGTTGATTATTACAAAAAAGCCGGTATCTCCCCGTCAAGGCTTTTGATCCTTGAGGGGGGGCAGAGCAGCCTGACACACTGAATATCCCATTTAATGACCACCGCCTTCAATCAAGGTGTTGTTATTTTTTATATGGTGGCCAGGGTCGGCCATTTTTTTATTGACAATCAAATTCTTGTGTTATAACCGTTTATTAAGGTCGTAAAAAGACGGGTTCCCAACGTCACCGGATTCTTTGACCCAGACATCTTAATAAACCGGACATCTTAATAAAATGGATACGCTTGATTCTGCAATTTCTCTTTCTGCAATCTTTTAACATTGATTAAAAGCGGATCTGTTTTAACCCGGCCCTATTAAAGAAGAGATCTGTTAAATATTAACGTTTAGAAAAGAGAGGTACATTATTTTTTTTATGAAACCAAATATAAAAATTTTGACCTGTGCTGTCTGTTTTGTGGCAGCTCTTTTTATGCCGGCAAACAGTTCTCCACTGGACAGCCGGACACGAATCGTTTTGACCCAGGATGAGCGGAACTGGCTTGATAAAAATTATACCGTACGGATTCGTGCCGTGAACTCCCCCCCGCTTATCTTTACGGATGGGCCGCTTCGAGGGATTTCCATAGACTATATTAAAACCGTCCTGGATTATCATCATATAACGTACCGGTTTGTTTCCGCAAAAGGTGTTCCCTTTAGAAAGGCGTTGTCCCTGATTCGGAATCATCAGGAGATCGATTTGATACCCATAGTCAAAATTAAGGAAGACCGGAAAAAGTATATGGTATTCACGGATGAATATCTCTCTTTTCCCTGGGTGATTTTTTCGCGTACAGACTCTCCTTTTATCGGCGGAATGAAAGATCTGGATGGAAGGACCGTGGCCGTGCCCGACGGATATTACATCCATGAGACGTTAATGCAAAAATACCCGGGGATCGGCTTAAACGTCATCTCGGGTGACGATCTCATCGCCCGGTCTCTGGAGGCCCTGGCCCATGGGAGAGCGGAAGCCTTTATCGGCAACTTGATGGTGGGAAGTTATACGATTCAGAGCCGGGGATATACCAATATAAAAGTGGCGGCTCCCACCTCGTTCGGAAATCACAAACTGGCCATGGCCGTTCGTAATGACTGGCCGGAGCTGGCTTCGATTATCAATAAAACATTGGCAAGTTTCAGTTCGGAAGAACAAAATCAAATTATCAACAAATGGCTTTCAGTCCGGTATGAACACGGTATTCATAAAAGGGATGTCATGAAATGGGTGGCAGGGGTATCCGGTGTTTTACTTTTTGTCATTTCAATGGTTTTATTTTCCAATCGAAAATTAAACAAGGAGATCGTAGAGCGGCATCTGATTGAAAGCAAACTCAGGGAAAGTGAAAAAAAATACCGGCTTATTTTTGAAAATGTGCCAGTGGGGATATTTGAAATCGATCTGGTGAAAAACCGATTGATTAGTGTGAATGAGACCCTCTGTGAATATTGCGGATATACACAGCAGGAATTTTTGACAATGAATCCGTTGGAGTTGTTAACTCTGGACAGCAGAGCGCTTTTTATCGAGCGGTTTAGCGCGCTTTCAAAGGGACGGGATATTCAACCTAGTGTGGAATATGATATCGTTAAAAAGGACGGTGGTATTATTCATACCCTTTTTAATATGGATTATATATGGAACGGGCCGATGCTGGTCGGTGCCAGGTGTATTGCCCATGATATTTCAGACCGTATACTCAAGGAAACGGAGCGGGAGAAACTGATTCAAAAACTGCAATCCGCTCTGGAAGAGATTCAAACATTAAAAGGTATTTTACCCATTTGCTCTGAATGCAAAAAAATCCGTGATGACGACGGATATTGGAAACGACTGGAAGCATATATTGAAGAACATTCACAGGCCTCCTTCAGCCACAGCCTCTGTCCGAAATGTACCAAGAATTATTATGGGAATGAAACCTGGTATCACAAGATTGGAAAATGATACCGTAAAGAAAACCTCGTCGTTGTTGAGAAAAAGATACGGCTTTTCAGAACATGGAAACCGGGTCCATATCTTGTGGTCGGGCAAAGAGACTACAATCGCTGTATGATATATAAAAAGGCCGGAAAACGGCTCAGGGATTTGATTTTGTAAAAATCGTAAAGCACCTGACGGGACGGGCGGTCAAACCGCAAGGGAGAAAGGTAGATGGTTCCCTTGGATACAGGCCGTGAAACGCTGCCGCGAATCAGGCGAAGCATTGAATCATGATGGCCTGAAGCAAGGGTGTCATCCATGATAAAATTGAAAGAGACCTCAATGTTTGAAAACCCGGCGTTTACGGCCTTGCCTCTCTCAAAGGCGGCCCTGATCTTTTCAGGGGGTGTTGGTTTGCCTATCCGGTCAAGGGTTTCAGGATCAGAGGATTCAAGTCCGACATTGATAAAAAGGGTCATATCCAGACGGTTGAGACGGTCAAAAAAGGCCGTCTTTTTGTCTATCAACGCGTCGGCACTGGCAAACATAAACAGATATCTATCCTTCATATAACTGCCTTTAAAATTAAATTCCCTGACAGCCTCTTGAATCGTATCCAAAATAAGATTCTCAGGGGAATTCAGCGCATCATGTTCTCCCAGGAAAAGCGCGTTGTAATTGATCAGATCATCTCCTAAAAGATCTTTTAACTCCCTGATCTGCCCTGAAATATCTGCGTGTGAGCGGGCTGAGAACGGCTTTTGATTCTTAATCCTGCAGAACCGGCATTTATAGAGGCACCCGTCACTGATGGTCAGCGGGATGACGTTATAGTCCACATGCCTGGCATCCGGCGGCAGAACCGTCACACGGGTGCCGTTAATACCAAATAACCGGTCGGCCTTTTTTTTGAGGGTGCCGGCATCGATTTGTTTGACCCGGTTTAACCACTTTGTAAATCGGTCCGGCAGTCCGGTGGAAGGGATTTTGGCCAGCAGATCCGGCCAATGATTGACAATGGTTTCAACGGGCGGTTCATTAAACGGCTTCCCCCCTATAACGGCATTGGTGGGGTAGGTAAAATTGGGCAGGTAATATTCACCGATGGCTTCGTATACACCGGCATATCCTCCGGAAGAATAATAGACCCAGTCGTTTCCCAATGTTCGTTTCAGCCATTCGGACGGGTGCGGCCAGTCACGGGTTTTGGCCTTGGCATGACGGATTTCATGATTGAGGTTGAACTCAAATAGATGGTCCCGGGTCTCAAGCCGTGAAAAGATGCCGTATTTAACCGGGTAGCTGAGCTTGGTGTATGCATTGTCGCCCCGGCAGTCAAGCGCAATGCTCAATTGATCGGTTTTAAAGGTCTGTCCCGAATTATTGCGCACCGTATGTGAAACCGTTTTTTCCATGACAGCATTGTCTTATAATCGAATCGAGCGGATGGCAATCGGTTTTATAAAAAATAATGCCGGCGGCTTGACTTACCCACCGGCATTCATTACCACTGTTTTTATCATGCTTGAATGCTGGAAAATAATGGTATGAAAATTCTCTTTCTTGAACCATTTTACGGCGGTTCCCATAAAGATTTTGCCCTGGGGTTTCAGTCTGTGTGTCCCCATGAGGTCACCCTTGTTACCCTGCCGGACCGATTCTGGAAATGGCGGATGCGGGGGGCGGCGCTTTATTTTGCCCGGACGGTTTCCGATATGGCGTCCTATGACCTGATCCTGGCGACGGATATGATGGATTTAACGGATTTGAAAGCCCTGGCCGGTCCGGATCTGCCGCCGGTCTGGCTCTATTTTCATGAGAACCAGCTGGATTATCCCCTGGCAAAGCGGCAGAAACGTGATTTTCATCTGGGGTTTACCAATATCATTTCCGCACTGGCAGCAGACCGGGTTTTCTTTAATTCACACCATCATTTAAACACGTTTTTATACCATGCCCGGAAACTGATCCGCCGGATGCCCGACGCGATACCCGCCGGGATGATCGAACGGATTGAAAAAAAGACGCAAGTAATCTACCCCGGCTGCCGGTTTGAGCCCGGAAAGATCGAATTGGCACCCCCAAATACCGAAGCACCCTTGATCATCTGGAACCACAGGTGGGAGTATGATAAGAATCCGGATCCCTTTTTCCGGGCCCTTGCCCGGCTTAAAAAGAAAAAGATCTGTTTTTCACTGGCCCTGCTGGGTGAAGATTTTACCCAGGCACCCGGTGCGTTTGACCGGGCCGGGAAACAATTCAAAGAGGAGTTGATTCAATACGGATACCTGGCTGCCAGAGACGATTACCTGGCCTGTTTAAGAAAAGGGGCCATTGTCGTATCCAGTGCCATCCAGGAAAATTTTGGGATTTCAATTGTGGAGGCGGTCCGGCATGGGTGTATCCCGCTCCTGCCCCGACGTTTATCCTACCCTGAAATCATTCCTGAAAACGTCCATGACAAATTGTTGTATCAAACAGATGAAGATTTGGAGGAGAGGCTGGAGGAGATGGTGGATAATTATTGCGAATACGAACCGTTACGTCCCTTTTTATCCGGCCATATGGAACGGTATGCCTGGCAGAATATCATCAAAACCTATCCGGCAGTCATTCATTCCTGACAGGCACCGCGCATTTAATCTGTTTCAGATCCGGCAGTGCCTTTCTCCGAAACTTTAAAGGCACGGATCATATCCATCTGGGCGGAAGATAGGTCGGATAAATCCACGGCGCTTTTATTCAGCAGTTCATTTTTTTGTGACATGGCTGCTGAGACGGATTTGACTTTGGAAATGTCACGACTTATTTCCAAAGATACTTGGGAACTTTGATTGATATTTTCATTCACCCCGGTCAAACCTGTTGATGCCTGTTGGATGTTTTCCGCAACGTCCGTGGCGGTCCCGGACTGCGCCTCTACGGTTTCGGCAATATCTGAAACGATCCGGTTGACATCCGAGATAACCGTTGAAATCTCTTTGAAGTCACGGATGGCATCATCGGTGGAGTTCTGTATTTTTGATATTTTCTCTTTTACATCCTCTGTCGCACGGGTGGTCTGGGTGGCAAGACTTTTAATTTCACTTGCCACAACGGCAAATCCCTTACCTGCCTCTCCGGCCCTGGCCGCCTCAATAGTTGCATTGAGTGATAAGAGATTGGTCTGCTCCGCAATTTCAGTGATGGCTTCGGTGACCTTGGAGATCTGACCGGCGGCATCCCCTAAAATGCCGACACATTCCGCTGTTTTATCCGCCGTTGTTGCCGCATCTTTGGATATCTGCCTGGCCTGTTTACAGCTCTGGGCAACCTCCCCCAACTGGCTCTGCATTTGAGATGCCGAATCCGAAATCATGCCGATGTTGGCGGCGGCCTGGTCACTTGTCGCAGCAACAGAATTCATGGTTGAACTCATTTGTTCCGATGCGGCAGCCACAGTGTTTGATTTGCCGGACAACTCCTGCGCCCCTTCGGACATCTCCCCGGAAATCGTAAGCAGATCGCCGGATGCCACTGTAACTGTCTCTGCGTTGGACCGGATACCAACGATCATATCGTTCAACCGCTCTATAAATGCATTAAACCATGTGGAAAGTTCTCCCAGTTCATCTTTTGATTTTACATCCAGCCGCTGGGTTAAATCGCCTTCTCCCTGGGCAATGTGTTTAACCATGCTCACAACCCTCATCAAAGGGGCGGTGATGGACCGTAGAACAAAGAAGCTGACAAAAACGGCAATGATGCCTGAACCCAGTATCAGCAAGGATAAAAAGAACTTGTTCTTTTTAATGGAATCGGCAAACAGAACTGAAATACGATGGATTTCACTGCTTGTCTTGGTAATTTCAATTCCGATTTTTTTAAGATGTTCCAGGTGGCTCGATATAATATTGATGCTCTCAAGCTGGTCGGCAACTTTTTGTGTGGATACATCCATGCTTTCAACGGAATACCGCAGACTGACCAGGGCTTCGCGTTTCATAATCTCCTGGAGATTGCCTACACCGTCCGCCATATCGAAGAGAAGATCCTGGACCGTCTCGTCTTCAATGGAATCCAGCAGTTCCTCTATGCTTTGGGAAATATCCGTCAGGTCTTTTGAGCTGGTGATGATTTTTCTTTCAAGTATTTTTACGCTATTATTCGTCCGGTCGATCAGATTGTTCAGTTCTCCCATCTGATACACCATTTGATTCACCTGCCACCCGGTGGATTTTATATCCTCCTGAAAGTCATTGACCATCAACTGGTTTTGATCCGTTTTTTTTATGATCTCATCAAATCCGGTTAAAAAAGAGGAAAAGGTGATTGAAATCGCCAAAAAGATGATGATTTGAATGGCAATGGTCATTCCCCCCATCGATAATACTTTGGTTCTTAATTTTATCATGATCTTACCCGCGGAATTTCAGTTAATTAGATGCCAGGCGTTCATACATTTTGACGGCCGTATTCATCTCTGTGAGTAACGGCAGGTTCAATTCGGCAACCCGGGCGATTTGATCCGCCGTAATATCCTGTTTGGTTTGGGCGGCAGGCTCAACCAGGGGTTTGAATGCCTCCCACAGGGTCTGGATTTTTTTTAGCTGGGTTTGAATCGCCGGGTCTTTCGTCCCGGTCAGATCAAGGGTCGGGTCTCCGTCCAGCAGCCCTTTCAGGGTTCTCTCGAAAAGCCCGTATGTTTCCTGGAGGTTCAGCCGGTTTTCTTCAACCTGATACCGGCTTGCAATCAAAAGAAATTCCTTGCTCATTTTCTGGGAGAGCATTCTCTGCTTACCGGAAAGATTGATGGTAACGGCCAGGGCCGGATCGGACTTCAGTCCGGTCTTTGCGGCTTCTTTTTCGTAGAGCTTGACGCATTTATTCATTTCCGAGAGCAGCACGGGATTCAGCCGGACAATCGCCTCCAGCTGATCCGGGCTTACATTTTTTGTATCCAGTATCCCTTTTATATGACTGTAAAACGGATTCCACACCGGGTGGATTTTTTGGTCGATCTGCCTGAGAATTCTACGGGATGATGTGGGAGGGAGCCCAAGGCTCTCATCCCCGTCTCTCAACCCGGTCAGCGTTTTATCGAAAAGTGCTGCCGTTGCTTTCAAACTGGTCAGTTGTCTCTGTTTTTCATGGTTGAGATGAATTAAAAGCACCTCTTTGCTCATCTTCTGGGACAGCATCCGCTGTTTGCCGGAAAGATTTATAACAACACCATATTCGGCAGCAGACGGCTCATTGGCCATGGCCGTGTAATTGCCGGTTGCAAACAGGAAACAGTAGACCATTAAAACGGTTCGGATCAACTTAAACGGATTCATGTCTGGATCTCCTCATAGTGATTTTGATTCAATTGTAATATTCTGATATTCTTTCTTACACGGCAGGATAAACACTGATGTCCGACAGCAAATACCTGTTTAAAACAATACGATTTTTGTCTGTTCTGCCATTTGATTGTAACGGGTTAAAAAATAATTATTATGTGAGAAGAATAATTAGATTAAAGATACACAAAAAAGATTCGTCCGTCAAAAAAAAACTTAACTTGAATACGGCCGCGGTCATATTGGAAGAAGTTACCGATGGTATATGCTGTGGGCCAAGGAAGCGTATCGTATCTCATCATTTGGGTTTTTTATTTGCAATTTCTCTGGTATGAATTGGTATTGTTTTTAATCAAATGGAAGGGAAGACATGTTTTTAAACCGGTTTAACCTGCGTATGAAGTTCATTACCGGGTTGGTTCTCTTTGCACTGGCACTGGGGATATGCATCAGCGTGATATTGTACTTTCATTTCAATTCGATCATGACGGCCCAGATCAGCGAACGGTCGCGGATGCTGCTGGCCCAGTCCACGGCGGTCCAGGATTATGTGAAAACCGTGTTGCGCCCGGAAATGTTTGATACCCTTCCCGAAGGCCGGTTTGTACTCAAGGCCATGTCGTCGTCCTATATTTCCAGGCAGGTCATGACACGGCTGGAGATGGAGGATGATCTGGACTATTATTACAGCCGGGTATCTAAAAAACCCAGGAATCCCGACTCTACACCCAATGATCTGGAATCCGATCTGATCCGGATGTTTGACCGGGACAGAAACCTGACCATCTGGGAGGACGATGCCGTGCTGGGCGAAATTGAATATCACTTCGTGGCCCGGCCGGTTGTCTTTTACGAATCGTGCATGAGTTGCCACGGCGATCCGGCAGATGCCCCGGTGGAACTGCTTCGGATTTACGGGGATAAAAACGGATTTCACTATTCGGTGGGAGAAGTCGGCGGGGTCGTGGTGGCCGGATTTCCCGTGGACATGATTAAAAACCCGGCAAAAGAGGTGACGTCCCAGTATCTGACCTTCTATCTGATCGGGATCATCGGGTTTGCCTCATTGATCAGTCTCTTTTTCGACCGGCTGGTCATCCGAAATCTTCATACGCTTTCCAGTATTTTTAAAACGCGGTTTTCAGGGGACAGGGAGCAGACAATTATTGACCGGCTCCGGGAAAAAGATGAAATCGAAGGGCTGATAGAAGGGGTGGATGAACTGGCCATCTGTCTGTCAGATGCGAAAAACGATCTCATCGATTATACCCAGAATCTGGAACAGATTGTTGATAAACGGACCAGTGAAATTAATGATAAGGCGCAGAGACACCGGTCCGATGTTCAGCTTTTTGTTGATATTCTGGCCGGTTTCGGCGGTGCGGATAATTCAAAGCAGGTGATATCCGGGGCGCTTGAAAGGATTGGGTTGCGGTTCAATGCCAAACAGGTGATTTATCACTGCACCGTGGCCACCGAACGTTCCTATGCCTGGAAAAGACAGACGGGTATTGATGATCCCCTGGATGAAGAGGTGAAAGAGATCTTATGGAAGGATGAGGTGCGGTTTTCGCAGGATAGCCTCTATGTTCCCGTCAAATCCAAAGGAAGCCACTGGGGGATTCTCTGCATCTCTTGGCCGGAAACGCCCCGGATGAAAGAGTTAAGCCCGGCCATTCTCCTGGGACTGGGACGGCAGCTGGCCATATTAATTGAAAATATCCAGGCCTTTTCCAATGTAAAGTTTCAAAATGATATGCTTCAATCGGTTTTTGAGGGGATTTCCGATCCGCTCCTGTTAATCGACACCAACTGCCATATTCTCATGGCCAATACCGGTTGTAATAAAATCCTGTTTGAAAAACGGAAAAAAGGCCGGGAAAACGAATTAACGGCTCTTCTTGAGACCGGTTGGAAAAGGGAGTTGAATACAGACGTTTTCAAGGAGATGATCCGGAAAGGCGGTCCGGGGGGGCAGGAGATCCGGACGCCTGACAACAAATCCTACAAGCTCTATCTCTATCCGCTTCCCAAACGGGAGGGTGTGGATTTAAGAATCGTTCTCTATGCCCGGGATATCACCCTGGAAAAGCAGATGATGTCCCGGATGCAGCAGGCGGAACGGTTGAGCGCCGTGGGTAAAATGGCGGCAGGTGTGGCCCATGAAATAAACAATCCCCTGGGGGTTATCAGCTGCTATACCGATCTGGTGAAGGATGCGGTGGCGGATCCGGAGACCATTGAAGACATCGAAGTGATTGAAAAACATACCCAAAGTGTCCAGAAAGTCGTCCAGGAACTGCTCAAACTCTCCCGGCCCAAGCAGGTGATTTCAGGGGTATGCGTTATTAACCGGGTGGTTTCGGATGCCATTAAGGTCTTCCAGGCCCAGGCCGCCTCACGGAATATCCGGGTGGTATCGGACCTGGCACCGGATCTGCCGGATATCAAATGCGATGCCGCCATACTGGAGCAGATATTAACCAACCTCTGGCTCAACGCCTTTGACGCCCTTCAGGAAAGCGGCGGAAACGTGGAAATTTCAACCCGCCGGGATCCGGACAGGGATGAAATCATTCTCAGCATTGAGGATGACGGCCCCGGAATTGACGAAAAGATACTCAACACCATATTTGACCCGTTTTTTACCACAAAAGAGGTGGGAAAGGGGACCGGGTTGGGACTTGCGGTTGTATACGGATTTATCAATGACCTGGGCGGGCGTATCGAGGTAACCAGCGATCAGACCACCTGTTTTAACATCTATTTTCCCGCACAAAAAAAGGCCGATTAAATGGATTCGTTCTCCATTCTTGTTGTTGACGATAATAAAGATTTTTTAAAAGGGATTATCCGGAACCTGAAAAAGAAGTTTTCATCACTGGATATTATCGGGTCGGATTCCGGCGAGGCGGCTGTTGACCGGCTGAAGACCGAGACAATCGGCGTCATGCTGTCCGACTTGAGGATGCCGGGCATATCCGGCCAGGAACTGCTTAAGATCGGCCTGGAGATGAACCCCCTGCTCTGCGTGATTATGATCACCGGACACGGTACGGTTGAAACCGCAGTCAAAGCATTGAAAAAGGGTGCGTGGGATTTTCTGACCAAACCGGTGGCACGGGAAAGCCTCTATATTACCGTTGAAAGAGCGGTCGAACATTATCGCCTCTCAATCGAGAATCAGCGGCTTCAGGCATTGGTGGACCAATTAAAACCCGGGCGGCGGTTTATGTGGCAGAGTGCGGTGATGAAGCAGCTTCAAAAAAAGATATCCGCTATTTCCGTTACCGATTATACCGTTCTTGTGACCGGGGAGTCAGGCAGCGGGAAAGAGTATATCGCAAGGGGGATTCACGAACTTTCCAAACGAAGGGATGCGGTCTGCCATGCATTGCATTGCCCGGCTATTCCCGAGCAACTGCTTGAAAGCGAGTTGTTCGGTCATGTGAAGGGGGCATTCACCGGTGCCGACAGGAACCGTGACGGTTTTTTCATGTCAGCGGATAAAGGGACGCTTATCCTGGATGAAATCGGGGATATCAGCCCCGTGATCCAGGCCAAGCTGCTCAAGTTCCTGCAGGACAAAGAAGTTAAGCCCGTGGGCAGCAGTATCTCAAAAACAGCCGATGTCAGGATCATCGCCCTGACCAACCAGGATTTGGAGTCAAAGATCCGCCAGGGAACATTCCGGGAAGATCTTTACTATCGCTTAAATGTACTCTCCATTAAAGTGCCGCCGCTTCGCCGGCGAAAAGATGACATCCCTTTACTGGCCCGGGAATTTATCAATCAAACCTGCCGTGAACTGGGGATGAAACCCATGCAAATCGATCCGGCTGCCCTTGGATATTTTTCGAGCCAGCCCTGGCCGGGAAATGTTCGCGAACTGCTCAATTATATGAGACGGATGGCCGTGTTTTCAAACGGCAGAACCATTGATTTGGGTCTGATCAACCGGGTTGAAGGTGAATTGGAACCCGATTCCGGTGCGGATCGGAACGGCCGCGTCAGTTACAAGGAGGCGAAAAAGGAGGCATTGGATTTTTTTTCAAAAAACTACCTGCATACCCTGTTTACGGACACCGGGGGAAATATTTCCGAAGCGTCCAGAATCAGCGGTCTTGAGCGGGCATCCATTCAAAAGATCGTCAAACGCCTGGGTATTGACATGGCCGCCTACAGGCAGCCGGTATGAAGGCACCTGACCTGAACCGGAATTTTCCGGGGGGCTGTCTCCTAATTTCATGCTCTTAACCACAAAACGCGAAACGCATAAATGTAAAGGCCGGTGGCAGTGAGAATGCTCAACGGGTGAGAGACAATGGCTGCCAGTGTAAAGCCTGTTACGACACTAAGAAGCGGGAAAGCGTGATATAAGAACGTTGGAATCCATATATTCATCACACCTGACCAAAATTATATGTAAAATGAATTATGGGTAGACTATCATTTTTTAACGCGGTATACAAGCCGGTTTAAAAGGAGGGCAGGGCAATCGCATGTGACTTTTGGCATAAAAACTGCTTTTGAGTTTGATTGTTTTTGCACATAAAAATCTGATTTTATTGAAATATTTACTTGTAAATCATAACCGGTTCAAATTATATGAAAAATATAGGCTTTTGTTTGGTTGCATGGTAATCTCCTTAAAAACATTAAGTTTTAGGCGGTTACACTATGATACATTTCCTCGGTTCACCTTTACTAAAACCCCTTGACTGCATTTAGGACCCAAGAGATCGCAACACGAGGCACCTGCTTGACGACATGATCCTGATCTCTCTTTGCGCCATCATTTGCGGCGCGGACTGCTGGACCCAGGTGACTGAATTCGGCCGGGCCAAATCTGACGGATTTAAACGGTTTTTACAATTGCCTCTATTCCGATCCATTATGCGCGCTGGCCCTGTCATCAAAAACCGGCTAATGATGGAACAAATGTTGTTATAAACGGAATATAGGTAATGAGTAAAAGGATGACGAACTCCATTATGATAAACGGCGTGACTTCTTTGATCAGTTCTTCCAATTTCACATTACCGATTGCAGCACCGATAAAAAGGCCGGATCCAACCGGCGGGGTATTCAAACCGACTAAAAGGTTGACACAAAATATAAGCCCGAAGTGAAGTGGTGAAATACCATATGAAGCTGCCACCGGCGCAAAAATAGGTCCAAAAATGAAAATTGCCGGAAAGAGATCGACAACGCAGCCAATCAACAAAAGCATTACATTAAGAAACAATAAAAATATCAGCGGATTTTCCGTCACACCGTGCAATAGATCAGCCATAAAGGCAGGAACGTTTTCCGTTGCCAAAACATAGCTGAACAGATTGCTGGTTGCCAATAACAAAAACATGATAGAACTTACTTTGGCACTGTTAAAAAAAATTTTCTTTAGATCGGAGAGCTTTAAACTGCGAAAAAGAACCATGCATACAATAAGGGCATAAGCTGACGCCGCCGCTGCCGATTCCGTTGCAGTATATGCACCGCTGATCACGCCGACAACGATTAGCAGTGGCATAATCAGAACGATAGCACTTTGTTTGACAATTTTTAAAATATCACTCCAAGCATAAGGTTCGGTTCTTTTTTCATAATTTCGTTTCCGGCTTATGACATAATTAATCGTCATCAGTCCAATACCGGTGAGAATTCCGGGAATAATACCGGCTAAAAACAGCCCGCCGATAGATACGTTGCCCACGGCAAGCGCATATATAACAAAAGTCAAACTCGGGGGAATTATCGGTCCTATTACCGATGATGCAATGGTTATTGCCGTGCTGTATGCTCGGCTGTAGCCTTTTCCGGACATGGCAGGAATTAGAATGGAACCAATGGCAGTCGTATCAGCTGTTGCCGAACCGGTGATACCGGCGAAAAAAGTACTGGCCATAATGTTCGTATGACCCAGTCCCCCTCTGATTTTACCGACTAACACATCAGAAAAATCAGTCAATGATTTTGTCATGCCCCCATGAAGCATAATCTCTCCGGCCAGCACAAACATTGGAATAGCGCAGAGAATAAATGAATCAACACCCGAAAACATATAATGGGATATAAGAATCAGCGGCACATCCTGGGTCATCAGTGCAAACAATGAGGAGATACCTATTGCAAATGCTATGGGCATCCCCATGAGAATAAACAGGACAAAGGATATGATTAAAATTGCAAGTGTCATTTGGACCTCACGCCAGGATTATCTTTGATGATAAGCCTCAAATCTTCGATTAAAAGCCGTGCCGATACAGCGATATAAAACACGCCGCTGATAGGCATGATAAGATAAGGCACTGCTCGAGATATCCGCAAAGCGCCTGTTTTAAGCGGCATCAGGCTGATGACTTCCTGACATCCGCCAATGACGACAACACATAGAAATCCAATTATAAAAAGATGGAGGATAACGGTCATAAAGGCTCTTATCCTTTCTGGAAGGCGATTTGCGAAAAAAGTGAGTCCAATATGTTCACGATCTTTCAAAGCGTACCCGCCGGCCAAAAACAGCGACCATATCATTAGAAACCGGGCAGCCTCTTCCGGCCATGAAAGTGCATCGTTCAATATAAAACGACAAAAGATCTGCAGACAGATGACGCCCAGCATTCCAGCGGTTGCCAATATAATGACGACTCGGATGAGATGATCCAGAACGGTTGTTATTTTTTTCATAAGATGTTTTTTGTTGGAGACAAAGCAAACACTTCAGTTGTTCCGCCTCATATTTTGGAATAAAGCCCCCTGTCGGTGTCTGCAAGGCACCGACAGGGGGGTCTCTTCTGGCATATCCACCATCTGGATGACCTGGCCAACTAACTACATTCCGGCTTCAATGGCAGCGATGGTTTCCAGGACTTGGGCAGCCATTTTTTCTCCAACTTTTTCCGTTATCCACGGCATTACGGCATCATGAGCGGCTTTTTTCAATCGTGCTTTTTCAGCCGCGCTTAAGGATACGACCTTAACACCATTATTTTTCAGTGTATCGATGGAAACAACACGGTTGCGGTAGGTTGCGATACCAAACTCCGTAGCCGCGGCCATCTGTGAACCCTTTTTGAGAACCATCTGTAAATCCTTTGGCAATGATTGATAGAATTTTTCATTGATCAGGTAAAGATTTGCGCACCCCATACTCATGTCGAGCGTTACATTCTTCGCCACTTCATAATATCTCTGGTCAACCATAATCGTCAGCGTGTGGCCTAATCCGTCAATAACTCCGGTTTTAATTGCCGTATAAATTTCTGCCCAGGAAACCGGCGTAGCCGCGGCACCTAAAGCCTCCCAGGTTTTGATAGTCAGCTGACTGTTTGGAAGTGTTCTCAATTTCAATCCATCAAGATCTTCAATGCGGTGAACAGCCCGTTTTTTATTGATAAAATTATAAAATCCATAAGGGGCCACACCAAGGGGGCGTACGCCCAGATCTTTGGCCATCATATTGCTCAGCTCTTCGAATGTCCTGCTTTCGAAAAACTTCTTCATTACGAACTCATCTTGAAACAAATACGGGGTGAACCAGATCATCATAGGATCGTATGCACCAGTGATTGATTCGTCCCCTTGAGCCATTTTATGAATACCTAACTTAAGGCCTTCAAGCAACTTTTCAGAATCCCCCAATTGGCTTGAGGGATAGATATCCACATTAATCCGGCCACCACTGGCAGACTCAACATATTGTTCAAAGGTCTTCCAACCCAGTGTATTGGGGCCGTCAGGCGATTCTAAACAACCGATCTTCAGGTGATACGTTTTGGCTGCCACAGATACGGGTACCAGCATCAAGATAATCAGCAGTAACAGAATTGAGAAACCTGTAACGTTCCTAAGATGCAGTTTGAAAGATTTAATCATTTTTCCCTCCTAAAACTTAAAAATTAATACAGTTGACCTTTAATACAGTTGACCTGCTGTCCAGACTCCGGCTCGCTATTCTTTCAAATAGTCTTTTAACCGGATTGCTGCTGCGTAACGATGGGCATCCATTCCCTCGAATTTACCCTGGATTTCTGAATATCGGGCAAGTTTTATGCTGGCTTCTCGGTCCGTTTCCATATGGGTCTGCACCTTCATGTACATACCGACCCAGAGCCCGCCGCTGTACCTTGCCACCCCTGATGTGGGCAATGTATGATTGGGGCCGGCGATTTTATCCGCATAGACTTCCGCTGTATCTTCTCCTAAAAAGGCAGAACCATAATGACGGCATCCGTTCAGGACTTTGCGGGGTGCTGCTGTGTGAATCTCCAAATGTTCAGGAGCATATTTATTTGTATATTCAACGGCTTCTTCAATTGTATCGACTAAAGCAACAATTCCATTGTCAACCCATGAGGCGCGGGCGACCTCCTCTGTGGACCTTTCTTTAAGCTGAAGCTCAATTTGCCCCATCGCCTCTTCAGCAAGCGCCCTGCTAGTTGTAACCAGGCAGGCTCTTGCATTTGGATCATGCTCAGCCTGTGCCAGCAGGTCGGCGGCAACCCAGTCGGCCTTCGCAGACTCATCCGCAATGACAAGCACCTCGCTCGGCCCTGCAATAAAATCAATGCCAACTCTTCCGTACACCTGGCGTTTCGCTTCTGCCACAAACTGATTCCCCGGCCCAACAATCAGATCAACGGGTTTTATGGTCTCTGTCCCATACGCCATGGCGGCGATTGCCTGTGCACCGCCCATACAATAAATTTCATTACAGCCAAGTGCGTGGATCGTATAAAGAATCCCCGGATGAATCTCTCCCATTGCTCCAGGAGGGCTTACAGCAACAATCCGTTTGACACCCGCAACCTTGG
This sequence comes from Desulfobacula sp., assembly GCA_028280105.1. GTDB lineage: Bacteria > Desulfobacterota > Desulfobacteria > Desulfobacterales > Desulfobacteraceae > Desulfobacula. The sequence goes on along the minus strand of JANQML010000085.1, from coordinate 9,941 downwards.
CCGGAGCAATGGACATGACAGCAGCGGTCAGGCAAGGATACCGCCCCGCCGGGATATAGCACCCACAGGCATCTACAGGGATGACACGATGCCCCATCTTCATGCCCGGCTGAATCTCCGTTTCCAGTGAGCTGAAGCAATCTTTTTGGGCCTGGGCAAAGGCCGTTACCTGTTCGATAGCAAAATCGAGTTCTTCCACAACCTCACCGGGAAGAGATTCTTTCGCTTTTGCGGCCACTTCCGGCGTCACGCGAAAACTGCCCGGGGTATGGCTGTCGAATTTCTTTTGATAGTAAGCTAATCCAGCGTTCCCTTCTGCTTTTACTTTTTTTATAATCTCTTTTACAGCTTTTTGAACATTCTCTAAATCAGCGGCGGTTTTCTGTTTTTCTGCCTTCAAAAACGATAATGCCATTAATCAATTCTCCTAGGTTTTTATTTTCTGTTCACAGAAAGAGATTGTTTCTGCGGGATAGTTGAATTGAATGAGGCTCCCCCATTCTGGCCGGTCTTTTACTCTAACAAATAAACTTAATTTTTATCCCGGCCCATCACCCCGCAACCTCTGTTAAATTGCCTATAAATGTGCAAACGTTTGCACAAACTATATTTGCAAAAAACAAAAATGTCAAGCCATTTTTAAATCACAGGATATGTTTAAAATAAATATTTAAAATCGGGATATTATATTGATAAACATACGTTGTTGATCGGCAATGAAAAAAAGCAGAACAAACTTATGAAAAGAAAATATATCATCTTTTTGAAGGTTTTAGTGCAAAAATTGCACAAATCAGGCCGATATATTGGAAAAATCGGTCGACTCCATCACACCGTCTGGTAACCGCAAGTCCTCCTCACGACCAGTTGAGGGACAAGTTTAATTAATTTGTAGTCAATGCAGCACCCTTCTATTTGCTTCAATATGCTTCTAACGGCAAGAAGAGACATCTGATTTATATCGTATTTGACCGAGGTCAGCTGAATCCTTGGATGAGACGACATCTCACAATCGTCAAATCCGACCAGGGCAATCCCTTCAGGAATAAAAATACCGGCTTCATCTAAGGCCTGCATGACGCCAAAAGCTATCTGGTCATCTGCGCAGACTATGGCATCCGGTTTAAGCCCCTGGCGCAACATTTTTTTGCAGAGCCGGTATCCCGTATCATAGCTGAAAGCGGTTCCTTTCAGGACCAGCTTTTCATTGATAGCAATATCATTTTCTCTCATTGCCTGAAAGTATCCGTCATACCGCCCCTTGCTCGTTGATAGGCCTTCAGGTCCGCCAATCATTGCAATTTTACGGCGTCCGGACCGCAAGAGATGATTGACCAGCATATGCGTACCATAAGTGCCATCTGAAACAATCTGAACACCAGTTTCATCTTCCAAGCGGCGCATCACCTGAACAACCGGGAACTTTTCTTTAATTAAGTTCTTTACTGATTCCTCTTTAAGTCTGGTCGCAGTAATGATTATTCCATCAACGCCACTCTTCTTCATGTCTTCAATAGCTTCTGCCACCCCTTCCGGGCGATCCAATGTGCTTCGTATAATTACCTGATACCCTTCAAGCTGGGCATCCTCAATTATCCGTCGCGTCACAGCAGCGTGGAAATGATTATCAAGATCGTATATAATAAGACCGATAAGATAGCTTTTTTTTTCTCTAAGACCTCTGGCTATCATGCTTGGTTGATAGCCGACCTGTTCGGCTGTCTCAAAGATTTTCTTCTTGGCTTTTTGACTAATTCTGGGGTGATCCTTTAACGCCCTTGAAACAGTGGCTATCGAAAAACCCGTCATTTCTGACAGATCCTTTAAGGTAATTCGTTTCATCATGTCATATTCCCAAATACAATACCGGTCAAAACAGGTGCAATCGTTTGCATCAACATGTGATAACACGCCATCAATGTCAAGTTAATTTACCAGAATCGGCGATTAGAAATAAATGGTCCCCAGCAATTATAGTGGTTGTCAAAATAACGTTCCGATTAAATTTATAATGCTACGGTTTGACCAGCTTTTCATGGAAAATTTTATATGCTTTTGTCCACTTTTCCAAGCCTGTCAAGGCCATGGCCTCCTCCCATTCGTCAAAACCAGTCTCCGGTGGCATCAGGACAGGGTACAGCATCAATGCCCGGCAAATCCTTAAGGCCGCTATCATTTCTTATTGGGCGGATATCCTCAAGGCTGTGTCCGCCACCATGCAATGTGAGTACAATAGGTTCGATAAATCTTGCCGGCTCATACCCGCGAGGACTTCCAGGCTCTGGCAGTTCATTGTTCATTCGTCTGCCAAGTCTCACAAGCGTTGATAAATTCGCCAAACATGCCAAGTCCGGCATGAGCGGTGATAGTATCGTTTGTGCTTTCAAGCTTGAATGGAAGTAGCCTTTGTGCCATAATAATTTTAACCTCTTAGGTTATGAGTTTTTTGGTCTTGGACACCCTTATTATCTCATATCTTAAGAGGTTTTCTTATCTTTTTATTTTTCAATCACTGATTTTGGGAAAAAGGAGAGTGGAATATGAACATGAAAGAGATCAGCGGCCAGGTGGTGGCCCGGCTCCAGCAGGGGGACTCCCGGGCGAAGATTTACAATGCGTTGGTCGGACAGGCACCAAAGGATGCCGGAAAAATCGCCTATTGTATCGCAAGTGTGCCGGACGAACAATTAAGACAAGGCTACATCAGGCATAATGCCGCCCTGGTTCTGCTGCTGATCGCCTATTCGATCCTGACCCTGGTAACCGGCCTGCCCATTGACCCTGAAGCGCCCACTCTCTTTCTGGCCATCCGCACGGTGATCCCTTTAATTTTTTCTTACTTTGTCTTTCACTTCCACGGCGGCGTCTACCGCGTGGCAGGGATCTGGTTTGTCATCGATCTTTTGGAGACCATTTTATTGACCGGTGTGCCGGAAATTCTGGATGCGGTAAAATTACTGGTCTTGTTTGCAACGGTTGTTCTCATGTTTTTAATCGCCCGAAAGGTCTTTCCCAACCTGGGGATTATCGGACCGAAAAAAGATGCTGCAGGTCACTATCTCTTTTAACCGGCCAGGAATTGAAACCCTGTCAGACCCATCATCCCCCCTCTCATCAGGGGGGATGGCCGGGCCGGTACGACTATTTTCAGATTCACCCTGGTTAGGGTGCAACAGGGTGTTATTCTGAACGGGAATGAATTGCCATACCCGCTCAAGGCGTTTCAAAAGAACTTATATTGGATACCTAATCCGACAAAGGTGATCTCTTTTTCATATGTGATGGCGGCACCGGTGGCAGAGCTGACATATGATGCATCCTGATAAAATACATGGCCAAGGCTGGCGGTTAGATTGGTTTTCTGGTTAAGCTGATACCTTAATCCGACTCCCAGGGTGTGGGCGTCCAGCTCCGGCAGTTCAGGAGTCATATCTTTTGCATCGACCCCGGTGTCCGTATAAAGATATCCCACTGTTGCCTTTAGCGTATCCGTTACCGCATATTCAAATCCGATTCCCAGATCATATCCGTTGTCAACGGCGCTCTCATCCCTTGGTGTGCCGGGAATATCCTTGAATCCGGCATCCTGATTAAAGTAATAGGTCAGGTTGGCTTCCACCCTGAGTGCCGGGATTACCTGATAGGAAACACCGGCTGCCAGAATCGCGGGAAGATCCCTCATTCTCTCGCCGCCGTTGGAAATACCCAGGTTGGGAAGGATACCGAAGTTGTCTTTGTGAACGGTCTGCTCATAATCAAGGCTGACCCGGGTATCATAGTGCAGCCCGATGTTCCAGTCGGCTGACGGTGAAAAATTCACCCCGATGATACCGCCGAAACCGTCTGCATCGGATTCAAAATCGACCTCAGCCGTCAAGGGGGCGTTGATACCGCCGGGAAGGGAGTTGGCCGGGCTGACCGTGATATTTCCCTGCATCTCCCTGTCGCTTCTGACATACCGGACGCCTAAAGAAACCGCCCACATCTCATTAATCTTATACGCCCCTCCCAGGGTATATCCCAGACCGATCTGCTCGGCTTCCAGTCGTTGATTGGAGATCTTGGTATAAAAAAACGGGGAAGATACACCGGCACCGGCAAGTCCGGCATTGGCCGCGGTCAGAATGCCGAAACCGGCAAATTGAGTGGTTGCATTCCCGTTTGAGAAGTCAACCTCTCCGCCGCCGACCACATTGGAGACGGCAAAATAACCGGCCCAGTCGTCTTTTTTGTATACGGCGAAAAAGCCCGGGACAATAGAGGGTTCATCCGTCTCAAAGTCTTGTCCGTTTATCCGGTTGTTGTAGTCTTTGGGAAAATAATGGCCGGACAGGTTTGCGTATAATCCGTTTTCCATCTTCACCACACCGGCGGGATTGTACATGGCAATATCGGCGGCATCGGTTGCCGCATTCCGATTCAGAATGCTGATGTACTCGGCACTCCAGTTGGTCTTGTTGTCCGCACCTCCGGCCCATAGCAGTGATGATCCTGTTACCAATAACACCAAGGAAAAAAATAAAATCTTAATCTGCTTCATTGTTCCTCCTAAATGTAACGGTTGACTGAATGTAACGATTGACTAAATGCAACAATTGACGATTTTAATTAATAGGCTTTTGGCTGTGGATAAGTCAACTACTATAAATGATTAAATGGATTTTTGATAATAAAGGGCGTATGGTAGTCTTTTTAACAAAGAACTGCCAGGTGATGACTTGATCTATTTGAAACTGTTTTTAACCGCCTTTTTCTGGGGAGGGACCTTTGTTGCCGGCAAACTGATCGCTCCCGTTATGGACCCGTATTCAGCCGCATTTCTCAGGTTTCTGATTGCCTCGGTATTCCTGATCGGTTTAACCCTGAAAATCGAAGGCCAGCTGATCAAACCGACGGTTAGGCAAATATGGGGCGTCGGTTTTTTAGGGGTGACAGGCATCTTTTCCTATAACCTGTTTTTCTTTTCCGGACTTCACTATATCCAGGCCAATCAGGCGTCATTAATCATTGCCACCAATCCGATTTTTATCAGCCTGGCTGCGGCTCTTTTTTTTAAGGAAAAACTGTATTTCCATAAAATAGCCGGTCTTTTTCTCTCTGTCACCGGGGCATTGATCGTCATCTCCAACGGTCATCTTTCAGATATTTTAAAGCTGGGAGCCGGCAGGGGACAGGTGTTGATATTCGGATGCGTAGTGAGCTGGGTTGCATATTCCATTGTCGGCAAAAAAGTCATGAAGGATCTGTCACCCATCACTTCTGTTTGCTATTCATCCATTGCAGGCACCTTTTTTCTATTTTTTCCGGCAGTATTTAACGGGATGTTTGAATATGTGCCGGCCTATCAGTCACTGGAATGGATCAATCTGTTCTATCTGGGCTTTTTCGGCACCGTTCTCGGGTTTTTCTGGTATTATGAAGGGATCCGGGCCATTGGGCCGCTGCGTGCCGGCATGTTTATCAACTTTGTACCGGTCAGTGCCATTATCCTTTCCTTTTTTATTCTGAACGAACCGTTGACGCCGGCATTGATGGTGGGCGGCGTTTTTGTCGTTACAGGTGTTATTTTGACCAATTCGATACCGTCAAGAGCCTGACTCTTTGTCAAATGATTGGGCAGAGAATCGATCCAGAACGGTTCTTATCGTTTGGGTGAATTCATCCCGGATCACCGGTTTTTCAATAACGGCGGCAAATTCAGAGTGGTCTAACTCGATCTCCTGGGCCGGGTCACTGTATCCTGTGCAGAGGATAACCGGTATATGCGGGCGAATCCCTTTGATTTTTCTTGAAAGAAGGAGGCCGGTCATCCGGGGCATGGTCAAATCGGAAACGACCAGGTCAAATTGATCCGGATTCTGCTGGAAGGCTTCCAGGGCTTCAGGGCTGTTGGTGAAAGAGATGACCCGGTATCCGGATCGGGTGAGCATGACCTCCACCATATCCACAACGGCTTTTTCGTCATCCACCAGTAAAATCCGCTCGGAACCGCTCTGGGGCGTATCAACCGTGCTGATAGCGGGCTCTTCGGAAGAGGCATCAATAATCGGCAGATATACCTGAACGCGGGTGCCTTTCCCGGGGCTGCTTTCCATCTGAATATCACCCTGCATCCCTTTTATGATTCCCCGGACAACAGAGAGACCGAGCCCTGTTCCTTTGCCGATTCCCTTGGTCGTGTAATAGGGATCGAATATCTTTTCCATGGCATCCGCGCTTATGCCTGCACCTGTATCGGATACGGTCAGTTTTCCATAGGTTCCCGGCGGCAGGTGATGTCGGCTGCCCGGTGTGGAGTCAGAATCAATGGTCTGCTGTTCCAGCCCTATGGTGAGGGTGCCTCCGGTCTCTTCCATGGCGTGGTACGCATTTGTGGACAGGTTCATTATGACCTGATGAATCTGAGTGGGGTCGCCAAATACCCGGCCGCAGTCCGGGTCAATCTCTGTTTTGATCTCAATGGTTTTCGGAATAGAGGGGGTAAGAAGATGAAGGGCCTCATTGATGATGGTTTGGAGACTGACAACTTTAAATTCCTGCTCATTTTGCCGGCTGACGGTCAGTATTTGCCTGACCAGCTCTTTGGCCCGAAAAGCGGCTGTTAAAACTTTATCCACATTTTTCTGCAGCGGGTTGTCCGGGGCCAGATCCTCTCTGATCATTTCGGTATATCCGATTAACGGGAAGAGTATATTATTAAAATCATGGGCAATTCCTCCGGCCAGGTTACCGATGGCTTCCATCTTTTGAACCTGTCTTAAATGGGCTTCCAGTTGCTGTTTTTCCCGAAGGAGCTGTTTTTCCGTGGTAATATCCCTGAAAAGGCAATGGGTTTTTATTGAATTGCCTCCCTCTATTCTGCTGATTTTACCATGGAATGAGACAAGAATCCGGCTGCCGTCTTTTTTAACCATTTCAAATTCTGCTCCGAGGACTTCTCCCATTGCTTTAAACCGGGGAAACTGTTCCTTGAAATGAGCCTTCCATTCAGAGTGGAGAAACCGGCTGAAATGCTGGCCGATCACCTGGTGGCGGTCATACCCTAAAACTGCCAGCCAGGTATCGTTGACTTCGATGATCGTACCGTTTTCATCCAGTGACTGGTAACTTAACGGTGCTTTTTCATAGAGTGTTTTAAATTTTTCTTCACTGTTTCTCAATGCAATTTCCGCCTGTTTAATCTTTGTGATATCGATTGTGGCAAGCAGGGCGGTTGTGGAATGCAGCTGGGAACTATCAACGATCAATTTGAAAAAGACATGCCTGGATTCACCGGATAAGGTCTGTATGGTTCCTTTTGCTTCAAAGTGATTTTGGCCTGATGCCAGTGTGATCAACTCCTCTTTAAACAGTTCCACCGCATCCTGCGTTATTAATTTTATCAAATTGCCCAAAAGGGTCTCCTTGCTCTCGACCCCGTGCAATACAAGGGTCTCCTTGTTTACATCCGTGATATTAACAAGCCTGGCACAGAATTCAACTTCTGAAGGGTAGGTGTTAAAATAGGTACGAAAATCATGGACTCCTTTTTGTATCAGTTTGTCAAAATAGTCGAAAACAGCAGTGAAATCCTCTTCCCATAACGGAACCGGTGCCTCATCAAACAGCCGCTGATACCGTTGTTCCGATTCATTTATCTGCCGGTTTCGCTCCCTGACCCTGGATCTCAGGGTGATGTTCTGTTCCTGTATGATTTGGCGGTCTGTTTTTACCTGTTGTTCATAGGCTTTTGCCAAACCGGAAATCCGTTTTTGATAGCGTCCGGCAATCAAAAAGGCCATAACCGATGCAAAGATTCCGATTATCGCCATTTTTACGATCCGGCGGATAAACGCGGCACGGATCTCTTTTAACTGAACGGCAGCCGCATCTTCAATCTCATCGATGTAGGCACCTGCGGAAACAATCCAGTCATAGGGCTTATACAGCTTTGCAAACTTAAGTTTGTGACTGATGGTATCGGTCTCTTTCTTTTCAGACCAGTATTCAAAAAAGATTTCCCCGTCTTTTTTGATTCCTTCAAGCTCGGTCAGATAGGGGGTATTCCCTTTTAAATCCGTCATATCGGTTGATAATTTCATGCCTTCGGCATCGACCCGTTCGGGGTGGACAAGGCGAACGGCGTAGTCTTTGCCGCCCCTGTAATCGATGATGCCGTTGACCCGTATATAGCCGCCGTCAATCAATTGTGTGCGCCGTATCATATCTTTGATATGTTCTTTTAATTCTTTCGGTGACAGCCTGATCTGCGGCGGCTGTCCGCCCGGAACATCAGATCCGGCCGTTGTCCCGCTCCACGACAGTCGTTCATGTTCAATATCTGCCAGGGTTCTTTGAACGGCATTTTTTAAAAACGATTTTTTTGACAGGTAAAATTGGTTCCGTATGCCGGCTTCGTACAAAGAATAGTTTTTAAAATGTGCATATGAGAAGACGGATAAAAAACAAACCGTCAGTATCAGAATAATTAATGCGGATGACATTAAATTCAATTTGGAGACGGTTCTGACAAAGATCCTGTTCATAATTCAATTCGGTATGATTTATCATCGTTTGCGGGCTGATCTGCATCGTACAATACTTAAGGTGGATTGGCAACGGATTAAAAACGGCCCTGATCCACCATACGGTCCCGCCTGCTTCGTTGCCTGCGGTGGTTCCTCCCTGCGGAGTCTGGCTGATACGCCCCCAGTCGTCATTCCTTGCCGCCTTGCATCCGGCACCTTGCCGAAGGCCAGGGAGAGCGTGCAAATCATGGTCCATATGCTGAACAAAATTTGATGGTGGATTTGGGACGGATTCCTGCCGGGCAACGGCAAGGAAATATAACCGTAAAACTATACTTGCCGGGTATATTTAATCTGTGTTACACAGTAATTTAAACCGACATCAGTTAAACGTATATGGATGTTTTATAAAAGAGCCTGGTGTCCCCATAAAAAATCATGTAACAGTCAAATCAGATGAATCAATCTTCCAAGAATTTGATGGATTTGGATTTAACGGCTCTTTCCTTTGATGAGGTTGTTGAGGTCACATCCCTGCAATCTCTGATGGATGATTTTTATGTATTGACCCGGGTGGGAACTACCATCCGGGACAACAGGGGCGAGGTGGTCGTCTCCACCGGTTATCAGGAAATTTGTAAGCGGTTTCATCGTGACTTCTCCCCAAGTGCAGAACATTGCCTGGAAAGTGACCGGGTATTGTCCCATGGCGTTCAGCCCGGATCATTTAAAGAGTACCGGTGTAAAAACAATCTGTACGGTATGGCCACGCCTCTTTATATAGAGGATCAGAAGCTTGGCGCCCTTTTTTTAGGCCCTTTTTTGTTAAAAGAGGATCCTGTTGACCGCAACCAAATTCTATTAGAGGCAAAGCAATACGGTTTTGATGCCATCGCTTATTCCAAGGCCCTTGACAACGTACCCTGCTGGAGCCGCAAAAAAGTGGCGGCAGTCAAGGGCGTTTACACCAAACTGGCAGAAATGGTCTCACAACAGGGATACGATAGAATCCGGTTTAACCGGATCAATACCGATGGGCAGGCGGTGCCGGATTCGCGTGACAGCGATATGGATCGTCTCCCCTGCCGGGTGACGGATGGAAACACGAAGGGGGCAGGGCAAAGGGCAGAATTAGGATCTGATACGGATAATCAACAGGTTCCGGCCCCGGTTGTTCCAACGGATCTTTCGAATCCGGAGCATGGGCGGAATCTATTTGAAATTGCATTTGACGCAAGTCCGGATGCCATCAATATCAACCGGTGGGACGGAACGTACATCTATGTGAATAAAGGGATGGTCGAATTGTCCGGGTACGAAAAGGACGAACTGATCGGCAATAAATCAACCCTTTATTCACATAGATGTACGTTCCGTCCCACCGGTTGATATTGATGGCATCCGGACTTGCGTCAAATGCAATTTCAAATAGAT
>JANQML010000074.1 GCA_028280105.1 Desulfobacula sp. | reverse complement strand
CCGATGGGGGCATCCATAACAACCAGATCCGCAGGGCAGCCCGGTCGGATAAAGCCGGTATCCAGTTGAAACCGCCTGGCCGTATTGCCGGTGGCCATGCAGATAGCCTGGGCCGCGCTGATCGGTGTCAGGCTTGCCAGAAGGTTGATCACCCGGAGTATGCCCAGGGGCACCACCCCGGTTCCGGACGGGGCGTCATTGCCGATAATGACCCGGTGCAGCTGCTCTTTTTCCACACAAAACCTGCCGGCTTTGACAGCCATTAAAGGGTTGCCGCAATGGACGATTTCAAGTCCCACCCGGGTATCGGTTACCAGTTTTTTCATCTCTTCTTCGGATACGGCCGTGGTGCCGCCGTTGATGTGGGACGCGATATCGGGGCCGGCTGTTATGACCATGTCCGCCGTAACGCTGCTGCTGCCGGGAATGGATGTCCCGCCGGTGTGCATCGTGACGGTCATCCCGCATTCCTTTGCCCATTTCACCATGACCGCCGCCTCCTTGGGATCTTTGACCGACCCCAGGCCGATTTCTCCGACAAGGGTGACGCCTTCGTCTGCCATCTCCTTGAAGTCTTCGTATAACAGACCTTTTTCAAGGATTACGGCCCCGCCTTTTACCTTGACACCGCCGGGCCGGAAATTATTGAACGATTTGGCAGCCAGGATGGCCAGGGCCTTAACCCCGGCCCTGTCCTTGGGTCGTCCCTTTAAATGGACCTCCCCGGCTGAGATGATGGTGGTCACTCCGCCATGGAGTTCACTCTCTAAAAAACCGGCCTGATTTTGCCGGGAGGTATAGTCCCCCAGAATCGGGTGGCAGTGGGAGTCGATCAGACCCGGTGTCAGGGTTGTGCCTTTGCAGTCAACGGTTTTATCCGTCTCAATAGAACCGAAATCAGATAGTTTTCCAACTTTGGCGATCAATTTGTCCTCAATTAGGACGGCATCCCCGTCAAGAATGGGGTCATTTAAATCACCGCTGACAATGGTGCCGATATTTTTTAATAGAACATTAGCCATGTGACGCCTCCTTCATATTAAAATGGCCGGATGCAATGCTCGCCTCCAGAACCCTTTCAAGATTTGCCGGTAAATGATAGATCCGTTTACCCAGCGCTTGGGATATTGCATTGATAATTGCCGGAGCAGTGGGAATCAGTGCCGGTTCTCCCACCCCTTTTGCACCGAACGGTCCGGTGGGCTCGGGATCTTCGATAATGATCGGTATGACCCGGGGCATATCTGCCATGGTCGGGACGTGGTAATCTTTCATGGAGAGAGTTTTACCCGGTTCAAATTCCTCCATCACGGCAAATCCGACCCCCATGGCAATGCCACCGCAGATCTGGCCGATCACATGTTCCGGATGGATGGCCCTGCCCACGTCATGGGCAGCGATCACTTTTTTGACATCGACCTGGCCGGTGAGGGTATCCACTTCCACCAAGGCGGTATGGCAGGCAAACGCATAGGTGGCATAGGGTGATCCCTGACCGGTTTCAGGGTCCTGGGGAATGGTTTCCGGGTCAAAATACCCCTGCCAGGAAAGGGATCCGCCTTTATCGGCGATCCGGACGGCCAATCGTGAAAAATCAACGGCACGGGAAGGATCTTTTGGATCAAAAACCGTACCGTTTTTCATCTGCAGGGATGCCTTTGCCCCTTTTAATACATTGGCCGCCTCGGTTAAGAGGACAGCCCCCAGTTTTTGAGCCGCATCCTTGACGGCATTGCCTGAAATATAGGTTTGCCGGCTGGCGGATGTGGCACCGGCATTGGTTGTGAATCTGGTGTCGGCAACCACCATCTTTAAATCCGTCGGGTTGACCTTCAACGATTCCCCGGCGATCTGGGCAAGGATGGTTGTGGACCCCTGCCCGATATCTGCGCAGCCTGTGAAAACAGTGATCTGTCCGGTTTTATCGATTTCCACCTTTGCCGTGGACGGATTCTGCACCCCGGTGTTTCCAATGCCGTACCACATGGCACCCAGACCCACGCCCCGTTTAATGTAAGGCAAAGGCGATTGGTTGGCCCAGTTTTTCACCGCATCGTCGTAATAGGGTTTGACCGCATCCAGGCAGGCCGGAAATCCCACACTTTGATTGAGGGGCTGGCCGGTGGCTGTGACCGCTTCTTTTTTATAACCGTTCACCTTCCGGATCTGCCAGGGATCCATCCCCAGATCACGGGCATGCAGATCCATCTGGCTTTCATGGGCCAGTGCCATCTGCGGGGCGCCAAATCCCCTCATGGCGCCGCAAAAGGGGATGTTGGTGTAGACGGCTTGGCATTCAATATCTGCATTTTCAACGGCATAGGGACCCATGCCCACAACCGCGGAACGGGAGGCCACCGCCATACCGTATGATCCATACGCCCCTGTGTTGCAGACCGCCCTGATTTTAACCGCAAGCAGCCGGCCCTTTTCATCGGTGCCGGATTTTATTTTAATGGTAAACGGGTGCCGTTTACCGGTTGCAAGGTACGCCTCTTCCCTTGTATAGACATATCGGACAGGACGTTTTAAGTGGAGAAGGGCAAGACCGATAAACCCCTGGACGTTCAGATCCAGCTTGGATCCGAATCCGCCGCCGGTGGCGGCCTGGATAATTCTGATCCGGTCATCCGCCACTGCCAGCAGCGTGGTCAGTTCTTTATGATCATAATGGGGATTCTGGGTGGATGCATAGATGGTGAGGCATCCGTCATCATCTACATATCCGATGCCGGCATCCGGTTCCAGGTAATTGTGTTCGATGGCAGAGGTCTGATAGGTCTGTTCCACCACAGACGCACTTTTTTCAAAGGCGGAATCCGGGTCTCCCTTTTTCACCCGTCGTTTACACAGGAGGTTCCCTTTTTCATGGATTTGGACAGCGCCGGTTTGAAGGGCTTTTTCGGGATCAAAAATCGCCGGCAGTTCTTTGTAATCCACCCGGATGGCATCCAGGGCCTGTCTGGCCGCCTTTTCCGTATCTGCTGCAACCAAGGCCACGGGATCCGATTTTGACCGGACCTTGTCCTGTGCCAGCAGCGGCTGGTCTTTGTTGATAATACCCATTAAATTTTTACCGGGAATATCTTTGGCCGTAAAGACCTCTACCACCCCCTTTATTTTCAAGGCAGTCGATGTATCAATTTTTTCGATGACGGCATGGTGGTGTTGACTGCGCAATACTTTCAGACAGAGGGCAGGGGAGGGCAGTTTGATGTCCGCACAAAACCGGGCCTGCCCGTTCAGTTTGTTTTGAGCGTCAAACCGGTGAATACTTTTACCGATCTCTTTATAATCTTCTTTCATGACGACACCATTGGATAAAGAATTCTCATGAACAATCCCTGTACGGCAGGTTCCTTGTATATAATGGAAGATCGTCTCCCGGTGATCTCAATCATCTTTTGAGAGAGTAATTTTCCGGCATCCCAAATGGATTGCCGGGTGGGGACTTTATGCATCAGAAAATCTTCAATCCCGTCCATCCGGTGGGGGGTGGGGGTACAGGCGCCAAGACCGACCCGGATAAATGAGATCCGTCCGGCAGCATCTGTGTCCGCCATGACGGCCAGACTCATCCGGGAAATGGCCACCTCTTTTCTTCTGCCGATTTTCTGAAAGTCTGAAAATGGTGCCGTACAGGGGGTCAGAACAAATTTGACGATCACGGCATCCGGCGGCAGAGCGGATTGATAGGGGCCTGATGCAATGGTTTCTACAGGAACCAGCCTCTGTTGGGTTCGGGTTGCAACCAGTGCCCGGGCATCATGGATCACCAGCGGGGGAACGGTATCGCCGCAGGGGGATGCATGGGCGACATTTCCGCCGATGGTGGCCTTGTTTCTGATCTGTTTGCCGGCAAAGGTGTTAGAACATGCGGTCAGGGCCGGAGCGTGCTGCCGGATGAGGTCGGACGTGCTGATCCGGGCAAGGGTGACGCCGGCACCGATGGACAGTTTCCCGTCCTCAAAGTCAATCCGGTTTAATTCGTCAATCCGGCTGATGTCCAGCAGGTTCTTTTTTCGATCCAGTTCACCGGCCCGCAGATCGACCATGACATCGGTTCCGCCGGCAAGGATTTCCGTATCCGGCCCGTTTTGGGAGAGAAAATTCAGTGCATGGTCCAGATCGCGGGCCCGGATATAGTTCATATCAGTCATCAAACGCCTCCTGCCCGTTTGAACAGGCCTCTTTTACAGATGAAAAAATCTGCTGATACCCGGTGCACCGGCAGATGTTTCCGGAAAGGGCCTTTACGATTTCATCGTCATCCGGGCAGGCGTTTTTTTCAAGAAGGGCGTGGGTGCTCATGAGAATCCCGGGTGTGCAGAATCCGCACTGAACCGCGTGGTTGTCCAGAAAGGTGTTTTGAAGCCGGTTCAGCGTGCCGTCTTTTCCGAGCCCTTCCACGGTCAGCACCTCACAGCCGTCCAGCTGAGCCGCAAACATGAGACAGGCGTTGACAGCCTCTCCGTCCACAACAATGGTACAGGCACCGCATTCACCGACACCGCATCCCTCCTTGGTACCGGTCAATCCCAGTATCTCCCGGATAACGAAAAGGGCACTTGCCTGGGAAGGGATATCAACTGCTCTTTTTTTATGGTTTAATACAAACTCGATATGACTTTTCTTTAAATCCATGATATCTCCCGCAACCGGGCCTGCTAGCGCAGCCCGTCTTCTCCCTTGACCGCATCCGTGGTCAGCCCGCCCACCCTGGGAGCCGGCCGCCCCGAATCGGTCACCCCGACGATCAAAATTAATTCGTCATCCATGGGCGCATCGGGAATCCGGACCTCCATGGCGTCAAAGTGAGACCGGACATAGGCGGCATTTTTATGCCCCAGCGGCAGATCAATGGCACATCCGGGGCCTCCCAGCTTTTTTGCCGAAGGCAGAAGCGCTTTCCCGCCTCCCACATTGTCCCGGATCGGTTTACCCAGTGCCGGATGCATGAGGGCGGCGCAGTGTTCGCGTTCCCCGGAAAGGCCGGATATGGCGGCTTTTCCATAGCTTTCAACCTGGTCCGGTTCAATTCCCAAAGCATTCACCGCCTTTTGGGTCAGCATGGCTCCCAGTTCATCACTCCACTGGTACAACAGGGAGAGGTCCTCCTGATACCGGTCTGCAAACGGGTTTTTAAAGACAACGGCACAGGCGGCTTTTCGGGTGGGTTTTGCCAGTTTTACCCGGCCGTCCGCCAGGGTCTCTTCGAGTATGGTATAAATGGTGCGTATTTCCGGTTTTTGATCGGTCATCTGGATCGGCTCCTTTCATTACGTTACTTTTGGAACAGTTTATTTGAAAAGTATCTCTGACAGGCCATCATATTCTGAATTTTAATTGTATTAATTCTCTTTATTACGTTTTGGTCCTCTGTCCTCCCGGTTGAAACATCCCGTAATTAACCTTCCATGATCCCCGGCAGGAAAAGGGCGATCTGCGGGAAAACCGTTACCAGTAAAACCACCACCAGAATGGCGACAAGAAAAAAGATGGATCCTCTGAAAACGGTTTCCATGGGTACTTTTGCCACACCGGAAATAACGAATATATTCAGCCCCAGCGGCGGTGTGATAAGTCCGGCTTCCATCATCAGAACGGAGATGACGCCGAACCAGATCGGGTCAAACCCAAGGGCAAGAATCGTGGGGAGAATCACCGGCAGGGTCAGAACCATCATGGAGGTGGCATCCAGAAAGCACCCGAGGATCAGGTAACCCACAAGTATCACGGCCAATATGGCATATCTGGACAACTCAAGCTCGGAAAGGTAGGTGGACAGGTTCATGGGAATCATGGTCAGGGCCATGAAGTAGGTGAAGACGTAGGCGCCGGCCAGGATCATGAAGATCATCACCGACACCTTTGTGGTTGATTTCATGGCCAGTACCAGGGAGGGCCAGGTCATCTTTCCTCTTAAAATGGTAACCACAAACAGGAAAAAGGCCCCCACAGCCCCTGCCTCGGTGGGGGTGAAAAAACCAAGGTATATGCCGCCCATGACCAGTAAAAAGACAACAATCAACTCCCAGATGGTTTTAAGGGAATTGAGTTTTTCCAGAAAAGAGACCGGTTCCGGGTTGGATGGCGCGCACTTGGGGTTGATCTTTACCCAGACAATGATGATGAGCATATAGGCAAGGGCGAGCAGAAATCCGGGAATAAAACCGGAAACCAACAGCTTTCCAATGGATTGTTCCGTTAAGATCCCATATACCACAAACCCGATACTGGGGGGGATTAAAAACCCCAGAGTGCCGCCTGCTGCAACGCTTCCGGTGGCCAGCCGGGTATCATAATTGTATTTTTTCATTTCCGGCAATGCCACCATTCCCAGTGTGGCGGCCGTGGCCACGGAAGATCCGCAGATGGCTGCAAATCCGGAGCACGCCCCAATGGTTGCAATCCCCAGGCCGCCGGGAAGCCTGCGCAGCCATTTGTCTGCGACACTGTATATACCCTGGCTCAGGCCTGAGACAGATGCCAGTTCTCCCATGATGACAAACAGGGGAATCACGGTAAACGAATAGGTGGTGAAGGTGCTGTAAAAAGATCTTACCAGGGTCGGCAGTGCCACATGGATATCCGTGATGGAACTGATTCCCCAAAATCCTACAAAAGCTAATGAAAATCCAATGGGCATACCCAGAATCAAGAGCAAAAACAAGAATGCAATTCCCAAAATGCCAATGGTTTGCGGATCCATATCAACGTCCTTTACATAGATATAAAAACAAGACTAAATTAAATTGCTCAAACAAAACCATTTACCGGTGGTGGTACTATTCGGAAGATGCCGGCCCCGGCCGCCCGAAGAGGCCGAGAACCGCTTCTATCAACTCCATGATGATGAGCAGGGTCAAAAGGGCTGCCCCGATGCTTAAAAGAAAGTAAAGCGGATAGACCGGTATGCTCAGCGTATCGGTGGTTGTTCCGCTCTGGAATTCTTCAATCCCCTTGATAACACCATACCATGCCAGCATTCCCATAATCTGAAAACTAAGGAGGGAGGTGACGGTCTGGGTTGTTCTTTGAAGCCTGGGCGGCATGACCCGGGTCAACATGGTCACTCTCACATTATTACCGGTCTGGTGGGTATAGG
This sequence comes from Desulfobacula sp., assembly GCA_028280105.1. Taxonomy (GTDB): domain Bacteria; phylum Desulfobacterota; class Desulfobacteria; order Desulfobacterales; family Desulfobacteraceae; genus Desulfobacula. The sequence goes on along the minus strand of JANQML010000074.1, from coordinate 4,721 downwards.
CCATGCCCAAAATACCAAAAACGGCCAGCATGAACCCGCTCATTTCAATGGCCCCGGGAATCGGTTTTGAAAAGAAATACCGGCCCGCCACATCAATGGTTGTCAAAAACATCATCACGAGTACCCAGCCCATTCCTGCGTACAGGGCCAGTTTAGACAGGCGTTCGATCTTATTTTTAGCATGATGTAAAAAATCGTTGTTGCTGCTCATGAAAAGAATATCCTTGAGAATCTATGCTTAAAGAGATTCCGGCCGAATAAGTCACACAGGCGTTGTCCAATGGTTTCGGCCGGAATTTTTATAAAAAATAATACGGTCTCGTCCTAGAATACAGGGCAGATATTAAAGTTGACCCCAACCTTTTCCAGTTCCACCTTAAACAGTTCCAGGGCCTGTTTTGCCATTAATCCCTTGGCTTCCAGTTCTTCCGCCCATGTCACCAGCATGTCGCTGAACTGTTTATCCCACCGCGCCTGCTCCTCCGGAGTCAGCTCAGAAATTTCAACCGTGTCTCCAAATCCTTCCATGGTCTCGCTATACCAGTGCTCGTCAAAGATACCGGCAATTTTATAGGCATTTTTTCCCACGTCTTCAATGATCGGTTTGAGATCTTCCGGTACTCTTTTCCAGAACCGTTCGTTGACAAAGAGGCCTTCGGAAACACAGCCGAATGTGGCAGGGGTACCAAATTTGGCCACTTCGTGTAATTTAAAGGCTTTTACCAGTGCCGGACAGGTGACAACCCCTTCGATTACACCGGTTTCCATGGAGAGATATACATCGCCCAGTGGCATGAAGACGGGTGTTGCGCCCAGGGCTTCAATGGCACGGGTCTGGAGCCCGCCCGGGCTTCTGATCTTCATTCCCTTCAAATCTTCCATGGTTTCCACCTTCCGGGTCGTCCAGAGGTGGGCCATCACACAGTTGTTGATATGAAGGACCTTAATCCCCTTGAATTCGGTATGCAGCAGTTTATCATGCATGGCTCTGCCGGCTTCTGCCGCCTTCCATTTGGCCGGGCTGGAAATGGGGGACGACAGGACATCTGTCATGGGAAACCGGCCAGGTGTCCAGCTCAGCGTTGCATATCCCATATCGGACAGGCCGGTTTTTATGATATCGTAGTGATCCGGCCCTTTTCCCAGGGCACCGCCGGCATACATGGTATAGGTAATCCGGCCGTTGCTTCTTTTTTTCATTTCCTCCAGCATGGGGACCCACAGCTTTTGAACATCCGCTCCGGCCGGGGTGTGCCAGGTGCTGAAGCGGATGTTGATTTTCTTATCTTTGGCAACCGTGTGTGGGACAAAAAACAGGCATCCGAAAAAGAGGAGTGCCATTGTAATAATAACTAACGGTTTAATTGATTTTACGGTGTTGTTCATCTTTCAACTCCTTGTTTTAATTAAATTAAACAAAATTATTATTTACAGTATTTACCCCGGTGCCGCAATATCGGGCTTTAATTGCCGCAGGTATTTAAATACCGTAAGTCTTATACCCACCTCTCTGTAATGGTTTTCTGGTCAAGGAAAAGCCGCATGGAATCGATTCTTGACTTTGCGCACCCCTGGGCAGATGCATTTTTCGATCCCAGGGGAAAGAATGCATAGGGCTGGGGAACCGCTACATTGATCCCGATATTTCCGACGTCCACCTGTTTGGTGAATTTTCGGGCCGATGTTCCGCTTTTGGTAAAAATACAGGCAGAGTGTCCGTAATCATCCTTGTTGTTGATCAGATCGATGGCCTCGTCAAGATCGGCCACTTTCATGAGATTGGCCACCGGGCCAAAAGATTCTTCCCGTGCGATATACATGTCTGCATCGACATTCTCAAAGATGGTGGGTCCCACAAAAAATCCTTTTTCGCATCTGTCTACCCGGGGGTCTCTCCCGTCCAGGATCAGGTCGGCCCCTTCGTTTATTCCCTTTTCAATGAAGTCAAGGATATTCTGCCTGCCCCTTTCCGACACCAGCGGACCCAGTTCCGTGGTATCATCAAGTCCGTATCCCATTTTCATCTCTGCCGAAGCTTTCACAAACGCATCTTTGAACCGGTCATAACCGTCTCCGATAACAAGAATGTTATCCGCACCCAGGCAACGTTGCCCGGCCATGCCGTAACACCCGCGCAAGAGCCCTGAAACGGCGGAATCAAAATCCGCGTCCGGCATGAGAACCACGTGATTTTTACCGTTGCCGTTGATGGATGCCTCTTTACCCAGGCGTCCGGCCTGTTCAAACAGCTTAAGCCCGACATGCGTGGAGCCGATAAATCCCACCCCTTTTACATGGGGATGCTCAAGAATCATATTGTTTATGTTCCGGCCGCCGTATACCAGGTTCATTAGGCCGGGCGGAAATCCTTTTACTTCGGCCGCCACTTCAAAAATGGCCTTCAGGCAGACCGGATCATCCTTGCTGGGGCTGACAATGACGGGACACCCGCTGGCAATGGCGTAAGGTACATAGGAGGACCAGGCATGCATGGGGATATTGTTGGGGGTCACGATCAAAAAGACCCCTCTGGGTTCCATGTAAAGTGTCTGGTCAATGGTTCGTGCCAGTTCATTGATATAATCCCCTTTGGTCAGGAGGAGCAGGGCCGAGCAGGCGGATTCGATATTCTCAATGCATCGTCTCAGGGTGCCCACTGCTTCTCCCATGGTTCTTCCATGGTCTTGTACCAGTACCCTGCACAGCATGTCAAAATGTTCTTCAAATTTACCTCTCAGATCAAACAGATACCGGGCCTTATCTCTAAGCGGTACCGTCTTCCATGTTTGTAATGCGGATTGTGCCGATTCAATGGCCTGCTGCACTTCGGCTTCCGTGGCCGAGGGAAATGTGGCAATGGTTTCACCGGTTGCCGGATTCACACTGTCGTATATATCGGCGGATTCGGATTCCACCCATTCGCCGTTAATGTATAATTTCAGCTGTCCGTAATTTTTTTCTACTTCTTTTAACACTGTCATCTGCTTTTCCTTATCAATGGGTTGTTATTATATTTTTTAAAACAGGGATTCCTGGTTTTTTGTTGTTTTTTTTAAAATAACTGTCAGGGTCGGTCAGGATACCGGGTGTATTGATTAAAAAGTGCATGGCACAAAGAATATGCTCTTTCATTATTTTAGGGGCATTCTCTTTATCCTTGTCTGCGATCATATCTGCAATCTTTTGATGGTATTGATTGGATTCGAACAGATGGTCCTCAAAACTCAGGGTTTGGAAGCTATACCGCCTGATCTGTTTGTGCAGGCTGGATGCAAATTTTAACAATCGCCGATTCCCGGCGATTTCCATAATTTTTACATGAAATTTCCGGTGAAGCTTCTGGTAATTTAAAATAGAGATTTGCTCCGTATTGACGATTTTTTTCATCTCTTGAACCAGCATTTTCAGCTCATTAATCTGATCATCCGTAATCAGGTCAATGGCTGTAGCTGTGGCCATGGCGTAGAGCTCAGCCTTGAGCGCGTAAATCTCCTTTACGTCTTTTTCCGTCATTTCAATGACAAAGGCCCCTTTGCGCGGTTTTCTGATAACAAGGCCCTCTCCCTCAAGGCAGTTTAATGCTTCACGCACCGGCGGCCGGCTGATCTCCAGGCGGCCGGAAATGTCATCTTCCTTTATCTGCTCGCCGGGGCGTAATTTCCCGGTGATGATCAATTCCTCGATATACCGGGTGGCTATTTCAACTACGGACTCTACTTTCATATCGCTCCTGACGGTCTGTTGCTGTTTATTGTATTCATTAACCGGCCAACCGGATTTGACAGATTGCGTATCCAAATTGAATAGGTTTGCATGGAACCCTTTTTTATTGAGCGGTTTTTTGTTTTTTTAAATAAACATTGTCTATTGTCTACAATTCCTTTTTGCTTGTCAACCTTAAAAAACAAAAACTCCCCCATTATTGTCTTCCAATCACCGTGAAAAGGAAGGCGGTGTTGAAAAATAAAGTTTCCTAAAACGATATTTTTTATTTGAAATATGATATGTTTCTTTTTAAAAGAACAATTATTTTAACTGCTTATATAAAAATGAAAAAAATGGAGCTTAAATTTTTTAAAGATCGGATGGAGAGAATAAAAGTTGACAAATAGAAAACAGGTGTATAAAGGTGATTGACGCACTTAAACGGTCTGAAAGGCATGGAGAAGGGTATATGATTGAACCCGGTGTCAAAAAACAATTAAAAGAGATTGTCGGTGAGCAGGGATTTCTGGATAAACCTGAGGAACTGGCCTGCTATTGTTATGATTCATACTTTGTCGAGGCCATGCCTGATCTGGTTTTACTGCCGGTGAAAACCGGCCAGATTTCGGATATCATGAAAATCTGCTCCACGCATAAAATTCCGGTGACGGCACGGGGAGCGGGAACCAGTGTCTGCGGGGCGTCGATTCCGGCCAGACAGGGTGTGGTGCTGTGCCTGTCAAACATGGATGAGATTGTGGAGATCAATACCCGGGACCGGTATGCCGTGGTCCGGCCGGGTGTGGTAAACGGCGATCTTCAACAGGCCCTGGCCCGGTTCGGGTTTTTCTATCCGCCGGATCCCGGATCAATGAACATTTCAACCATCGGCGGAAATGTGGCGCAGAACGCCGGAGGCCCCAGGTGTCTCAAATACGGGGTGACCGCCGACTATATCATGGGCATGGAGGTGGTACTACCCTCCGGTAAGACGGTCCGGTTCGGGAGCCGGAATA
>JANQML010000069.1 GCA_028280105.1 Desulfobacula sp. | reverse complement strand
CAAGACTTCATCATAAGTGGGTTCGGCCATTTCATCTTTTTTCAGAAATTCTTACCCTCCGGGAAAAGCGTGAAGATCCCATCTTCTTCGTTCCCAAGGTTTTGCGGTAGATTGCTACAGCGGCAACCTTGGCGCCTTAAAGCTGGAACCTTCACGCTTTTTGCAACGATGAGGTTAATACCCCGTCATTTCCACATATCCTATGCCGCTCACCGTATCCCCCTCAAACCGGGCCGCCCCTTCCCAGTAGGCAAACAGACTGACGTGCTCCTGATTGGGAATGACCGGAACAACGTTAAGTGAAATATCGTGATCCGGAACAAGAATTTGCCAGGCAGACGGGTAGGTTGTTCCGGATTCAGGACTTTTCCAGTGATCTGTAACCCGGATCTGAAACTCGTCTTCGGACAGGATAACAAAGCTGCCGTCCGCCCGGGAAACAGAGCCGAAACCGTATCCGTTGGCAGCCCCCTGGGCATTCCGGACCCGGCAGACCATCAGATCCCGGCCGTCATCCAAATGGACCGAGAACCAGTCCCAGCCGACCACATCCGCACTCAGCGCCGAGGTGCTCCATTCGTGGTCAAACCATGACAGCCCCGTCACCGGATAGGTGATATCTTCAATACGGATATCTCCCCGGGTGGCAAGTCTTGGAAGCGAATAATAGTATGAGGCGTTAAAGTCATCCCTTCCCTTTCGGCTGAAGCCGTTGTCCCCCTGGAGAATCATGGGCTTTTCCCGTGTCAGTTGCAATTGGACGGAGACCCTTTCATGCCGGGCCGACATCATCAGGAGACCCTCTTTTTCAGTCACCTGCCAGTCATCAATCCAGACCTGAAACGGATCGCTTAAGGCACCGCTGATTCCCAGACTGTCCCGGTTCATGCGCATGCCGGAATGAAACCGCTTCTCCCGGGTGTCCGTCACTGCAAAGTGGGCAAAATAGAGCTGCCGGGTCTGCCATTCAGACGTATTTTCACCCGGGGGGGCAACCTCACAGGCCAGGCCCTGGCGAAAAAAGGTCAGCTGGTATCCGAAATGGCGGCCTGTAACTGTTTTCAGGTTTCCGGTGTAATACCACCATTCGGTTTTAAACCGGTCATGGGCCCCGTGGTCCCTTGGAAATTCAAACGGGATGACCCCATCCGCCGTCTCATAGCAATCGTTTGATTCGTCCGATGACAGGGCCTGTACAATATTAATCCGGTCCGCATCCGAGTCTGACCCCGATGACAAACCGCACCCGGACAGGCTCCAGACCATGGCCGCCGCCACCAGAACCCCGAACAACCGTTTTGTTTTAGATTTCAATCGTCACTCCATTCGAAGGGCGTTTCCGATATCGGTTTTTCCGGCCCGGACAACCGGAAACACACCGGCGATAACAGCGGCCGAGATTGACAGGACCAGGGCCTGTGCAAATATCCAGCCGGAAACCACCATATCATAACTCCACCCAAACGACCGTTTGTTTATAATCTCAATCAATATCCAGGCCAGGTATCCGCCAAGGGGCAGGGCCATGATTCCCGACAACAATCCCGCCACTCCGCATTCGGTGAGCAGCAGCCGGCCCAACTGGCGTTTTTCAGCGCCGCAGGCCCGGAGAATCCCCAGCTCGCGGGTCCGTTCAAGCAGAAGGGCCATCACGGAATTCAGTATGCCGGTCAACGCCACCACGGCTGTGAGAATCTGAAGGGCCGACGTGATTAAAAAGGTATTGTCAAACACGTCAAGGATGCTTTTTTTTATGGACCGTCCCGATTTCACCTCCACCATGGCGGTTTCCGGGAAAAGGGACGCCACCGCTTCCATTACCGGTTCAATTGCCTGGTCCGGGTGCAAAAAAATCTGCATGGCCGTGATATCGGTATACCCGAAATAGGTTTCCATGGCATCCCGGCTGATGATCACCCGGCCGCCCCCCATGAAAAAATCCCTGAAAATCCCTGCAATCCGGAACGATTGAATCCCTTTTTGCGTTTCAATCTCCACCCGGGCGTCCGGACCCGGAATCACCTTATTTTTCCGGGCAAAAATCTCCGAAACAAAGATCCATTCCCGGTCAAGCCGACCGGCCAGGTTTTCAGGGGAAGCTGCGGTCCAAACCCATTGCTTGACGGACAGGTCTTTAATATATGAAAAGATATGGACTTCACCCGAGGACCTGGAAAAAACCCGGTGGATATTATATGCAGATACATCCGACACGCTCGGCATCTGTTCGATCTTACCAAGAACGCTTTTGTCCAGCGACCGGTTCAGTTCATCTGTTGACGCCACATGGATATCACCGCCGATATTACCGTCCACCCAATCGATGATGGACATCCTGAAACTGTGGGTCATGATATCAACACCGATGTAAACCGAGGTGACAACGGCCAATGAGGCCACCAGTACACTGGTCCGGCTCAATGACCTGGCAACGTTGCCCATGGCCATCCGGGTCAACACGCCTGCCTGGCCGGCAGTCATCTTTCTCAGGGCTGCCACGCCGTAAATGATCAGACAGGGAGCCAGAAATGCCGACCCAAAAAAGATCATGAAAACAGATAAAAAATCATATCCGGGATGAATATCAATCTGAATCAAAGCAAGGGCGGTGATACCGACGATGGAAAAGCCCAGGAAGGTCAGCACCGGCAGATGGTTCCGGATGCCGGTTTCAGATGCGGACCGGCGCATCAGGGTCACCGGGCGGGTTAAAGCGGCATTCCAAGCCGGAAAAAACGCCGCAGCAAACGCCGACAGAATGCCGGCCAGAAACCCTTTTAAAACCGTCAATTCGGTCACATCCGTCTGGCTGACCGTGAGAACAAAAAAGATATCCGACACCGTGCCGGCCACCACCTTAACAGCAGCGTTTCCCAGAAGGATGCCGAGGATGATTCCCAGAACGGTGCCTATGAGTGCATAGACCATTACCTCGGAGATAACGGTTTTAAAAATATTGTTTTTTGTCGCTCCAAGGGCCCTGAGAATGCCGTTCAGTTTCCGGCGCTGGGCAACGGAAAAAGAGACGGTATTGTAAATCAGGAATATTCCCATGAACAATGCCAGCATTGAAAACGCCGTCAGGCTGGTTTCAAAGGATTGTGACATCTGACGGATGACCCGGTTCTGCCGGTTGGTTTCAACAACAAAGGCATTGGCCGGCAGGATCTGCCGGATCTGCTCAACCTGCTGTTCGACCCCGGTCCCGAACCGGCCGTCAAGAATCAGGTCGATGCGGGAAACGGCATCCCCCATGTTGAGTATCTCCTGGGCAAATGAAATATCCATGACCACCAGCCCCTGAAACATCCGGCGGGTTCCCGTGTCACCGGAATCCAGAAATCCGGCAACGTTTACCCGGACGTTGCGGCCTCCGAACATCAGGGTAATGGTGTCTCCCGGATCGACCCCGTATACAGCGGCATCCGACCGGGAGATTAAAAGACCGGCCGGCCGGGACAGAAGGCTGCTCATATCGGTCCGGCCGGTGTCCAATACCGGGTTCCAGATGGTAATGTCCCTGAAATAGGTTTCTGAAAACGGATCGATCCCCATAAGCGTCAATGTCTTCATTCCCAGTTCCCGGACCTTCACATGGGCGCTGATAACCGGCGCGGACCGGTAAATGCCCAACCGGGTCCGAAGATCGGTGAAAATGGACTGGGGGATTTTAAAATCAGGCCCTGTAATCTGGTGGGTAGACCGGGAGGTAATGGCGGCAAAAGAGAGATCAAAGGATTTACTCACACTGGTTTTGGCGACATCGATGGCGACCACCCCGGCAACCCCCAGTGCAATTCCGAATATCAATAAGACGGTTCTGAACAGATGAAATTGACTCTGGCGAAAAAAAATCCGGGTCAGGGGACTGAGTCGGCTGCGAATCATAGCACCGCCCGGCCCGGGGTTTCAACGGTCAACCGCTGTTCATCCACCCGTAAGACCTGATCGGCATAAGATGTTGCATCCGGGCTATGGGTGACCATCAACAGGGTTTTACCGCTTTGACCGGCCAGGTTTGAAATCAAATCAAGAACCTGCTTTCCCGTTTCCATATCCAGATTCCCGGTGGGCTCGTCCGCCAGCAGAATCTCGGGATCATTGACCAGGGCCCTCACAACGGCGACCCGCTGCTGTTCCCCGCCGGACAACTGATCCGGGAAATGATGCTGACGGTCAAAAAGCCCCACTGTTCTCAGCAGATCCTTGGCACGGTCCATGTACCCGGATGCAGGGACCCCGTCCAGTTTACTGATCAGGGTCACATTTTCAATAACCGAAAGCACGGGAATCAGATTAAAAAACTGGTAGACAAATCCGATATGCCGGCGCCGGAAGATGGTCCGACGGGTATCATCCATACCGGAGACCGTGTGGTCGCCGATCCGTATCTCTCCTCTGTCAGGCAGATCAATCCCGGAAATCAGGTTAAGCAGAGAACTCTTTCCCACCCCGCTTTTTCCGATAATGACGCTTCGCTTTCCTGAAGGAAAAAGAGCATTCATACCGGAAAAAACCGATCGTTTTTGGCCGCTGTCTTCATAGGATTTATCGATCTGTGACAATACGATATCCACGCTTCCTCCTTACCGGTTGATTGTTTGCCTGCATCCATTCAGTCCTGATATGGAGATACGACGGCATCTGTTGTATGTTTATCATCTCCGATTAAAAAGCACACGGCATACCCCCGGTTGAACCTAGCTCTTTAAAATAACAAGTTGTTGCTTAGAAGGATATATTTTTTGCATCTATTAAAATATCCATCAGCTTTCGTGTAAAAACCTTTGCATCTTTGACATCCATATGGGAACCGTCCGGACAACAGTCAATGGATGCCAGGGATGCATGGTCCTCAAAATGAATTGTCATAGCGGAACTATTGGCCGCAAAGACATCCCAGTAAATTTCCCTGGGCCAGGTTTTTGATTCGATCGCCCTGATCTCGCCTGAAGAGGGCATGCGGATAAAGACGACCCGGCCCCCCCGGGCCTGGATCTTTTCCACATCCGCGTTGATAGAGACGATACGGCGTTTAAACGCCTCCGGACTCAACGGTTCGAATTCACGGCTGATCTGGCGGTCCCGCCGGATACGGGATGCCAGTATCCTTGGGGCATTTTCATCGGTAAAGAGAGCCGCCCGGTACCGGTCCGCCCGCATAACGGAAAAGGGGGGACGCGGCCACTCTCTGTCTGCCCATCTCTCTTTCAGTCTGGGCAGGCTCAGCCCCGGGAATCTGAAAACAAAGGTTCTCTGGATGAGAAGTGATAGATGGACTTCCAGCCGGGAAAAAAAAGTCTGGGGCCGATACTTTCTGGCCCATTTTTCAGCCCGGTCTCTTTCAGGCGGTTTTGTCGCCATAAAAACAGGGGGCACCGAACAGAAAAGGGTTCCCTTAAAAGAAGGATCGGCAGCCAGATGGCTCAAAACCGAAAAGGGCGGGTTGCCGTCAACCGCCAGAACCAGAGGCGGATATCCGGTCATTTCCTCAAAGATATCCGGATGGATGCCCAGTTGTATCCGGGACGCCCCGATAAAGACGGCCTTTGTATCCTCCGTCACCCTGGACCGGACCAGGCTCCACAATTTCTGATCGTCTTCAATCGTCGGAGAAAACCCGCGCAGCCGCCAGAACCCTTCCCAGATCCCCAAAACAACGAGGGCGATAATCAAAGCCCGGATACATGTCTGTGTCAGGGGGGATTGAACGTTTTTGCCCTTAAAATTGGAAGTAAATAAATGCACGATCATCTCCGGGAGTTAAAACCAGTAAAATCAACATGACGGCCATACATCCGGCCAGCAGTACAGGCGGTGTTTTGAATACAATCTTCTTAAGGGACCGGTCCCGCATAAAAAAATGGAATCCAAAAACTGAAACCGCCATGATAATGGCGGTTCGATACTCTGGCACGGTTAACATCTCAATACCGGTTCCAGACACCATTTGCCCCAGGAGCAGAAACGCATCGGAAAAACTCTGGGCCCTGAAAAAAACATAGGTCAGGACCACACACAGATGGGTCAGTGCGGAAAGGATCAGCAAACCGATCCATGTTCGGTGAATCCGAAGATGGCCCAGCCCGCTTTTAAGGCCTCTTTCAAGAACCAGGTAAAACCCGTGCAGCCCTCCCCAGGCGACAAACTGCCAGGATGCCCCGTGCCACAAGCCGCCGATGAGCATGGTCAGCATCAGATTGGCCTGTGTCCTTACTTTACCCTTTCGATTACCGCCCAAAGGGATGTAGAGATAATCCCGCAGCCAGGATGACAGGGAAATGTGCCATCGCTGCCAGTAATCGGAAAACCCCACCGCCCCATAGGGAAACTTAAAATTTTGGGGAAGTGTAAACCCCAGACACATGGCAACACCAATGGCACATGTGGAATATCCGGCAAAATCGAAAAAGATCTGGTTTGTAAAGGCAAGCGCACCAGCCCAGGCATCCGGGGTTCCTATCCTACCGGTGTTGGAAAAAACCGTATCAGCAATCGGTGCCAGCAGGGTGTCGGCCAGCACCACCTTTTGAAACAATCCGAGCAGGAGAAGAAAGAGCCCGTAGCTCATCTGTTCGGCAGATGCTTTCCGGGCGTCAATACACTGGGGTAAAAAGGCGGTTGCCCGGACAATGGGTCCTGCCACCAACTGGGGGAAAAACGTCACATACAACGAAAAATCGAGTGCCGAATTCCAGGGCTTCATCCGCCCCCGGTAGACATCAATGGTATATGACATGGACTGAAACGTATAAAAGGAAATCCCCACGGGAAGGACAATATCCGGACGCATGGGTTGAAAGGTGATATCAAATATCAAAAGGACGGAGACAATATTATCCAGCAGAAAGTTTCCGTATTTAAAAAACCCCAACAACCCTAAATTGACAAACAGGCTGACGATGAGAAAAAACCGTTTCACCCACCGGTTGTCATGCTTTGCCATCTGTCCGGCAGCAATCCAGTCAACCAGGGTTGAAACCCATAAAAGTATCACAAAGGCCGGATTCCACGCGGCGTAGAAAATATAGCTGGCAACAATCAGGTTGACCTTTTTAACGGTCCATGACAACCGGGTGTTGTGGATTCCCAATACAATGGCAAAAAAGAGAAAAAAAGTCAGGGAATTGAAAACCATTTTTAATCTAAAACCCTGATATCCTTATTCTGACATCCTCATGGCTTTTGCTCCGCATATAAAGGGGACGCGCCGGTTTCAGTTACGTTCATGGAACCCGCCGAGCCGCCTTCGTTTTCCGTCATTTCTCCCGCCATTGGGGCTGCCTATGGAAACCTCATTCTCACTCAGAACTGTCACGGTTGCCCACTGACGCCAGCTTTCAAGTGAATAATAAACCCCTATTTTTTCCCCTGATTTACCCAGGATATTTGACCCGTAACGCTGTATGTTCCAGGCTCTTCTATGGGCATGCAGCCATATCCAGTCGTTAAGGATTTCAGGTGTCAGATCAATCGGACGCCACAAATCAGAGACATGTGTCAGGTCCTTTTGAATCCCGACAACCGCTCTTGGAAAAGTTTTGGACCCAAAATAGTAATAATTATAAGCGGGATCGACTTCAAAGGCCTCAAACGTATATTTAACATTATCATCCGACTCCAGTCTGCCGTAGTTGCCGGAACCGGCAACACACCCTGAGAGCAGAAAGATACCGGAAATGACGAGCATAAGCAGGCGATGAGCTGTTCTTTTTTTCTTCATTTTATTCTCCCACATAATTTTGTTAATCAAATTTTTCATTAGGTATCTGTCTGAAACCTGTCTGATAGCCTTTGTGTTCCGTTACCGGTACCGTCATTGGGACTGCCTATGGAAACCTCATTATCACTCAAAACCATCACGGTTGTCCATTGGCGCCAGCTTCCAAGTGAATAATAAACCCCTATTCTCTCTCCTGATTTATCCAGAATATCCGACCCGTAACGATTGATGTTCCATGGTTTTCTATGGGCATGCATCCATATCCAGCGTTGAAGAATTTCAGGTGTCAGATCAACCGGGCGCCACAGCTCGGTCACATGTGTCAGATCTTTATCTATACCAATAAACGCCTTTGGAAAGTTGGTGGGCCCAAAATAGTAATAATTATAGGACGGATCGACTTCAAAAGCTTCAAATGCATATTTTACGTCATCGTTCCAATTCAGTCTGCCGTAGTTACCGGAACCGGAAACACAACCTGAGAGCAGAAAGATACCGGAAATGGCGATCAGAATTAGTCGATAAGCTGTTCTTTTTTTCTTCATTTTATTCTCCCACATAATTTTGTTAATCAAAATTTCGTGTTATCATAAAGAATAAGATTGTTTTAAGCATTGGCAACAAAAACATGATACCCCTTATTTTGATTGCGGTTTTCAACATTGACATAGTTAAATAAACAGATATATCCTGAACAGGCTTAAAAAAATAACCCTTACCACATTTATAAAATAATTAAGGACTGTGTGATCATGACCTGCACCATAGACGAGAAACAGATAAAAAAAACGATTGAATTTCACGGCCACAACTGCCCCGGTCTGACCATTGGAATCCGTGCGGCAGAACTGGCGTTGAAGCGCCTGAATGCCGGAAACAGGGCAGACTGGGTCTGCGTAACGGAAACCGATATGTGCGGTGTGGATGCGATTCAGTTTCTCACCGGCTGTTCGTATGGAAAAGGTAATTTGATTCATAAAGATTTCGGCAAATCCGCGTTCACTTTTTTTGACCGGACCGCCCAAAAAGGATTTCGGGCCCTTTTCAATGACGGCATGACAGAAAACGCGGACCGGGAAGCACGGATAAAGCAGCTTCTTGAAACCGAATTAACCGATCTGTTCACCGTGGAAGAGATAGAAACCCCTCCGGTTCGGCCGGCAAAAATCCTGAAAAGTATTCCGTGCAGCCAGTGCAACGAAATGACCATGGAATCACGCATTCGGCTTTTCGACGGTCAGCAGCTTTGTATGCCCTGTTTTGAGAGGGTTGAGCAAAAAATATAACCATCCCATTTACACGAATCGGTTGGAAGGCGCACATTTTCAGCCGCTTTAGGGTAACAACTTGCTGGGCTAATGGATTGAGGTTAACCATGGTTATATCGCATGCTTCTAATTGAGCCCTAATTCACGGTTAACGGAGTCAGGAGATAATGTGTACCATTTCAACGAAACAAGGAGAAAAACATGACTCTCAAGTATTGTTGCACAAACAAAGCGTGTAATTATCCGGGCAGTACCCGGTTCGAGATGACGTTTAAAGCGGAAACCATTATTGACAGCAACAATATTGCCGCCACGTTTTGCCCGTTTTGTAAAAAAGAAATGAAACCCGTGTTCTCAAAAGACGAATCATGCGATCCGGCTGCCGACAACCAGAGTTCCAATCCGTCCTGAATTCAATCCGTCCGACCTTTTAAAAACCTGTTATGCAAATGGACGAATCGGTATCATCGGTTTTTAATTTATCGAGATGGGGCCGGACCGGTCATTCATGATATTCTTCTTTTTATCGGCGTATCAGCTGGCGGGGGGCGATCCAAAGAATGCCCGGAATCTCTCATCCTGTTTAACCAACAAAACATGTCAGGTGGCACATGAACATATTAAAACTTGCGACAATCTGCCTGGTCTCTTTTTTCATCTCATTCACCGCAAATGCCGACGACACTTTCAATGCCCGCTTTGCCGGACAGCAGACAATCGGCGGGATCAATACAATTGCGGTTACATTCTCTGAGGCGCTGGATCCGAAACAGAACCTGGACGCATATCTTTCCATTTTTACGGACACGGATCACGCCGTGGACGGGGCATGGGTTTTATCCGAAGATCCCCGGATAATTTTTTTTTCAAATATCATATCAGATACATCCTATGTCATTAACATCCATAAAGGTTTGAAATCCGCCACCGGCAGAACCCTTGAAACACCCCGCGAATTCCGGGTGAAAACCCGTCCGGTTCAACCGATGATCAGCTTTGACGGCAATGGTTTTATTCTGGCATCAAAACTGAGCCGCGGCCTGCCGGTCAACACATTGAATATTGACCGGGCAGACATTGATTTCTTTAAAGTGAATCCGGATAGTTACGCCGGTTTTACGGAACTATTCAGCCGATCCGGCCGGATGAGCTATTACCGGAGCAAAGACCTGAGAAACTTTTCAGAACTGGTCTATTCGGGCCGGTGGGATCTTGAAATCAATAAAGGTCTCCGGACCCCCGTCAACATCCCCATCACCCATATCAGGGAAATCTCCCGGCCGGGAATCTATTTTGCCGTATTAAGGGGCGCAGGCCATTATGACTACGCCTACTCCAGCACCTGGTTTACCATCAGTGATCTGGGGCTCCACATCCGGACCTATGCCAATGCCCTGCAGGTCCATGTCCAGAGCCTGGAAACCGCCGAACCGGTCAAGGGGGCCATAATCGACGGGTTCGATAAAAACGGAAGGCAGCTGATTCATCTGGAGAGTGATGAAAACGGAACCGCCCGTTTTAACGGCAATGTGGACCGACTCAAATTTATTGTGGCCAGATCCGAATCCAATATCACCTTTGTTCCCATGGATATACCGGCCGTTGATCTGTCGGAATTCAGAACAGCCACGGAACCGTTCCGGCCGGTGGACCTCTTTGTTTACGGCCCACGGGACCTGTACCGGCCCGGAGAAACCGTTGTTTTTGACGGCCTGTTGAGAGACCGGGATGGAGAAATGACGGCAGGGGTGCCGATAACGGCTGAAATCATCAGGCCGGACGGACGCACCATTCATGAATTCAAATGGCGGAGCCGCCATTTCAACCATTACCATTATGAGTACGCCCTGCCAGCGGATGCCCTTACCGGTAAATGGCGGGTTCGATTCAAACATCCCGCATCAACGCTCAAAGAGTATGCCTTTGTGGTGGCGGAATTTTTACCCGAACGCATGAAGCTGGCATTGGAAAGCCCCGATCCAAAGACGATCCGGACATCGGACACCCCCCAATTGTTTCTCAAAGGTGACTTTTTGTACGGTGCCCCGGCAGCCGGCAGCAAGGCAGATGCCGATATCCGTGTGAGACCGGCCAGGGAGTTGTTTAAAGAGATCTGGCCCGGATATGAATTCGGAGATATCACGGATACCCGAAACCTGTCGTTCAAGACGGACCGGATTGTACTGGATGAAGCGGGCAAAGGCCGGCTGACATTAAAAAATGAATGGAAAGATGCCGCATCTCCCCTTTGGCTGACCGCCAATGCCAGTCTTTACGATTCCGGGGGACGGCCTGTGGTCAGGAGCCGGTCCTGGCAGATCTGGCCGGCCCGGTCCCTTGTGGGAATCCGCCTTTTGGCTGAAAACGACAGGGTGGATGGGGATACCAATGCCCAATTTGAAATCATCGTGACGGATCCGACAGGCCGTAAAATGAAAGCCGATCATTTAAAGGCCGTTGTGATTAAGGAGCACCGGGAATACTTTTGGGAATACCGCCACGGACAATGGCAATGGCAGTTTACCAGCCAGTCTTATCCGGTTGACCGGTTTGTGGTGGATATTCCGGCAGAGGGTTCCGCCCGGATAAATATCCCCGTAGAATGGGGCGGCTACCGTTTGGAGATCACCCACCCGGATACCGGCCTTGTTTCCAGCCGCAGGTTCTGGGCTGGATGGCACCCGGATTCAAATGCTGCCCAAAGCGGAATCAACCGGCCGGACCGGGTGGAACTGGTTCTTGACAAACCCGCTTACAGACCGGGAGAGACGGTTTCGGTCACCGTCAACGCACCGAACGGCGGCACCGGATATCTCTTTGTTGAATCTGACACCAATCTGTTAACCCTGCCCGTGGATATTCCGGTGCAGGGAAAAACCGTTCGATTTGATATGGATCCGGCCTGGAACCGCCATGATCTATACCTGTCCGCACTGATTATCCGAAACAAGGCAAACCCGGCACAAGGCGTGGCAGACCGGCTTCCAAAACGGGCCGTTGGCCTGATTCACCTGCCGCTGGACCGGACCGATCGGGAACTGGCAATACGCATTGAAGCGCCTTTGAAAATCGAGCCCAACCAGACCATTGATGTGGGTGTAACCGTAAAAAATGCCGATGCCGGCATACCAAAAGACGCATGGGTCACCCTGGCAGCGGTGGATGTGGGAATTTTAAATTTGAGCGGATTCAACACCCCCTCTCCCCATGATTACTTTTTTCAAAACCGTGCTTATCGTACACAACTCCACGATGTCTATCAACGCCTCATATCGGCCAATAAAGGGTCATGGGGAACGCTCCGGTTCGGCGGAGACGCACCGACCCTGTCACGGGGCGGTGACCGTCCGTCCACAGAGGTGCAGATTCTGGCGATTTCAAAACAGGCCGTTAAAACAGACGAATCCGGAAGGGCCCGATTCAACCTGGATATTCCGGATTTCAACGGCAAGGTCCGGTTGATGGCCATTGGCCACACCGCACGGGAATTCGGTTCTTCAGAGCAGGAGATGACCATTGCCGCGCCCCTGGTTGCCCAGATCACCATGCCGCGGTTTTTGTCTTTCGGGGATCAGGCCAATCTCGTCATCGATCTCCACAACATGACCGACACCGGCCAGACCCTTGCTCTGAACCTTGATACCGCGGGCCCGGTCAAACTAACCGGAACCGGGTCCAGACAGGCCGAACTGGCCGGCGGTAAAAAAACATCCTTTATCTTTCCGGTCTTTGCCCAAAACCGGCTTGAACAGACCCGTATCCGGCTGAATGTAACAGGACTTGTGGTTGATAACCGGCAAAAAGAGGTCAACCGAACCTGGACCCTCGGCATCCGGCCCGCCTACCCGGCACTGGCAAAGGCGTTTAAACAAAGGCTGAAACCGTCTGACTCCTTTATCATAGATGAAAAAGAGACCGGCAACATGATCCCTGAAACAATCGATATTGCGGTCATGGCCCACACCTCTCCGCCCATTCATATCACCGAACATATCCGCCAACTCACGGCCTATCCTTACGGTTGCCTGGAACAGATCACCAGCGGCATCTTTCCCCATGTCATCCTGAGCCGGAATGATTTCAAGGCCTTGGGCGTATCCGGTGAAGATGCAGAGAGTACGGATAAAAAAATCAGGCTGGGCATACAGCGGTTAATGGAAAAACAGAAATCAAGCGGCGGATTCGGGCTGTGGTCGGCCAATGGAATGGAAAGCCATTGGCTGACCTGCTATGTCACTGATTTTCTGCTCCACGCGCAACAGGCCGGTTATGACGTGCCGTCCGCCTTTTTATCAAAGGCCATTGACCGGCTGAAAACCTATGTCAGACGGCCGCGCAGCATCCGGCCGGCACCCTATGTCCGGACAAAAGAGTACACGGCTGCCATGCGGGCCTATGCCGCCTTTGTCCTGGCCCGTGCTCACGCTGTCACCCTGGGGGATGCAAGGGCATTGTACGCGTCCGTAAAAAACGAGCTGACCGGGCCTCTGGGGCATACCCATGCCGGACTGGCCCTGACCCTGGCCGGGGATCAGCATACGGGCCCACAGGTCTTACAACAGGCATTAAGCCGGTCCCGTGACGAGACCGGATATTACGGGGATTACGGCAGCAACTTAAGAGATCTGGCGGTTTCTTACTATCTTTTGTCATCGTTTTATCCCCGATTAAAACAGCGCGCCCAGCTCCTGGTTGATCTTCAGGCCGAGCTGGAAAAACGCGAGTGGCTCAGCACCCAGGAGCGAAATGCCCTGGTTTTGGCCGGGAGTATCAGTCTGAAAAAGACCGCCGATCCCTGGCAGGCCGAGGTTAAAAAGGGAAACCGGATCACCCGGGTCACGCACTCGGGGTTACAGCAAATTTCAAGTTTTAACGGCGAATCCGCCAATGGGTTTGAAATTAAAAACACGGGGCAAAACGATATCTATATCTCTGCGATGCTCTCAGGATTCCCGGACCAGAAACCGGAACCTGTTTCCGACCGGATTCAAATCAACCGGCGGTACCTCACCCTTTCCGGAAAGGAGATTTTACCGGAAAACCGGCCGGCACTCAAATCCGGGGACCGCATGATCGTGGAATTATCGTTTATTGCGGACCAGAGAATGCCCAACTGTCTGATTGCAGATCTTCTGCCGGCCGGTTTCGAACTTGAAGATCCAAACCTCTCGGGCAGCACCCTTATCGATGAGATTAAAATCGATGAAAAAAGGGTCAGCCAATGGCACGGCCAATATAAGATCCGTCATACCGAATACAGGGACGATCGGTTTGCCGCGGCATTGGATATTCCTGCAAAACAGAACCTGCGGATATTTTATCCCGTGCGCCTGGTCAGCCCGGGCACGTTTCAGGTCCCCCCGCCCCTGGCGGAGGATATGTACCGGCCCTATATCCGGGCTATCGGGGATTCACCGGGCCTGATCATCATCACCCGTCCCTGATGGGATAGAGGTAAAAGTCTTTGGCGGCAGGGGCATATAAAAAATGGGGGGTCGCCGGACTGACGGTTCTGATATTAACGGTATCCATCGTCGGTCTGGATAAAAAATACCCCCTGAATCTGAACGGAAAAGCCTGGTCCACCCTTGTCACGGCCCGGGATGGAACCCCGTTACGGGCATTTGCCGACGCCACCGGTGTCTGGCGGTATCCGGCGCGGTTAAGTGACATCTCTCCCCTATACCTTAAGGCATTGATAACCTACGAGGACCGCTGGTTCTATTTCCATCCCGGCGTGAACCTTGTTTCATTCATCCGGGCAGCCGGTCAGAATCTGATTTCAGGCCGGATCATCTCCGGCGGTTCAACCCTGACCATGCAGGTGGCAAGACTGCTTCACCCCGGTCCAAGAACCCTTTTAGGCAAAGGGTATCAGATACTGCGGGCCCTGCAGCTGGAGTATCATCTGACCAAGGACCAGATCCTGTCGTTGTATATCAACCTGGCCCCTTTCGGCTCCAATATAGAGGGGGTCCGGACAGCCAGTTTTACCTATCTGGGTAAACCGGCCACAGAGCTGTCCCACGCAGAAGCCGCCCTTCTGGCAGTGCTTCCCCAGGCCCCGAGTTTTTACCGGCCGGACCGGCACCCGGAGCGGGCAAGAAAGGCCCGGGATAAGGTACTGGACCGGATGGACCGGTTCCGTGCCTGGGAAAAAGAGGCGATCACTGCCGCCAGACAGGAACCGGTGATCGCCCTGCGGTATGCCGCACCAATGATCGCTCCCCTTGCCGCAAGACGGCTGGCCCGGAATCAACAGGATCAAACAAAAATAGTCTCCAGCCTGGATCCGGATCTGCAGATCCACCTGGAACAGATCGTAGAGGATTATGTTGCCGGACTGTCGGATGACCAGTCCGGAGCCGTTCTGGTGGTAAACTACAAAACCCTTGACATCCTCGCCTATATCGGGTCAGCCGATTTCAGCAGTGCCCGGCGCAAAGGCCATGTGGATATGGTCCGGGCGCTCCGTTCCCCGGGCTCTGCACTCAAGCCGTTTTTATACGGTCTGGCCCTGGATGAAGGTCTGATCCATTCCCAGTCTCTGCTTTTAGATACCCCCCGGTACCAACAGGACTATGACCCGGGCAATTTCTCATCAGGGTTTAGCGGACCGGTGAGTGTCACAAAGGCATTGCGGCTCTCTTTGAATGTACCGGCGGTTCAGTTGCTTGAAGCCTATGGCCCCCAAAAATTTCACGACCGGCTGGTTCATGCGGGCGCCCGGCTGAAACTGTCCGGTTCGCCCAATCTAAGTATGGTCCTGGGCGGTCTGGGCACCGATCTTGAGTCCCTGGTCCGGCTCTATACGGCACTGACAAGAAACGGAATTACCGGAAATCCAACCCTTTTACAGGATGCGCCCAAGGCGGAGAGATATCTCATGTCAGCGGGAGCGGCCTGGATTATCCGTCAAATTTTATTGCAGCCCATGCCCGGGTTTGAGGGGATCAACCGTCTTGTAGGATCGGTTCCCATGGCCTGGAAAACCGGAACCAGCTATGGATTCAGAGATGCATGGGCATTGGGCATGATGGGAGATTATGTTGCAGGCGTATGGGTGGGCAGGCCTGACGGCAGTCCGTCTCCCGGTCAGTACGGTGCCGTCACGGCCCTGCCGCTGCTCCACCGGGTCTTTGAAAGCCTTCCGTTATCCGGTTTTACCACGCCGCCACCACCGTCTATCCAAACCGCACGGATATGCTGGCCTCTGGGAACACAAAAGACCGGTAATCCGGGGTATTGCCATGTGGAGCAGGATGCCTTTATTTTAAACAATGCCGTGCCCCGGACCCTGGTACCCGGTGAAGACCCGTTCAATTCCTTGTTAAAAACCGTCTGGATCGATACCGTGGGGCAGCGGGCCCGGCCGGCCTGCGGAGGGATAGAAAAAATCTCCATACCGGTCTGGCCCGTCAGTGCCGAACCCTGGCTGCCGACATCCTGGCGCAGGGAACGGCAGATTCCGCCACCGTCCCCATCCTGCCCGGGCATGGCCGCCTTTCCGGGCAATTCTCTCCAGATTATCTCCATATCCCATAACAGCGTCTTAACCCGATCCCCGGGCCAGGATTCGATGCCCGCTGTCAAACTGGCGGCACAGGGCGGCCAGGGCAACTTCCACTGGTTTTTAAACGGACGCCCCGTAACAAAGGGAACAACCGGCAACATCGCATATATCACCCTGCCGCCACCCGGTGTCCATCAGCTTGCCGTGGCCGATGAATACGGCAACACAGATACCATCCGGTTTGAGGTGCTTGACGGAAATTGATATTAATTAAAGCAATGCCCCCACCCGTTTAACAGCACAAAAATCACCGCACATGGTACAGACATCCGATTTGGAGGGTTGGGATGACTCCCGGTAAGCCCTGGCCTTTTCAGGGTCAATGGCGGATTCAAACTGTCCGTCCCAGTCCAGAGCGCCTCTTGCCTGACTCATTTTATGATCAACCTCATCCGCCCCTTTCAGCCCCTTGGCCAGGTCTCCGGCATGGGCGGCGATTTTAGACGCCATGATCCCCTCTTTGACATCTTCGGCAGACGGCAGGCGGAGGTGTTCGGCAGGTGTGACATAACACAGGAAATCCGCACCGTGCATGGCGGCCACGGCACCCCCGATGGCAGACGTGATATGATCGTAACCGGGGGTAATATCGGTGACCAGCGGCCCCAGCACATAAAAGGGGGCATTGTGGCAGAGTTTTTTCTGCAGCTTCATGTTCATCTCAACCTCATGCAGCGGGACATGTCCCGGCCCTTCAATCATGACCTGGACATTGCTCTCCCATGCCAGTCTGGTCAATTCTCCCAGGGTAATCAACTCCTCGATCTGGGGGGCATCGGTTGAATCTTTTATGGCCCCGGGTCGAAGCCCGTCACCCAGGCTGATGCAGACATCATTGGCTTCACAGATCTCCAGCAGCCGGTCAAAGTGGGCATAGAACGGATTCTCATTACCGGTTTTTTCCATCCATTCAAATAAAATGGCTCCCCCCCGGCTCACGATCCCGCACAATCTCGGATTGGTTCTCAGGCTTGTCACACATTTCCGGGTCAGCCCGGCATGGATGGTAATAAAATCAATACCGTCCTCAGCGTGAATCCTGACGGTTTCAAACCAGTCGTCAAGGGTGATCGCTTCAGTGGGTTTTCCCGTGCGGGTCAGGGTATCGTAAATGGGTACGGTGCCGATCATCACCGGCATCTCCCGGACCAGTCGTTTTCTGAATCCCCGGGTGTCTCCGGATACACTTAAATCCATCACCGCATCTGCCTTATACTCCAGGGCCAGTTTCGCCTTGTTCATTTCCGCATCAAAAGAGCAGACATCTTTGGATACACCCAAATTGACGTTGATTTTTGTCGAAAGCCCCCGGCCCACCCCGGCCGCCCTGAGACAATGGTGATTCTTGTTGGCCGGAACGGCAATCTGTCCCAGTGCCAAACGTTCCATAAGATCGAGTTTTGATATGGATTCTTTTGCCAGCACCTGCTCCATCTGAAGCGTCAATATCCCTTTTCTGGCCGCATCCATCTGGGTGGTGTACATCTCTTTCATATTGGTTCTCCTAATATCTGTTTAATTTCTTGAATTCTTTTTTTAATATCCGGCGCACCGATGATCTCCGTGACCAGGCAAACGGTTTGTGCGCCCCGGGATAAAACGGTTTTCAAATTGTGGCGTTTTATCCCGCCAATGGCCACAAACGGGATATTGTGAGTGCTCACCACATGATCCAGGTATTCAAGCCCCACGGCATCGCAGACATCTTCTTTTGTCTGTGTGGTAAATATCGGGCCCGCACCGATATAATCCGCCCCGTCTTCAACAGCCGATCTTGCCTGGTCCGGAGAGTGGGTGGAGCATCCGATCATCAGGTCCGGCGCCATCTTTCGAACCGCTTTAACAGGTAAGTCACCCTGTCCCTGGTGAACCCCGTCCGCATTGACCATGACGGCGACATCTAGAAAATCATTTACAATAAACAAGACACCTGCATCCGCCGTTATCTTTCGGATTTCAAGGCATTCTTCATAGATCTGCCTGCGGCTTTTACGGGTCAGTTTTTCCCGGTACTGGAGGATGGCCACCCCGGCATCCACCATCTGCCTTGCCACCTGTACATTGGTTTGGCCGTTGCTGAATTTTTCCCCCAATATACCGTATATTCCTTTGGGTAAAACCCTTGTAACCCCGGCACCGTCAGATCCCCGGTCCAGTACGATTTTCGACATCATGGCCGCGATCATTGCGATCTTGGGTGGGAAAAGGGCATACGCTTCCTGATCGGATGAAAAATCACCCACAATATGGCAGGTGCCCATTTTTTTGGTTTTAACGGATGTCAGATCTTTACCGGCAATTCCCGAAGCAGAGACCAGTGCGGTTTTTTGAGAGGAGAGTTCTTCGACAATCATCTTTTTCAACTCTTTATTATCAAACCCCTCCACGACAATACCGCAATCATTAAACAGCAGGGAAGAATCTCCCGGCCGGATTCTCTTTTCAACCGTCTCTATTGTCATACCCGGATGGATCTGGAGCAGGTTTTCCTTAAGTGCTCCGGTCTTCTTTTCTCCTACCTGGTTTTGGGTATAAAACTGTCGGTCGAGATTAACGGATTCAACCCGGTCAAAATCAACCAGTTTTATCCGGTTTACCCCGGCCTGGGCCAGAATCCGGGCCACATTGGAACCGATTCCCCCGATACCTGCAATTCCGATTTTCATTAAAATATCTCCCAAGGCCACCTCTAATACCTGATTATTAGAGGTACCCCCAATCTTTAAAAACGGGTTGAAACCCGTTTTCTTTAATCATGGCAGTAATCTGTGCCACACTCCGGGTGTCTGTAATCTCAAACTGCACAATGCCGTTTTCCGCGTTTAATGCATATCCGCCCACATCGGTTTTTGATCCGGCGGAAAAACGGGTGGCCCCCAGATGGATCAAGTTGTCCCTGAACTCAGCGGATTCCCGTGTGGAAACCGTAATACCCAGCCTCGGCATAAACAACCGCCAGGCCAGCATGGTCTGGACAAACCCCCTGTCCGACAGTCCGTTTTTCGGCTCAATTCCGCCGTTGGCCTTTGTCATCCGGGGAAGCGATAAAGAGATTTCCACATGGGGAAATTTCCTTTCAAGATACCGGGCATGGCACCCGGCTGTAAACGCTTCAACGACCGGATTTCCCAATCCGAACAGGGCACCGATATTAACCGCCCGGAAACCGGCCTCAGCCCCCCGGTCAGGGGTCATCAGGCGGTATGCGTAATCTGATTTTCTGCCCCTTGGATGAACCTCTTTATATATTTTCCGGTCATAGGTCTCCTGGTAGACGGTCAGGGAGTCGGCACCGGCTTTATTCAATTGCCGGTAATCCGGCACGTCCATGGGAAACATCTCAAGGGCAATGGATGAAAAGTATTTTTTTAT
>JANQML010000007.1 GCA_028280105.1 Desulfobacula sp. | reverse complement strand
TAGTTTCTATGTCGGTACCTACCGGAAATTCCACAAAAACATTCACGTATTTCGGCTCATTCTCAGGGAAGAAAAGCACTTCTGGCTGCCTGGCAATTGGTGGTGCAGGATGCATTGGATATGATGTGATGGTTGGCAGGATCGTAATCCATATCATTGACACCGCAGACAATGGTGATGTCCGGATCGGAAGCCGGGGCAGAGATAATCACTTTTTTGGCGCCTGCATCCAGGTGTTTGCCGGCCCCGTCCCGGTCCCGGAAAATGCCGGTGCATTCGGCGGCAATTTCCACCCCGTGTTCAGACCAGGGAAGCTGAGACGGGTCTTTAACCGAAGAGACGAAAATTTCTTTGCCGTCCACAACGATGGCATTTTCAGCGGCAAAGATATCATTTTCAAGGTTGCCGTGAACCGAATCATACTTTAATAAATGGGCCAGGGTTTTCGTATCCATCAGATCGTTGACGGCCACAACATCAACCCCGGGATGATCCATTGCCGCCCGGAACACCACTCTTCCAATCCTGCCGAACCCGTTAATTCCTATTTTAACACTCATAAAATTCTCCTTTAAAAAAATAATTGATCCTTTTCCTGAAATCCGTTACCCGTGAAACAAATCGTTTGGCAGCCGGCCGGTTTCCGACAGGGCCTGTTCCTCAACACCGAGAGCCGCGCCTATAATCTGTGTAAATAAAAGGGTCTTCAGAGCTTTTCCAGTGATTCTCATCTCAGACCTTGCGGTTTCATACTGCATCTGGCAATGGGTGCAGGCCGTACAGATATAATCCGCCCCGGCCTGTTTCGCCGTATCGAATTTGTTTTTTACGATCTTCAGCGACAATTCCTTTTGAATATCCAGTATCGGATTTCCGCAGCATTCCGTGCGCTTTGACCATTGGACGGGTCTGACACCGGTCAGAGCCAGCACCTGCTCAAATATCCGGGGGGCAAACGGATTGTCAAAACCGGTAACGGAAAACGGCCGTAATGCATGGCAGCCGTACTGAACCGCAATCTTTTTAGGCGCCAGTTTTTTTACCATCCGCTCTTTTAA
Organism: Desulfobacula sp.; assembly: GCA_028280105.1. Taxonomy (GTDB): domain Bacteria; phylum Desulfobacterota; class Desulfobacteria; order Desulfobacterales; family Desulfobacteraceae; genus Desulfobacula. Next base: position 11,023 of record JANQML010000007.1, on the reverse strand, counting down.
CCGATCCAGCCCCACATCCTCTTTTAAAAACGAGAGCAGGTGCTTGACCCGGGTCTCTCCGTTCCAGGTCAGGTTTTCCCGGGCCAGCAGCCCGTCGATCCTCTCTTTAAGCGGCGGATTTGTCCGATACCAGTAATCCACGTGTTTAAACTGGCCAAAGCAGCATTTGCACGGGGTAATGATGTCCAGGCCGCGGGTCTGGGCCAGGGCCATATTTTTAACGGCAGACAGGACAGAAACTTCAAAATTATCATTTCTTGCCGGGTTTCCGCAGCAATTGAATGCCGGCTCAACCAATGCCACATCAAGGTGCTGCATCACCGCCCGAAAGGAAAGATCGTAGTCCTTCATGTAAAACGGTATTTTGCATCCTGAAAAATATGCCAGTTTCATTTATTCGCCTGCCTCATCGATTTTCTCATTTTGAATCGTATCTGCCGTGCGTCCCCCGGCATTTCTCAGTTCCAGAAGAATGTCCGTCACCAGAATCTGCTGGGGACAATTCTCCTGACATGCATAACAGGTCAGGCAGGTCCAGACCATCCGGGTACCGGTGGCCAGATGTTTTTTATCCAGCCGCAAGAGGTTCATGATCTGGTGCGGTGTCAAATCATTGGAATCGGCATCATAGTCAACAACCGGGCAGACATTGGTGCAGATCGTGCATTGAATGCAACCTTCAAACGCCTCTGTATGGTCGGACAGGTTGGTGGTAATCCCCTGGAACGGCGGCCTGCCGGCAATGCCGGTCAAACCCGGAGATATCGGCTTGCGATCCCATTCATTCAAGGGGATTTGGCCGATCCTTGCGGCTTTTCCGAACTGTCCCCTTTGGATCAATGTGTTGTCCAGCGCCGCCCACAATCCCTGCAGGTCGATGCCGGACGGGCAGATATCGGTGCATTTACGGCACAGGGTGCAGGCCTCATTTCCGGCATTCAACCGTTGGATGTCGACGGCATCCGGGTTATTTAAAACGGCTTTTACCGACTCAATCTTGGAATGGGGTAAAATATCCGGATTTTCAAGAATCTGATAATTGGGGTATACACTGCAGACTTCGGAACAAAACCCGCAATTGGTGCAGGCCTGAAGTGTGGTCCTGCCAATCACCGCCTTTCCCGGCTGAAGGTCCTGCGCATCGAGTTTTTTTCGCGCCGATGCAAAGGGGATCATCAGGATATGGAACATCCGGGAAAAGGGCAGGCAAATCAACAAAACCAGACATAAGCCGTAATGAATCCAGTAGAATACACGGTCGACCCGGTTCTCGTTCAGCCAGCCGCCGGCCGAATAGATGGTTTTAGCCATTGGGTTGGAAACAACGGCGGATTTTATGTAGGAGTGGCAGTACAGACAATAATCTTCATTTAAAAATCGGCCGTTTTCCATCCGCTCCGCACTGCTCTCAAGCGCTTCTTGAAAATGGACGGTATAATTTTCTTTCCAGTATAATTTCAGATCCGCCAGATCGTCTTCATCATCAATGTCTGAAAATTCTTCCACCATTTCCATGAAGATGGGTTCGGAAACGATCTTGGTGGCTTCCAGCAAGAAACCGGAACCGATCAGGAGCAGAATAAGGATTACCGAAACAAGCCCTTTGGCTTTCGCCGGCCCGTATTTGTTGATCCTCAGATCCATTCCCCGTCTGACCAGGAAGGCCAGGCATCCGATCATAACAAAAAGACCGGCAAGATTTCTTAAAAATTGAAACGGGTCCAGCGTGGGTTGGTAATCGTCGAAAAAAAGGGGGGCTGTCACCGCATGCAGGCCGTGGACAACCAACAGGTATAAAAACCCGACTAGCAGCAGAAAATGGATGAGCCACCGGATCTTTCCCGCTTTAAACAGCCGGATCTGGAACAAGGTATTCAAAATAAATTCGGTAATATTAAATGACGCCCCCTTCCCGCGGGACGGATTCAGCGATTTGTTCTGTTTTATAAATCGAACGGACTGAATTCCCAGGCCTAAAACCGCCCCTATAACGGCGCCGTAAAGTGTGAGATCGACCACTGTCATTGATCCCCCTTTTGTGAGGCGTAAAACCGGTCCACACTTCCCACTGCCGTGGCAAAGCAGACACCGGCCCCTGATTTAAGACGAATCCAGTCGTTGTGGGCCAATATGCCTCCGGCCGCATACAGATGCTCAAAAGCAGGCTGACCGGTCGAATTAACCGCTTGAAATTCACTGTTTATTTCAATCCCGGCCCGGTTAACGGCATGCCCGCTGGGGCTGAAAAAATCGATGGCATGCCATTGGCTTCTTGTCCCGGGCTGGGTCACCGGCAGTTGAAACACCGGTTCGGTTATCCCCTGCCGTGAGGCATGGAGACCTCGGCCCTGGAACCGTCCCGTCGAAAGAATGACGCCTTTGGCCTCAATGGAGGTCATCAGATTCTGATATTGGGCCGTCATGAAAAAGGTATCATTCCGGAATGAGTCAAACGAAACGTCGGTGTTGTTCAGCAGGGTGACATCCTTTTGCGAAAGCCATTTTTCAAATGCGTTTTTCAATCGTAACCCGGGGATGGAGGGGGGCAGCCCGGGGATCTCAAAACACGGCCTTTCAAGCCGGGTTTCAAGGTTCCTGACAATTTCAGGGCTGGTGTTGATCCCGCAGACAGCAGGAAACCCGATCAGATCAAAAGGGCCGCAATGGGGGCGGACAGCCTCACACAGAACCTCTAGAAAATCCGTTGATTCAAACCGGTTGGCCAGTTGAACCGGTGTGACCTCGTTCGGATTCCCGGGAAGATCAACGGTCAACGCCGATGCTTCCGGGCAGGTCCGGTGAAGCACATCTGCGATCTGCCGGGCGGAATATCCTTTCAATCCTTTAAAGTCCACAAACAAGACCCGTTTGGGAGCCGTGGCAAGCCCGCAGCCGGCGGCAAAGGTTTCAGGAACCATATAGGAGGGCTTAAACGTACCGGCCGCCGTCAAAACGGCCTGGTTCCTGCCTGCCTCATGGGTATATGGCAAACCTGCTTTGGCCAGGACCGAAGAAATAAAAGAGAGATTTTCCAGGATCGTTTCCGCTTGCATTCGCGAATAGGGGTGCTTAGGATTATCCGTTCCGAGCTGTTTCAACCCCAAACCCGGAACCGTTACAACCTGTTTTTTTTCAACCGGCCAGACCCCTAAAAGATCGATCAGGCCGCTGGCCAGAAAAAAACCGGATGAACTGCCTGCCTGTACGGTTTTTAATCCCAGCTCAGATGCCCTGGCCGCGGCGGCCATACCGGCAAATCCGCGCCCGATGATCAACAGGTCACACTTTATTCTATTTAACGGGTTCATTATTTAATGTTAAAAGCCGCCCCATCCGGCATCTGATCCGCTTCCAGCTCAAGCCCGAACAATCCGCAGTGGATCATCTCCTTAACAGATGACTGGACAAGCGAAGTTCCCCAGAGAAGGGCTTGCTCACCTTTCCAGCGTTCGTTTAAAAACCGTTTCAGATCCTCAAGCCCCCGGGCCTGTTTCAGCCGGTCTGAGTTGTACATATGGGCCAACACCCGGACCGAACAGAATGCGCCCTGACACGGCCCTTTGCCGACCCTGGATCGAAGTCCCAAGGCATTGAGATCCGGTCGGTTTCCATCCTTTTCTATTGCATTCAATATCGTATCAACGGCGCTGGCAGGTACCATCTCACACTCACACAGAATCGGATCATATCCGGCAGAGGGACGAAAATCGTTGATATAGACACCCGGTTCCGACCACTCTCCGCTTTGGGTTGCCGGCAGCGGAACATCCCGGGTCCGGCAAGGTTGATCCACCCCCTGCTTTCTGCAGATCATATCAGATGTCTTCTCAGCCATAAGCCGGTAGGTCGACAGTTTTCCACCGGTAATCGTGATAAAATTGCCGACCCCGTCCTGTTCGTGATCCAACAGGGTAAAGCCGCGGGAAACATCCCGGTCGTTATCCCCGCCCGGGCTGACCAGGGGCCGGACACCGCAATAGGCCCGGACATACCGGCAGCTTTTTAACGCGGGAATCATCTGCTCCCCTTCATTGACGATATGATCCACCTCCTCAACCGACGGGTGGATATCATCCGGCGAATCAACCCTTACCGAGGTGGTACCCAAAATGGAGACCACGCCTCCGGGAACCAGTATATCGCCGTCTGTCGCCTTTCTGAGCCGGTTGATCACCCGGGTTGTCATCCGTTTGCCGGTCACCAGCAGGGTTCCCTTGGAAAGAACCATATGGATGGTGATACCGGCCATGGATGCCACATGATTGGCCCAAGCCCCGGCCGCGTTCACAAAGATATCCGCTTTGATACCGAACGTATGGTTGGTGACGCAGTTCCTGACGTTTGCCAGGGTGATCGACCCGTTTTCAACTTCAAACCCCTGGAGGATACAATCACTTATATACCTCCCTCCTCTGGCCGTCACATCTTTCATGGTTTCAATGGAAAGTTTGAACGGATTGACGGATGCATCATTCACACCGTACACGGCAATGGTTTCAGGTGAAAGCACCGGCTCCATTGCCAGGGCATCCCTGACATCCACAGCCGTATAAGGAATACCCGATCTTTCACACATGCCGGGAAAATCGGAAATGTAGCGTTCGTCATCTCCTTTGACCGCCACAAAAAAACCGCCGGTCTCTTCTACACAGTGACCGGCATTTCGTTTGATGATATCAATTTCCGCATTGCACTCTATGGCTGCCTCCGGGTCGGAACAGATATACCGTGCCCCCGAGTGAAGCAATCCGTGGTTGCCGCCGGATGCACCGGCATTTAAATCCTGTTTTTCGATCAGGGTGACATCCAGTCCCCGCATGGAGAGGTCCCTGGCAATTCCGGTTCCGGTGACGCCGCCGCCAATGATGAGGACTTGGGTTTCTATGGTCTGTTTCATCGGGAAGATACCAAATTTAAAGATTCAGGATCATCGTTTTCTTCAAAAACGTGTTCGAAAAACCACATAACATTTTCAAAAATTTCCCGCAAGTGAAAAATACGAATGAAAAATGAAAATTAACCGAAATCTAACCGAAAACCATTCACCATTTTACAACCATCTCTATAAACAGATAAATAAATGAACAATTCTAATATTTTATATTTAAAATTCACGGATTACCTGTTATGCTGCACGCCAGACAGAAGCAACACCCTAAATCTTAGACTATTTTTACCTGGAGTTAAGCCATGAACAAGTATGTTGGAGCCATCGACCTGGGAACGACCAGCAACAGATTCATCCTGTTTGACAAGCAAGGGAATATTTTCGCTTCCGCACAGAAGGAACATGAGCAGATTTTTCCGAAACCCGGCTGGGTGGAGCATGATCCCATGGAAATATGGAAAAACACCTGCTCGGTCATCCAGGACGTAATGATCATGTCCGGTGTGACTGCGAAAGAGATCAATTCCATCGGGATCACCAACCAGCGCGAAACCACTGTGGTATGGAACCGGAAAACCGGAAAACCGTATTATAATGCGATTGTATGGCAGTGCACCCGAACGGACGACATCTGCAAGGAACTGGTCCGTGAGTATGGAGAACCCTTTTTCCAGGAAAAGACGGGACTGCCCGTGGCATCCTATTTTTCCGGCCCCAAGGCCAAATGGATCATCGAAAACGTCTCCCGTGCCAAAAGCGATCTTGATACCGGAGATGTTCTTTTCGGAACCATTGAGAGCTGGATTATCTGGTGGCTCACCGGCGGCCCGAAAAACGGCAGCCATATTACCGATGTATCCAATGCCAGCCGGACCATGCTTTTGAACCTGCAGACCCTGGACTGGGATACCGAGCTGCTGAGTGCCATGAAAATTCCCGAATCCATGCTGCCGCAGATCAAACCGTCTGTGGACGCAAACACCTGGGGGACCACCCGGAAACACGGGCCGTTCCAGGGCCGTATCCCTGTCTGCGGCGCCTTGGGGGATCAGCAATCCGCCCTGTTCGGCCAGACCTGCTTCGGCAAAGGCGAGGCAAAGAACACCTACGGCACAGGGTGCTTTCTTCTGCTCAACACCGGTAGCACCATTGTCCGTTCCCAACACGGTCTTTTAACCACTGTCGGGTATCAAATCAACAATGAAGAGGCGGTCTACTGCCTGGAAGGGTCGGTGGCCATGGCCGGGGCCCTTGTCCAGTGGATGCGGGATAACCTGGGTATTATCAAAAGCGCCCCGGACATCGAACAGCTGGCCCGGACGGTTGAAGACAACGGGGATGTCTACTTTGTGCCGGCATTTTCAGGATTGTTTGCCCCCTATTGGCGGTCCGATGCCCGGGGAATCATCGCCGGACTGACCCGGTTTGCCAACAAAGGCCATATGGCTAGGGCGGTACTGGAAGCATGTGCCTACCAGACACGGGATATCATCACCGCCATGAACAATGATTCAAATGTAAGGCTTAAACACCTTAAAGTGGATGGCGGCATGGTACTCAATGAACTGTTGATGCAATTCCAATCCGACATCCTGGATGTACCGATTATCCGCCCCACCGTCATTGAAACAACCGCACTGGGAGCGGCCTATGCCGCCGGCCTTGCCACCGGCTTCTGGAACGGCAGGCGGGATCTTAAAAAGAACTGGTCCGAGGATAAACGCTGGCGGCCGTCCATGAAATCGGAAAAGAGAGAGACCCTTTGCAGACGCTGGGCAAAGGCCGTTGAGAAATCATTTGACTGGCAATAAAACCGAATATCTGGTATAAAAAACAGATGTTTGATAACCCCATACGGCCTGCAGACCAGGCAAGAAGAGCCCCATGGTAAAGAAACGAAAGACCATCAGCAACCGGCATGAGCAGATCATTGCTTTAATAAAGAGCAACGGCTTTGCAACCGTGGAAGAGATGGCCAAACAATTCAACGTGACCCCCCAGACCATCCGCAGGGATATCAATTTTCTCGATGAAGACGGTTATGTCTCCAGATACCACGGCGGGGCCGGACTGGGTGTCTCCACTGAAAACGTGGATTACCGGCACCGGAAAGAGTTATTGTTAAACGAAAAACAGTCCATTGCCCGTACCGCCGCCGCCATGATCCAGGAAAACACATCCTTGTTTATGAACATCGGCACCACCACGGAATACGTGGCTGAGGAACTGGTCAACCTGCGTAAAAAACTGCGGATCATTACCAACAATCTCAACGTTGCCGGTATTATGAGCAAAAATGATGACTTTGAAGTCATTGTTGCCGGTGGAATTGTCCGAAGCCGTGACGGTGGAATTACCGGAGAGGCAGCCGTTAAATTTATCCGGCAGTTCAAGGTGGATGTGGGAATCATCGGGATCAGCGGAATCGACCTGGACGGAACCCTGCTGGATTTTGACTTCCGGGAGGTCTATGTGGCCAGAAGCATCATTGAAAATTCGCGAAAGGTGTTTCTGGTGACCGATCATTCCAAATTCAGCAGAAACGCTATGGTCAAGCTGGGCCATATCAAGGAGATCGATACCCTTATCACGGATGAAACCCCGCCCGAACCGCTTCTGGATGTCATCCGCAACAATGATGTGGAATTAAAGATCTGTTAACCACTGCCCCTCTTGCAACGCAAACCGAATCTGCCGGACATGTTGTCCGGCAGATTTTTCTGATTTAAATAAAAAGGATTATTTAACCCGCCCTTCTTTCCAGGCCTGGATCAGCTTATCATAGTCAACGGTTTCACCCGGGGGTTTTTCATTGGCCAGTTTTGCCTTTGGAGAACCCGGTTTGTTCAGCCAGTATGACTCATCTTTTTCAGGGTTCAATTTCGGACCTTTGTCACCCAGAATACCCGCGCGTTCGAGACGCATCAGGATTCTATCCTGTTCCCTGGCCAGGTTGTCCATGGCAGTGGAAACGGTTACCTCACCGGATACGGCTTCACCGATATTCTGCCACCAGAGCTGAGCCAGCTTGGGATAATCCGGAACATTTGTACCGGTAGGCGTCCAGGCAACCCTTGCAGGACTTCTGTAAAACTCAACAAAACCACCCAGTTTAGGAGCACGGTCCGTAAAAGATTGGTGATTAAGGTCACTATCTCTGAACGGTGTCAAACCAACATGGGTTTTCTTCAAGGACGTTGTTTTTGATACGCAAAACTGAGCATACAGCCATGCGGCTTTTCTTCTGTCAACCGGAGTAGATTTCAACAGCGTCCAAGACCCACAGTCCTGGTAACCCAGTTTCATGCCTTCTTCCCAGTAAGGGCCGTGGGGGGAAGGTGCCATTCTCCATTTTGGCGTTCCATCAGCATTAACAATGGGAATGCCTTCTTCCACCAGACTAGGCGTAAACCCGGTATACCAAAAGATCTGCTGGGCGACATTTCCCTTGGCCAGGCTGGGTCCGGATTGGTAAAAATCCATCCCAAGAGAACCTGGCGGGGCATACTTTCTCAACCAGGTCATGTATTTATTCAATGCATATTTTGCGGCAGGACCGTTGGCAGCCCCTCCCCTGGAAACCGAAGAGCCGACAGCCCGGTCGTTTTCATCCACACGAATCCCCCATTCGTCAACCGGTTTTCCATTGGGGATACCCTTGTCACCCGCACCGGCCATGGAGAGCCACGCATCGGTAAACCGCCACCCTAAGTCAGGTGATTTCTTTCCATAATCCATGTGACCGTAAATGGCTTTTCCATCAATCTCCCGAACATGCTCAGTGAAAAATTCGGCAATATCTTCATATGCAGACCAATTTACAGGAACACCCAATTCATATCCATAAAGCGCTTTAAATTGTTTTTTAAAATCTTCTCTAGAAAACCAGTCATACCGGAACCAGTAAAGGTTGGCAAACTGCTGATCCGGAAGCTGATAAATTTTCCCGTCAGGACCTGTTGTAAAAGATATCCCTATAAAATCATCTATATCGAGGGTCGGAAGTGTCACATCTTTACCCTCACCGTTCATCCAGTCGGTCAGATTGACCACATGTCCGGAGCGAGAATGGGTTCCGATAAGATCAGAATCATTAACATAGGCATCAAATACATTTTTCCCTGACTGAAGCTGCACCTGGAGTTTCTCAATAACATCCCCTTCCTGGATCAGATCATGAACCACTTCAATCCCGGTAATTTCTTTAAAAGCTTTGGTCAGTACTTTTGACTCGTAATCATGAACAGTCATTGTCTCTGAAACAACTCTGATTTTCATGCCCTTAAAGGGCTCAGCCGCTTTTATGAACCATTCCATCTCTTTGAGCTGTTCTTCCACAGACAGAGTGGATGGTTGAAATTCTTCGGTAACCCATTTTTTTGCAGCCGCCATGTCGGCACTCACAGGTATTGCCGTGAACAAAAACAGGGTAGCCAGAAGACTTGCCAAGATTGGTATTCCAGCGTTCCTCTTACCTAATACATTTGCCATATTGCTCCCTCCGTTAAGCCCTCTTTGTATTTAGATCAAATAAGACAGATATTATGCGCATGAAGGCTGTTTACGCGTAATATTTGTTTAACCCGCTTATTTAAATTATCCCCACCGCATTAAGACAATCATCCAGACGATCCCGATGACAAAACTGATCCAGACCGTCATGTCGGTTAACCCCAGCCAGGCCAAATTGATGAACGCATTGCTCAACAGACCGATGAAAAGGCGGTCTCCCCGTGTTGTTGACAAAGGCAGAAAGCCCTTTCGCGCAACGGTTGGTGAAACGAGTTCCCAGATGGTCATGCTGATCAGGATCAAGGCAATTGTAATAAAAAACATTGCTGTGGGAAGCGTCCACGCCATCCATTCCAGGTTCATGATTACTCCTTTCTTACACGCGTCCCATGGCAAACCCTTTTGCCAGATTATTTCTTACAAACCAGATAACAAGCGCACCCGGCACGATGGTCAGAATTCCCGCAGCTGCCAGCAGGCCCCAGTCAAGCCCGGATGCGCTGACCGTCCGGGTCATGGTTGCGGCAATGGGTTTGGCATTGGTGGTGGTCAGTGTCCGTGCAAGCAGCAGTTCCACCCATGAAAACATGAAACAAAAAAATGCGGTGACACCGATTCCGGACCGTATCAAGGGCAGAAAAATGGTCAAGAAGAACCGGGGGAATTGATATCCGTCAATGAATGCGGTTTCGTCTATCTCCTTGGGCACACCCGACATAAACCCCTCCAGTATCCAGACGGCCAGAGGCACGTTAAACAGACAGTGGGCCAGTGCCACGGCAATGTGTGTGTCGATCAGGCCAAAGGTTGAGTATAATTGAAAAAAAGGAAGCAGAAATACGGCAGCCGGTGCCATGCGGTTGGTCAGCAGCCAGAAGAAGACATGCTTGTCTCCGATAAAACTGAACCGGGAGAATGCATACGCCGCGGGCAGGGCCACCGAAAGGGAAATCACCGTATTCAGGGTCACGTATATGATCGAATTAATATACCCGCTGTACCATGACGCATCGGTAAAAATCTTTATATAATTGGCAAAGGTAATGTTTTTCGGATAAAAATTGAAAGATCCCAGTATATCTGCATTGGTCTGCAAAGACATATTGAACATCCAGTAAATCGGGAGCATGAGAAGTATCAGATAGAAGACAAATAGAATGGTTCGTTTTTTCATGATTTTTCTCCTTTTCCGACATTTTGAAGCACCTGATAGAAGAACCAGCAGAACAATAGGATGATCAAATTATAGATCAATGAAAAGGCGGCTGCCGGACCGAGATCAAACTGCCCCACGGCGATCTTTACAAGATAAATGGATAAAAATGTGGTGGCATTTCCAGGGCCGCCGCCGGTGAGGACAAAGGGTTCTGCATAGATCAGAAAACTGTCCATAAATCGCAGCAGCAGGGCAATGGTCAGAACCCCCCGCATTTTCGGCAGCTGGATGTACCGGAATGTCGCCCAGGTTGAGGCCCCGTCGATTTTAGCCGCCTGGAAATAGGCTTCGGGAATGGCGCGAAGTCCGGCATAGGCGAGCAGGGCGACCAGTGGTGTCCAGTGCCACACTTCCATGAGCATCAGGGTGACCCATGCATCCAGCGCACTGGCGGTATGATCGAAATT
>JANQML010000001.1 GCA_028280105.1 Desulfobacula sp. | reverse complement strand
GATGGATGGGCTCTGGATATCGGCTGCTCCGTGGGACGGCTGGCATTCGAGCTGAGCAAAACACATCCCCGGGTAGTGGGTCTGGATACCTCGTATACATTTATCAAAAAAGCGAGGCAGCTCTTATTTGACAGGCAGCTTCGGTTTGATCTGATTGTCGAGGGGCATATTACGGAAGAGCAGTCCTGTGAACTGGATCCGGCCTATGATTACGATGCTGTTGAGTTCATTGTGGCGGATGCCCAGGCCCTTCCCTTCCGGTCTGATCGGTTTGCCACGGCTGCCGCCGTCAATATCCTGGAAAAGGTGCCCCATCCCACCCGGCACCTGGAAGAGGTAAACCGTATCCTGCAAAACCATCCGGCCCGGTTTTTATTCTCTGATCCGTTTTCATGGGATGAAACGGTTTCCAGTCCGGATCTCTGGCTCAGCGGGCGCAATAACGGGCCGGGAAAAGGCCGGGGCATGGAAAATATCTGCCGGATAATGACGGAAGATCCCCAGGTGTTTGATCCCGGGTTTACCATCCAGGGAACCGGGGATGTGCTGTGGAAAATCAGAAAAACCCAAAATCTGTGGGAATATATCACGTCTCAATTCATCATTGGAAAGAGAAGAGCGGACTAAATCAAGGAGGCGGTATTTTGGAAAAAAAACGGGACGGCATCTGCGGGCTCTGTTTTCACAGCCCGGGTTGCGGCGTCAATGTTCACTTTGATCAAAAAGGCAGGATAGACCGGTTAACCCCTGATCCGGACGCACCCCTCGGCCGGGTCCTGTGCCCCATTGCCGGCAGTGCAAAGCAGATTATCTACTCGGACAAGAGAATCCAACAACCGCTGAAACGGGTGGGACCCAAAGGAACGTTGAAATTCGAGCCCATCTCCTGGGATACGGCTTATGACATCATGGTCGAACGGCTGACGGACCTGAAACAGAAGTACGGCCCTGAAACCGTCGGGTTTTATGCCGGTACCGGCACCTATGAACGGTCTTTTAAAGACGGATTTCAGCTGAAAGGATCCGAGATTTACCTGGCGTCAAGCATCCTTTTCCCATTCGGGTCACCCAACACCTTTGGCGTGGGAGCCCCCTGCTACACCTCCCTCGGGGTGCTTGCCCCCCAGTTGACCATGGGCTGCCTTCATACCGATATGTTTTCGGACGTGGACAATTCCGATCTCATCCTGGTCTGGGGAACGGATCCTTCCACGGCCACACCGCCTGAAATGTTCGGCCGGCTGGTGACGGCGGCCCGTGAAGGGGCCCAGATTATCGTCATCGATCCCAGGCGGATAAAGCCGGCCCAGTTGCCCGGCAGTGAGTGGCTGCCCATCCGGCCGGGGTCTGACGGTGCCCTTGCCCTGGGATTGTCTCACATTTTGATCCGGGACGGCTGGGTTGACGAAACCTTTGTCGAAGACTGGACCCTGGGATATGAGGAATTCAAAACCTATGTCCGGGATTTTACGCCGGAGTACACGGCAGGGGTAACCGGTATTGATGCCGACCGGATTGAACGGCTGGCCGTGGAGATCGCGGACGCGGAAGGGGCCAGCTATATCATGTATACCGGCCTGGAATATACCAAAAGCGGGGTCCAGAATATCCGGGCGGTTATGGTTCTCTGGGCCCTGGCCGGTCAGTTGGATGTGGAGGGCGGCCGGTGTTTTACCCGGCGGGAAAGCATGATTCCTTTGGACAGAAGCGCCCAGGTGGAAACGCCGGGGTTTGATGGGTCCATTGGAAAGGACCGGTTTCCGGTCTATGCCCATTTTTGCGGGGGCGAACCCCACGCCGGTCTCCTGCCAAAAGCCATACTTGAATCCGAACCTTATAAAATCCGGTCCCTGATTATACTTGGGGCCTCCATTCTAACGGCCTGGCCGGATCCGCAAAAATGGCAGAATGCATTTGAAGAACTGGACTTTATGGTCTCCATGGATCTTCAGCTGACCCGGGATGCGGCCTGGGCAGATATTGTCCTGCCGGCCACAACCGCATTTGAGCAGGAATCCTATTGCTACTACGGAAATGCCCTACGGCTGAGAAAGAAGATGATCGAGCCTGTTGGGGATGCCCGGCCCAGCTATGACATCCTGGCTGAACTGGCCCGCCGCCTGGGCTACGGGCATCTATATCCCCAAAGCAGCCATGCACTCCTGGAGCAGGTGGTGAACGGGAGCGGATATACTGTGGCGGATCTGGAGCAGGCACCGAAAAACACCGTACGGACCCAACCCATACCCATGGTCTATCGCAAGTGGGAAAAAGGATTATTGAGAAAAGACGGGAAACCCGGATTTGAAACCCCCTCTGGAAAATTTGAGATTAAATCCACCCTTCTTGACCGATTCGGATACGACGGGCTGCCTCAATATGAAGAATCCATCGAAACCCCGGTCAGCAATCCCCGGATGCTGAAACGGTATCCCCTGATCCTGGGAACCGGTCCGTTTAAGCCGGATATGAAATCCTGTCTCAGGGCCATACCGGATTTTATGGATCAATATCCATACCCTATGGTTCAGATGAATCCTACGGATGCGGCCGCCAGAAAGATAGAGACCCATGACCCGGTGGTGATTAAGACTGACAGGGGGTCGGTGATGATGCGGGCTCATGTGACGGAAGATATCATGGAAGGCTTTGTATATGCGCCCGTGGGCGGCGGCGGCCCCCAGGGGACGGATGAATGGAAAAAGGCCAATGTGAACATTTTAACCGATATGGATCAGTTTGATCCGATATCGGGGTTTCCGGTCTACAAAACCCTGCTGTGCCAGGTTAAAAAAAAGAAACGGCAGCGCAGGGGAATCGCCGTTCAGGATCCGAGCCTGGGGTGTGTCGGGTAGTGGAATATGTTGAAGTCATTTGCTACCCTAAAGGATCGTTCAGGATATTATTATGGAATCAGCATGGCTTGACTAAGGATATCAGTCGGAATGGTCAAGTCCAATAGTTCTGTTTGAGATTGATTGATAAATACGCTGTTTCTCTTTAAAAATCCGATTGGAATTTGTCCCGGAGTTTTTTCTTTTTTTAGCACCGAAACCGACATGGGAATCAACAGTTCATCAACCATCAAATTATAATCGCTTGATAGAGCTGCCACAGCACCATTTTGAACCCCCTTTTTATTAAAGGAGAATACCGGAATTTGTTCGGTGTTACATTGATCAATAAATTTGGAAATATTGTTGTAAAGCAGGTCTGAGGAACCTATGACCAGAGCCTGAACACCGGCCTCTATGAGTCTGTTAGCGGCATTATGCAATTCATTTACCTGAGTTATGACTTCAATTTTATGGTCAATATCCATAGCGCTGCACACGAGTCTTGCCTCTGGTAACTCCACTCTTTTTGACTTGTTTTTTCGATCGAAAATAAATCCAATATTTTTTAAATTGGGCAGTATCAATTTATAGAATCTTATCTGCTTTTCTACACTTATATAATATGAAACGCCCGAAATGTTACCGGCTGGAGGCCCAAGATGTTTGAAGCCAAGGAATAAAGGATTATTTACATTTGTAAAAAGAGTCGGGGTTTTACTCAAGATGTGATGCGCTATAATCAAAGCATCTGAGGTGATGGTGATCACTAAGTCATAGTTTTCGTTTTCTAATTTTTGAAGGACGTTTATAGCAGTTGCCAGATCTTTTTTGCCTGAATATTGATCGATTATAATTTTTAATTGAATCTTCTTTAATTGCTTTTCAATATATTTTGCCGTTGATTGTTCATGGTTAATCCGGTCATCATAATCAAATATGGCAACTCTATATGTCTGTGCACGTGCATAAGGATTTATTATAGTTAATACCAGTATAAAAATGGGTAGGATTTTTACGCGTAACATAAACTTCCTCATATCTATATAGCAATCGGTATTTATCTCGCTTACAGAATTAGTATCAAAAGAATCGGTCTTATACAATTTTAAAGCGTAATATTGCAACTTACATGCCGGTGTTTAGAAGAAAATTTTCCAATAATATCAGAATAAACCGGCTGGTATGCTAATTGCTAAACTTTCAATCAATTCCCTTGAGCGTTTTGGGATAGCTCTGGGAAAAAGTATGACCGGAAAAGTAAATGCTAAAATTGGAGAGTTCAAGATGATTGCTAAAAGTCTTACCCAAAAGATCATTGATGCCCATTATCTGGATGGAAAGAAAATTCCTGGCAAAGAGATCGCGCTTAAAATAGACCAGACACTGACTCAGGATGCAACCGGGACCATGGCATATTTACAGTTTGAAGCCATAGGTGTTCCCCGAGTCAAGACAGATTTAAGTGTTAGTTACGTAGATCATAATACCTTGCAATCTGATTTTAAAAACGCAGATGACCATCGGTTTTTACAATCGATTGCTCAGAAATACGGAATCTATTTTTCAAGGCCGGGGAATGGAATCTGTCATCAACTCCATGTGGAAAACTTTGTGATTCCAGGGACAACGCTGATCGGATCGGACAGTCATACTCCGACCGCCGGCGGAGTCGGAGCCATGGCCATGGGTGCCGGTGGTCTTGATGTCGCAGCAGCCATGGCAGGGATGCCATTCAGGATAAAATATCCTAAAATTATGGGTATCCGCCTGACCAATGAACTTCAGGACTGGGTTTCGGCCAAGGATATTATTCTGGAGGTTTTAAGACAGATCGATGTTAAAGGGGGAGTCGGCTATGTTCTGGAATACTTTGGCGACGGTGTGGATACCCTTTCCGTGCCGGAACGAGCCACGATTACAAATATGGGAACAGAAACCGGTGCCACCACTTCGATTTTTCCAAGTGATAATGTGACCCGGTCTTTTATGAAATCCCAGGGCCGTGAAAATAATTTCAAAGAGTTATTTCCGGATCAGGGGGTGGAATATGATAAAGTGATAGAGATTGATTTGGCAGAACTCGAACCCTTGGCTGCCTGCCCTCACAGTCCAGGAAAGGTTAAACCGGTTCGAGAATTATCAGATTTACCGGTTCAGCAGGTCGGAATCGGAAGTTGTACAAACTCATCTTTAAAAGATCTGGAAGTGTCGGCCCGAATTCTGGACGGCCGGACCGTTTCTCCGGATCTTCATTTGACTGTTAATCCGGGTTCACGACAGGTGGTGGATCATCTAATCGAGTCTGGCTCTTTTGGAAAACTGGTCAATGCCGGCGCTCGGATCCTGGAAAATGCGTGTGGCGCTTGCATAGGCATGGGTGCGGCACCATCAAGCAAGGCCGTTTCCGTCAGAACTTACAACCGGAACTTTAAAGGGAGAAGTGGCACGAAAGATGCCGATGTTTATCTGGTCAGCCCAGAGACAGCCGCTGCCACTGCATTGACAGGAAAACTGACTGATCCGAGGCAATTGGTTATGCCTTACCCGAAAATTCAGTTGCCTGAAACATTCAGGGTCAACACCAATATGATCATCCCGCCCCTGGAACCGGAAACAGCTGAGCAGATTGAAATTATCAGGGGACCGAATATCGCACCTTTGCCAGATTTTCCGCCCTTACCAGACACCCTTGAAGGAGAGGTCATCCTAAAAGTCGAAAACGATATTACAACTGATCATATCATGCCGGCAGGTGCCAAAATACTTCCATTTCGCAGTAATATTCCTGAAATTTCAAAATTTGTGTTTGAAATGGTAGATCCGGATTTTAGCAACCGCGCATCGGAAAAAGGGGGTGGGTTTATAATCGGCGGTGAGAATTACGGCCAGGGATCTAGCCGTGAGCATGCTGCTCTTGCTCCCAAATATCTGGGGGTCAAAGCGGTTATTGTTAAATCCTTTGCCCGGATCCATCTGGCCAATTTAATTAATTTTGGAATCGTTCCCATGACCTTTGCCGACAAAGCGGAATACGAAGATATCCAGATGGGCGATCAGATGATTCTAGTAATTAACGATTTAACGGATTCACAGATCTGCCTGAAAAACCTGACTCGGAAAAAAGAATATCAACTCCGGCACTCCCTTTCCAAACTGGATGCTCAAATTTTAAAGGCAGGTGGAAAGCTGCCCTGGATCAAAACACAGGTATAAATTTCGACGTAAAAACAAACGATAAGTTCTTACTAGCAATTGGAGAAAAACATGTCTAAAATTAAAATGTTAACACCGCTGGTGGAACTGGATGGGGACGAAATGACCCGTGTACTCTGGCCATTGATTAAAGAAAAATTGATTCAGCCCTTTATAGAATTGAAAACCGAATATTATGATCTGGGGATCAAACATCGGGATGAAACAGATGACCAGGTAACTATTGATGCGGCCAATGCAATCAAAAGATACAGGGTTGGGGTTAAAAATGCGACGATCACACCCAACCGGGAAAGAGTGGAAGAATATAGTCTGAAGCAGCAGTGGAAAAGCCCAAACGGAACCATCCGAGCCATGCTGGACGGTACCGTATTTCGAAAACCCATTCTGGTTAATAATATCAAACCAATGATCAAATCCTGGAGCAAGCCCATTATTGTCGGGAGACATGCCTATGGGGATGTTTATAAAAATGCAGAAATTAGAACCGAAACAGGGGGTAAAGCCGAGATCATATTTACGGATAACGAGGGTAAAGAGATTCGTGAAACCATCATGGAACTCGATGGTCCGGGTATTTTGCAAGGCATGCATAATACGGATGAATCCATCCGGAGCTTTGCAACGGCCTGTTTTGAATATGCCCTGGATGAAAAGGTAGACTGCTGGTTTGCCACCAAAGACACCATATCAAAAAAATACGACCAGACATTTAAACTCATTTTTGAAGATATTTTTGAAAATGAATACAGGGATAAATTTGAAGCAGCCGGCATAGCGTTTTTTTACACCCTGATCGATGATGTGGTGGCCCGTATGATGAAAACTAAGGGAGGAATGCTCTGGGCGTGTAAAAATTATGATGGAGATGTAATGAGTGATATGGTGGCTTCCGCCTTTGGTTCTCTGGCCATGATGTCTTCGGTTCTGGTTTCACCGCATGGCTATTTTGAGTATGAAGCAGCCCATGGCACAGTGCAGCGGCACTATTATAAACATTTGAAAGGTGAGAAAACGTCAACCAATGCTGTTGCTTTAATATTTGCCTGGTCCGGTGCGTTGAGAAAACGGGGAGAACTTGACGGGATCTCCGACCTTGTAACGTTTTCAGACCGGTTGGAGAAAAGCGTTGTTGAAACCATTGAATCCGGTTTCATGACCGGTGACCTGGCAGCCATCTGCGACGAAGAAGCTGTTGAAATTCTGGACTCTGTTCAATTTCTTGAAAAGGTCGCTGATCAGCTTTCGCAATAGCATTTCGCATAAGAGCAATACTGAATTTTACCTCATCGTTGCAACGTTGAGGTTTAAACAAAAAGGGCAGCATCTGATCCAGCCGGACGCTGCCCTTTTCTTATCCGGTTTTCTGATAAAGTTAGATTATTTTCTGATTTTATTAGAGTTTTTTCTGATAAAATCAGAATTGATCTGTCATTCACCTTTCCGGTCTTTAAATAAGATCGTCAACTATTCATTAAATCATTCATGGATAAAGACTTTGAGGATTTAAAGCGTTCATCCCATTTTCCTGGCATACTATTCGCAATTATTCGCGATTATGACCGGCCGGAATTATGACCGACATGGATTATTAGCTTATTGCTGCGGAGGGTGTCTCAACAAAATCAAAATCCATGGCAATTATTTTTACCTTTTAAAAATGGAGATTATCATGAGGAAAGTATTTGTTTTATTATTACTGGTTGTTGGTTTTATTGGTTTAATCGTAATTTCACCTGCGTCAGCTGATGTTAAAAAGCCATCAGGTTGTGAATGTCTTGCACCGGCAGGTGCCGGCGGCGGATGGGATTTCACCTGTCGCGTTCCGGCTGCTCAGATGATGCAGAAACTGGATCTTATTGACGGCTCCATGAAGGTTGTAAACATGTCGGGATCCGGTGGAGGAAAAGCGTTTTCTCATGTTGTTAACACAAGAAACAACGATGAAAATCTTATCGTAGCTGCCAGTGCAGCCACAGCCACCCGGTTGGCTCAGAAAGTGTTTGGCGACTACAAAGCCGATGATGTCAGATGGGTTGGCGCATTGGGTATGGATTACGGCGTAATTGTTGTCGGTAAAGACTCTCCATATAAAACCTTGGATGATCTGGTCGCCCAGCTCAAAAGCAATCCTAAAAAAACACCTATTGTCGGTGCAAGTTCTGTAGGTGGGTGGGATCATATAAAGGCGCTGTTGGTGGCCAAAGAAGCTGGTGTTAAAAATTTAAGAAGTATCAATTATATTCCCTTTGATAATGGCGGGAAAGCCATGCTGGAAGTAATCGGTGGCCGGGCAGCGGCATTCACAGGAGATGCTTCGGAAATAATCGGCCAGTTCCAAGCCGGTAAGGTGCGTATTTTAGCCGTTCTTTCTGAAGACAAAATTCCCGCACTGGGTGAT
Organism: Desulfobacula sp.; assembly: GCA_028280105.1. Taxonomy (GTDB): domain Bacteria; phylum Desulfobacterota; class Desulfobacteria; order Desulfobacterales; family Desulfobacteraceae; genus Desulfobacula. The sequence goes on along the minus strand of JANQML010000001.1, from coordinate 30,330 downwards.
GCAAAGACGGCCAAAGAACAGGGCTATGATGTTATTGGCGGAAACTGGCGCGCATTCTACGCTCCTGCCGGGATATCAGATGACGCCTATAATTACTGGGTGTCTGCCGTAAAAGCTGTTGCCATGTCGCCAGAGTGGACCGAAATCAGAGAAAAAAACGGTCTGGCTGAGTTCACTTCATTTGGTAAAGATTTCGATGCTTTTGTCAGAAATCAGATTGAGAATGTTGCCACTATTTCCAGGGAACTGAATATTATTAAATAAATGATGCCATGAATATAACAGAAGACAGAAAATATGCATTGATCATGCTGCTGATGAGCGTGATCTACAGCATATCGGCCTACAATCTGGATGCAGATTTTGACCCGACACATGAAAAATTTTACTCCTTTGCCTTGGGTGTATGCATGGTACTGCTTTCAATCGCACTCATGATATGGCCCACAAAGCATAAAGTAACCTGGCCAGACTTAAAGAGCCTGCAGAAGATAGGGATTACAATATGCACCATCCTAATTTACAGCCTGGTGCTGCATAAGGTTGGATTTTTAATCTGTGCCAGTGTTCTGATGGGTATATGCATGTGGGTTTTTAATGCAAAGCGAAAATTTATCATACCGGTGTCTATAATAGTCGCGATCACTTTTTTTGTGGTTTTTGACCGTTTACTGGGTTTGAACCTTCCAGCCGGAATATTAAACTTTTTTTAATCGAATCAGGTGAATATGTTTGATCTATTATTACAAGGTTTTTCCGTTGCATTAACTGGAACAAACCTTATGCTGGTGGTTATCGGTTGTTTTTTAGGAACAGTCATCGGAATGCTGCCGGGCATTGGCCCTATAAATGCCATTGCGATTCTTTTTCCTATTGTGCTTCAGTTTGAGTTACCAGCCTCTTCGGCGTTAATCTTTTTTGCCGGGATTTTTTACGGCTCACAATATGGTAACTCCATCTCGAGTATTCTTTTAAATGTTCCCGGTACTTCTTCCTCTGCTGTGACCTGTATTGACGGTAATCCTCTGGCTAAACAGGGTAAAGCCGGTCCTGCCCTGGCAATGAGTGCAGTGGCATCCTTCTCAGGCGGCACCCTGTCTATTTTTTTACTGGTTATCTTTGCACCGTATTTATCCAAGCTGGCCATTGATTTTGGTCCATCCGAATATTTTGTTCTCATGGTTTGTGCGTTTACCGCTTTGACCAGCTTTTCCCAGGGCAGTATTCTTAAAGCGATGTTCAGTGCCCTTCTGGGACTGGCCATTGCCACTGTGGGAATTGATGAACTTAGTTTTGGCGGGATGCGCAGATTCACTTTCGGCATTGGAGAATTGGCGGACGGCATTGATTTTATCGTAGTTGTCATCGGTGTTTTTGCAGTGGGAGAACTTTTTCTCTTTCTGTCTGAATCCGCTAGTAATGCGAAACAGACCATTGTCCCTCTGAACCGGGTGTTTCTTACACTCAAAGAGATAAAAGACGCCATTGCGGGCATCCTCCGGTCATGTGTGACCGGATTTGTTGTGGGTGTGCTGCCGGGTGCCGGAGCCACCATTGCAAGTTTCCTGGCTTACAACACTGAAAAGAAAATGGCCGGTTCAGAAGGGAAATTTGGCAAAGGGGATTTACGGGGTGTGGCCGCACCTGAATCAGCCAATAACTCCTCGGCTGTGGGATCGTTTATTCCTCTGATGGTACTTGGTGTGCCGGGGAGTGAAACAACGGCTGTGATGCTGGCAGCACTCATCACTCTGGGTGTCACGCCTGGTCCGACCATGTTGACAGATCAACCGGATATGTTTTGGGGGGTAGCCGCTTCCATGTTTGTCGGCAACCTGGTTTTGATATTCCTGAACCTGCCGTTGGTCAGACTTCTTGCAAAAATTTTACTGGTGCCGCGCTGGATACTGATGCCGTTGGTCGCTGTATTGAGTATCGTTGGCGTGTATGTCATCAATGGCAGCGAATTTGATCTGGTGTTAATGCTGATATTTGGCGTTGTCGGGTTTATCATGCGAAAAACAGGTTTCCCCTTGGCCCCCCTTATTCTGGGGTTAGTACTGGGCAACCTGATTGAAGTGAATTTCAGACGCGCTTTGACCTACAGCTATGGAGACTATTCAACCTTTTACAGTTCTCCCATTACCATCGGGTTGTGGATTATAACCTTTGCCAGCATCATTGCACCGTATATTATCAGTTATATCAAAAAGAGGATGAGAGAAAAGTCTGAAAATAGTGGTACTCAAGTCACAAAAACGGAAGGTATCTGAAGACTAAATCAAATTTTTTTCTGCAGCAGAATAATGGATAGGGAGCTGGAAATAGTTTAGATCAGCTCCCTGGTCTATTTGGATAACCAGTTCAGATTTCAACTGATTTGAGCTGTCAGCCGGATGTCAAACAATAAAAATTAACTTGTTGATTGTAAAATCAGCACCATTACAAGAGATGAACATGAAAAAAAATGATGTTATTCAACATGTAATTGATCAGGAGTGGTGCAAAGGATGCGGGATCTGTGTCCACTTTTGCACCAGGGATGTACTGAAACTGAACCGGCAGTGCAAAGTTGAAGCTGCAAGGTCTGAAGATTGTATTGCCTGTAAATTGTGCGAAATCCGGTGCCCGGATTTAGCGATCCAAATCGAAACTGAACAGGAAAAGGAACATGAAAAACAATCATATTAAATTTGTGCAGGGAAACGAAGCCTGCATGGAAGGGGCCATGTATGCCGGGCTGGAGTTTTTCGCAGGCTATCCCATCACACCGTCGACAGAAATTGCAGAAGCGCTCTCATCCAGATTGCCGGAAAACGGTGGCAAGTTCATCCAAATGGAAGATGAAATCGCCTCTATGGGTGCTATCATCGGTGCGTCCTTAACCGGACACAAGGTGATGACCGCTACATCCGGCCCTGGATTTTCTTTAAAACAGGAAGCCTTGGGATATGCCTGCATGGCAGAGATTCCATGCGTTATTGCCAATGTGCAAAGAGGCGGCCCATCTACGGGAAACCCGACCCATGTCAGTCAGGGGGATGTGAACCAGACACGGTGGGGCACACATGGTGATCATGCCATTGTCGTGATGACAGCCTCCAACCATCAGGATGTCTTTGAGATCACGGTTGAAGCTTTTAACCTGGCAGAAACCTATCGAACGCCTGTCATCATCCTGCTGGATGAAGTTGTGGGGCATATGCGGGAAAGACTGGTTATCCCTGATCATGGAGAAATTCCAGTGGTTGACCGGTTGAGAACCTCTGTTCCCAAAGGTGTGGATTACCACCCCTACCTGCCCCGGGAAGACGGAAGACTGCCCATGTCTGATTTTGGTGCGGAACACCGATATAATGTTACAGGACTTTTTCATGACATGTGGGGGTTTCCCAATAACAACCCAAAGGTTGTCAAAGGATTGTTAAGACATCTGGTGGACAAGATAGAAAATAACGTCAATGCCATTAACCGGCATAAAGAATACTTCATGGATGATGCGGAATTCATGCTGATTTCCTACGGTTCGTCAGCCCGGTCTGCCATTCACATGGCAAAGGAAAAAAGAGAAAAGGGCCTTAAAATCGGTGTGCTTGAATTGCAGACGCTTTGGCCGTTTCCAAGTGGATTGATCCGGGAGAAATGCGCGGGTGCAAAAGCGGTGATCGTAGTGGAAATGAATATGGGCCAGGTGCTGTCACAGGTTAAAAACGCCTTAGATCAACCGGAAAAAGTATTCTTGGCAAACCGGATCGATGGTGAACTGCTCTCTCCGGAAGACATTAAAAGCGTACTTCGAATAATCCAGGGAAAGGGGGTGTAAGATGAAAAAATTTGACTTTAAGGATTATATCAGAGCCCGCTTTTTTCCTCATCTCTGGTGCCCGGGTTGTGGCCATGGTGTCGTGTTAGGCTCCCTGCTGAGAGCGATCCATGAGCTTGAACTGTCCAAAAATGAGATTGTCATGGCTTCAGGTATCGGGTGTTCTTCCCGGATATCCGGCTATGTGGATTTTCACTCTTTGCATACCATTCACGGTCGGGCTCTTACCTTTGCCACAGGTGTAAAATTATCCAAGCCGGATCTCAAAACCCTGGTCGCCATGGGCGACGGAGACGCTTTGGCAATCGGCGGCAACCACTTTATCCATGCCGCCAGAAGAAATATCGACATCACTGCAATAGTGATGAACAACCGGATTTACGGCATGACCGGCGGCCAATTTTCTCCATTGTCAGGTTGTAATAAGAAAGCAACTACCGCCCCTTATTCCACCATTGACCGGGAGTTTGATATTGCGGACCTGGCCAAGAGTTCCGGTGCCACATTTGTCGCCCGAACCACTGTATACCATGCCAATGAAGCAAAAAACTATTTTAAAAAAGCCATCATGCACAAAGGTTTTTCGGTAGTGGAAATTTTAAGTCAGTGTCCGACCTACTATGGACGTAAAAACAGAGAAGGGGATGCTGTTCAAATGATGGAGGCTTATAAAACCAACACGGTAAAAATCGGTTCTAAAAAGCTGGAGGAAAACCCGGATCTCATCCAGAGGGGTGTTTTTGTAGAAAACACTGATGTCCCCGAATATTGCGAAGCATACGATGAGGTCATTGAAAAAGCCCAGGCCAAAGGAGGCAGATAATGGAACGTTCCCGTATTGTATTTTCCGGTTCCGGCGGCCAGGGTGTGATCACTGCAGCCATTATCTTAGCCAAAGCCGCAGCCCTGTTTGAGGACAAACATGCCATCCAGTCTCAAAGTTATGGTGCAGCAGCCCGAGGTGGTGCTACGAGGAGTGATGTGATCATTGATGATGGTGAAATCAATTTTCCCAAAGTGATTCAGCCCAATATTCTGGTCAGTCTGACTCAAGATGCGTATAATAAGTTTTCGTCGATCATAAGGCCCGGCGGTTTGCTTCTGGTAGACGCCAGATATGTAAACACGGAAAAGAAGGTGGCTGCCAAACATATCAGTCTGCCCATGTATGAAACCGTCATGGATCAGATCGGCAAACCCATTGTCTTTAATATCTGTATGTTGGGAACATTGTTAGGGATCACCGGTTTAATCGAACCGGATTCGATTATGAAGGTGCTGGAAACGACCATCCCAAAGGATTTTATGGAGATGAACAAAAAATCATTGGAACTGGGATATCAAATGGGACAATCCAGTCTATAACGGCTCTATAATGAAAAGGAATTCAATTCACGGGTGATTAATATATTTAAAGCTTCTCACAGGTCCATTATCAAGGAGGTGATGGTTGGATTGATCATCACCGTGATATTGGTCTCAACAGCTTCTTTTTTCTTTGCCCATGAAATGGCTCAATCCAAAGCCAAAGCCCACATGGATGCCAAAGCAGATGAATATATCTCATATCTTAAAGAGATATTAATCCTACCCGTCTGGAATTATGATTTTGAAACTATCGAAGTTATCGGCCAATCCTATCTGCAAAATGACGATATTGCCAGTATTGAAATAATAAATGGGCGGGGAGAGAAAGTCGTCTCTGAAGTTAAAAGGGACGCCATACCCCGGACCAAACGATTCACCAGGTTGACGCATCACGGGCTAAATGTCGGATCGGTAGAGATTTCTCTATCTGCTGGTTATTACAATATATGGAACCGGCAGTTCTTTTTCTATTTTGGTTTTATCATTCTGATCAACTTTATCGCTTTAATTATCATGTCAGGCATTTTATTACGGTGGTCCTTGAAAAAGCCATTGAATCTGCTGAACAATATTGTGGAAACATATAATTCAAAAAGCCGGGAATTCAATCCCGTTGATATGCCTTATACGGAGTTTATCCCTTTGATTAATACCCTGCAGGATATGGGAAATGAGATAAACCTTCAAATGGGGGCATTACAAAAGGCGGAGAAAAAATATAGAAGCATATTTGAAAATGCCATTGAAGGAATCTTCCAGTCCACTGTAGAAGGCCGGATTCTTAATGCAAACCCCGCTTTTGCTAAAATCCTTGGGTATAAAGATCCTGAAGAGTTGATGACCAAGGTTGTGGATATCGGATCTCAGCATTATGTGGTGCCGGCTCAGAGGGAAGCGTATATTAAACGGCTAAAAAATGAGGAGATGATAAAATCCTATGAGGTCCAATTTCGCAAGAGGGACGGTACCATCATCTGGGTCTCACTGAATGCTCTTCCAATATATAAATCAAATGGGGAATTAAAGCATATCGAAGGCCTGGTACAGGATATTACGAAACGAAAAAAGGTTCAAAACGAACTGACCCGATTGTCAACAGCAGTGGAACAGGTGGCCGAACACATAGTCATTACAGATGATAAGAGCAGGATTAAGTATGTGAATCCGGTGTTCGAAAAAAACACGGGATATAAACTGGATGAACTCTACAATAAATATCACCGGTTTCTCGGCACAGATGAATCTGAGAAAGCACTTTATGATGAGATACTGACAACGGTTGAAAAAGGTGACGTCTGGACCGGCCGGATCTCATCGTCAAAAAAAGATGGCATGTTGCTCATTGAAGATATTATTGCATCTCCCATTAAGAGCCCATCGGAAAGATTTATCGGATATGTTTCCATCAAACGGGATGTGACACTGAAAGCAAAATATGAAACTCAGCTCAGACAGTCTCAGAAAATGGAGGCAATCGGCACCCTGGCCGGCGGTATTGCCCATGATTTTAATAATATCCTGGGCGTAATTATCGGATGCGGCGAACTGGTTAAAAAAAGAGTTTTGGGTGATAAAAAAACGGTTCAGGATATAGACCAGGTTTTGACTGCCGGACTGCGGGCCAAATCATTGGTGAATCAAATTCTTACATTCAGCAGGAGAGAGGAGACCCGGATAACACCCATGGCACTTTCTCCTTTTGTTAAAGAAGTTATCAGATTTTTACAGGCAACGCTTTCAAAATATATTAAAATAGAATATCAGCAGAAAATAAAATCGGGTTTTGTTTTAGCCAATCCGATCCAAATGCAACAGATTTTGATGAATTTGTGTACCAATGCGGCGCAGGCCATTGGCCAGAAAAGAGGTACTATTGAAGTTGTGTTGTCTGAAAAAAAATTTAAAGAGAACAATCCATTACGACCCGATATCCAGCCAGGGTCGTATATCAGGATCGACGTAAAAGACGACGGACCCGGTATTAACCCAAAAATTCAACATAAAATTTTTGACCCGTTTTTTACAACCAAAGGCGTGGGGGAAGGAACGGGTTTGGGGTTGTCTGTGGTGCACGGTATCGTTAAAAAACATGAAGGCGCTATTTATGTTAAAAGCAAAGAAGGACAAGGTGCCTGCTTTTCTGTTTTACTGCCTCGAATTGAACATGAAGACATAAAGATTAAAGTAGAATCAAATCTGGATCTACCGCAGGGATCTGAGAAGATACTTCTGGTGGACGATGAAAAAAACTTGCTTAATATTTTAGATCGAATCTTAAGGGGGCTCGGATATGAGGTAGAGCCTTTTACCGGCAGTATTAAAGCTGCTAAAGCTTTTAAGGAGAGACCCGATTATTTTGACCTGGTTTTAACAGATCAGGTGATGGCTGATATGACAGGTATTGCGTTGTCCAAAGAGATCAGGAAAAAGAATCCCGAGATTCCGATCATTCTGTTCACAGGGTATAATAACCCATTGGAAGAAAAATCGATAAACGATGCAGAAATCGTTGATAAGGTACTAAAAAAACCGTTAATGCATGCAGAATTAGCATTTGCCGTTAGAAAGGTGCTGGATGAAAAACAATCAACTTAGATTTAATAAAGGCAAAACCCCATGGGTTCTAATTATCGATGATGATGAAGGTATGTCTTATACCCTTGCCCGGATGGTTGAAGAGGCAGGTTTTAAATCTGACACTGCTTTTAGATTGAAAGACGGGCTTACAAAAATTAAATCGAACAAATATGATGTGATTTTTCTCGATGTCCGTCTGCCTGACGGGAATGGTATCGATATTATTCCAAAGGTAAAGTCTATTCCGTTTGCTCCTGAAATTATAATTATTACTGCCTATGGAGAAAAAGGTGGTGCAGATTTAGCCTTGAAAAGCGGGGCATGGGACTATTTACAAAAACCGGCGGATTTGCAAACACTGGAGTTGTCATTAACACGTGCGCTTGAGTATCGCAGCCAAAAACAGATCTTGAAAACTCCGCTGGAAATTGACCGTAAAGGTATCATAGGGGATAGCCCGCGGTTGTTAATGTGCATTTCCTTAATGGGGCATGCTGCAAAAAGCGATGCCAATGTAATCATTTACGGTGAAACCGGAACAGGAAAGGAATTGTTTGCCAGGGCGATACATTTTAACAGCAGCCGTGAAGCAAAACCTTTTATAGTAGTGGATTGCGCATCTTTACCGGATTCGCTGGCAGAAAGTATATTGTTTGGACATACTAAGGGATCGTTTACCGGTGCGGATAAATCTCATGAAGGGTTGGTCAAGCAGGCAGATCAGGGCACTTTGTTTCTAGATGAAGTCGGTGAGTTACCGATCGAGCTTCAAAAAAAACTTCTAAGGGTTCTACAGGAAAGAAAATTTAGACCTGTGGGCAGTAAAAAGGAAAGTAAAAGTGATTTCAGATTGGTTTCAGCAACACACCGGGATCTTGATGAACTTGTTTCAGATGGAAGCTTTCGTCAGGACTTGCTTTTTCGGCTTAGAACTTTCGTTATAGAGCTGCCGCCAATAAGGGAAAGACAAAAAGATATTGAAGAATTGGCTGGACACTATGTTGAAAAATTTTGCCAGCAATACAACTTAAGGAATAAGAAGATATCGGCAGATTTTATTGAAACGATGACCAAATACTCTTGGCCGGGAAATATTCGTGAGTTTGTCAGTTCAATAGAAACTGCCGTTGCAGTCGATCCTTTCAGCCAAACCCTGTTTGCTAAGCATCTCCCGGATTATATCCGAGTGAAAACAATGGCGTCAATGGAGAGCGGTCGCGAGTATCCCAATGCCGAACACCCCCCGAACCGTACTATAAAAATAGAGCCATTAACGAGTTTGAAAGATTATCGCAAGAAAGTTATCTTCGAAGCGGAAAGTAACTATTTGAATGAGTTAATGACAAATATAAACTGGGACATTAAAAAGGCGTGTGATATTTCGGGTCTTAAAAAGGCTCGTTTGTATCAACTTTTAAAAAATTATAACATCAACAAATAATTGGACAGGTTCTTTTCCCAGAATGAGAACAGTAATCAGAAAGCAGCACTTACCCTATTTGACCGTTTTTGAAACGCCCTTCCTTAACCGTTTTTTTATCTATAAGTCAACGGATTATTCTTTGATTTCAAACCTGCTTCTCGAACCATTGAACAGATAAGCCGATGTATGTAAATCGCAAACCTTTTGGCATCTATAGATTGATATGTTGAGAACCAAGACATTAAAAGTCCGCTGTATGAGGCAGCGATAGATTGAGCGAGAATCGTTAAAGGAATACAGTTTTTTTTTCGCGATAAGATTTTTGAAGCCATTCCTTCACCGTTGTCGTAAGGGCCAGATTGATATTGGTAATCAAATAGTCTAAATCGTTACCTAATTTATAAATCAATGAAAAGTGATTTCTACCAAGAAGCTGATACGTTATAAAAAAATCGACTAACTCCTTTGGTGGTTCAGGCCTATGACATAATTCTTCGATGGATAACCCGCTGAAGAGCTTTGAGAACATATCCTTGTGAAAATCTACCATGACTTCAGCTTTTGATTTATAGTGTCTATAAAACGTACTTCTACCTATATTTGCCCTTTTTGTAATATCACTGACAGTTATGTCTGGATAATTTTTCTCATGAAAAAGTTCGGAAAGAGATTGTTTAATAACCGATTTTGTCCTGGTTGTTGCCCGCTCACCTCGATTCATTATAACCCCGTATTGAAAGTTTGGAACGATTTATCATTTATTGTTCAATATTAGACAAAATCATATTTTTATCTCTTTATCAATATTTTTATTTCTATATATTCGGGACTAATAAATCCTTTTGGCTGTCACCATTTAAAACAGGGCAGTCAAATGGGTTTTAACAAAAATTTATTACTTTAAATACAAATGCTTAGCAATAAAAAAAAGGATTCAATGTCATGACAATACGATCTCAACACAAACCAAGTCTAAGAGAATTTTTTCAGTCTCTGGCCGAGTTGACAGTTTCATATCTACAAAAAAGAAAATATTTATTTATTCAGCCAGAAGAGCTTAACAGTAAACTTAAATCAGGCAATTCAATAATCGTTGTTGATTGTAGAGATGAGGACTCATTTTCATTCATGGGACACATTCCCGGTGCCATAAATATTCCGTATGTTTCATTTATGAAAAATCATCACAAAGTTCCCACAGGGGGTACCGTTATAACTGTGTGTTACGTTGGATACTACAGTAGAGCTGCTGCACAACGATTGGCTAAATCAGGGCACAAATCTGTTTTTAGCCTCATTGGAGGAATGGAAGAATGGGAAAAATTGAATTATCCATTAAATACGGATGAATAGTTTTTATCTTCTATAAACCTCATCGTTGCAACGTTGAGGTTGAGGTAAAGTTTCTGCTCATTAAGCCGTCCAATGCGATCCATACGGGGTTAAAATAATACTTGAAATATCCGGGGTTGAAGGGAATTAAGAAAGATGTTGACATTGATGTGATCGTGTTTTATTAAGTGAACGTGTTCACAAAGAAAATATGTTCATAAAGGAGAAATGGTTTTGAATGAGGCCAAGCCAATCGGGAAAAGACGTGAAAGACAGAAAGCTGAAACCTATGAGCTGATCCTTGAGAGTGCCCGTGTGTTGTTTGAAAAACAGGGCTTTAAAAAAACCACGATCAGAGCCGTGGCCATACATGCAGAGATCGGATTAGGAACCTTGTATAAGCATTTTGATAACAAGATTTCCCTGCTTGCTGCAGCGCTCCACAACGACCTGGTTCGATTGTTTGAAGAGGCAATGGAATCCGTTCCCGTTGATGCTCAAATCAAGGATCAGCTCATATATGTTGCCGGTTTTAATTATCGCTACTATACGTCAAGACCGCGATTATCCCGGGAGTATATAGGCCAAATACTATTTGTTGAAGGAGAATGGGCAGACAAGATTGATCGCTTTGAACAGATGTATATCGAGAAAATTACCGATCTCGTTAAAACAGCCAAGACAAAAGGGGAAATCAAAAGCGATAAAGATTGCCGTTTGGTGGCACTCTGTTTTAAGGCGGATTATTTTTTTGTTTTAATGGATTTGTTTATTAATAAAAAATCCAGTGATCCGGAAGAAATGCTTTTGCTCCTGCGCCAATTGATAGATCAAACCATTTGATATGTAATGAAAACTTAGGATTATCAAAGGATAAGATGATGATTGAACTCGCTTTAAAGAGCAGCAGAATATATTGGGCATGGATTTTCGGACTTTTGCTGGTCATCGCAGTGGGCGGTCTGTTTTACTATGATCAACTCAATGCCGGATTGGTGGTCACCGGTCAGAGCAGAGATGTCTCCTGGGGATTTTACACGGCACAAATGACATTCTTTGTCGGTGTTGCCGCAGGAGGTGTCATGTTAATCCTTCCGTACTATCTTCATGATTATAAAAAATTTGGCCGGATCACTATTTTGGGGGAATTTCTTGCCGTGGCATCCATTATCATGTGTCTCTTATTTGTTGCGGTGCACCTGGGCCAGCCCATGCGGATCCTGAACGTATTTTTGTACCCCACACCCGGTTCCATGCTCTTCTGGGACGCAAACGTACTGTCAGGTTATCTTGTCCTGAACATCGTTATCGGGTGGAAGGTTCTGGAAGCCGAGCACAACGGCACGGCACCGCCTGCCTGGACAAAGCCCCTGATCTATATTTCCATTCCCATGGCGTTTTCCATCCACACGGTCACAGCCTTTCTTTACTGCGGTCTTCCCGGCCGCGGTTTCTGGCTGACAGCAATCCTGGCCCCCCGGTTTCTGGCCTCCGCGTTTGCGTCAGGACCGGCACTGTTAATCCTGCTCTGTAAAGTGATTCAAAAGATGACGAAATTTGATCCGGGCGAGGAGGCGATTCAGACGTTGGCAAAGATTGTAACCTATGGGCTGATTGCCAATCTTTTCTTTCTGATGTGCGAGGCGTTTGTGGTCTTTTATTCCGGCATACCCGGTCATGTGGATCATTTTACGTATCTTTACTTTGGTTTGCAGGGTCACAATGCAATGGTTCCATGGATGTGGACATCGGTTTTCCTGATGCTGACGGCAAGCGTGTTGCTCCTTATTCCCCAAACCCGGAAAAATGAGATCGTACTGATCTTTTCATGTCTATTTGTTTTCTGCGGGACTTGGATCGATAAAGGGCTCGGGATGATGGCCGGGGGATTTATTCCTTCACCGCTGCATCGGATTACCGAATATACCCCCGGTACACATGAGATCGTTATTGCCGCGGGTGTGGCGGCAATCGGCCTGCTGGTTCTGACCGTGCTCTATAAAATTACAATCCGGGTCAAGGAGTATAGTGAATCGGGTTTATAATGGTACAGGATTACGGGAGTAAAATGCATATCTAAAATACCGACCGGTCGGTCAAATTTATCTTGACCTTAGGTGTTCTTTGTTGTAATGACAATTATTAAACACCGACTAAAAGGTCAGAATAATGTCAATCCGTAAAGAAAATAAGAAAAAAAAAGAGACCGCGATCCTGGAATCCGCCCTTACCGTATTTGCGAAAAAGGGATATGCCGCAGCAAAAATTTCCAACATTGCCAATATGGCCGGTGTGGGTAAGGGCACTATCTACGAATACCATCAAAGCAAAGAAGAACTCTTTTTTTCGGTGTTTGAATGGTATGTGGACAGCATGGCCGGCAGAAGTATGGTTGAGGTGTCCCGACTTGGGGGCGATCCGTCCGACCGACTGCTGGCGTTTATGGAATCGGTTTTTAATTCCGCATACACACAAATTGATTCGTTTTCCGTTTTTATTGAATTCTGGTCTGCAGCCGGCAATCCGCCTACGCGCGACAGATACCGGTCCACCCTTCTGGAGATGTATGGGACATTCAGTAACATTATTATCCGGTTGATTGACGAAGGCAAACAAACCGGTGTCTTTCGAGGGGATGTGGACGCAGATTCGGTGGCCGCCGGGCTGGTGAGTACCATGGACGGGATGATGCTGCACGGGTGGATGGATCGTGAGTTTGATGTCTGTATCGCATCAAAAAAATTTTTCACCGTATTGGTTGAGGGAATGCGTTCCCCAAAAGGATAGGGATGTCTATGAAACGAGTCTTATTTTGTATACTGCTTTTTGTCATCGGATTGTTTGGCGCGGTTCCGGCCCCGGGTGCGGAGCCGGATGCCCGTGCCATCATCGCCCGGGCATGGGATTATATGCGTGGAACCACCTCGGTTTCCATCCTCCATATGACGGTCCACCGGGCCGAATGGGAGCGGAAAACCACCATCAAAGTCTGGACCAAGGGACGGGAAAATTCCATTTTCCGGATTGTTTCACCGAAAAAGGATAAGGGAAACGGCACCCTCAAGCTTGGACAGGATATGTGGACGTACAATCCCAAGATCAACCGGGTGGTAAAAATCCCGCCGTCCATGATGTCCCAGTCGTGGATGGGGTCTGATTTTTCAAATAACGATCTGTCAAAGGCGGACAGCATTCTCAATGATTACACCCATGAAATGGCTGGAACAAAGCGGGACGGCAGCTTTACCGTGTATGAGATCCGGTCGGTTCCCCGCCCCCAAGCCCCGGTGGTGTGGGGGATGCAGGTGCTGAAAATCAGGGAGGACGGTGTGTTGATGGCACAGGTTTTCTATGATGAAGATCTTGAACCGGTCAAAGAGCTGATCACAAAAGAAATCACAGACCTGGGCGGCAGGCCGTTTCCGCTTAAATGGATCATGCGGTCCATGGATGCCGAGTCTGAGGAAGATTACACTCAGCTCTTGTACGAAAGTATCGAATTCGACACCCCGCTCAGAGACAGTCTGTTCACCCTTAACGCCCTGAAAAGACCGATGAGGTGACCATGGAGATCCTGATGGCATGGCGCAATGTCTGGCGAAATCCCAGGCGGACCATCCTGACGATTCTGGCCATTGCATTTGCCTGTCTGCTGCTGGTATTTATGATGTCTCTGCAGGCCGGAACCTACGAGGTAATGATCAATTCGGCCGTGAAGACCCAGACCGGTCATCTGCAGGTCATTGTTGACGGGTACAATGACGATCAAAAGATACGGAAAGTGATTACCGACCCGGCGGCTGTCGCCGGGCTTCTGAAACAGACGTCCCATGTGACGGACTATACGTTTCGTGCCAACGGTTTTGCCCTGCTCTCTTCGGAACAGCGGACTTACGGGGGGATGATCACAGGGGTTGATCCGGAGCGGGAAACCCGGATCTCTTCAGTGGCCGCCACCATCCGGGAGGGCCGGTATCTCACGGTAAAAGATACCAGCGCAGCCGTGGTGGGAACGCTTCTGGCAAAAAATCTGAAAATCGGGGTGGGGGACGAACTGGTGGTCCTGGGTACGGCCCGGGACGGATCCATCGCAGCCAGTGTTTTATCGGTTGCAGGCATATTTTCCTCTGGCATGGATGAATATGACCGGTCCGGCATACAGATTCCCCTGGCCTATTTCCAGGAGATATTTGTCATGGACGGCGGTGTCCATCAGGCCATTGCCGTCTGTGATTCGCTCTGGTCGGTAGGGGCCGCACAATCGGCCATATCCGCGGGATTATCCGGAATCCGGGCCGGAAAAAACCTGGTCTGCCGGTCCTGGGACGAACTCCTTCCCGGACTGGTCCAATCCATTCAGATGGATATCGGTGGCGGTGTCATCTTTTATATCATTCTTATGGCTGTGGTGTCGTTCAGTATCATGAATACCTTTCTCATGACGGTATTTGAACGGACCCATGAATTCGGCACCCTGATGGCTATGGGGGCCCGGCCCGGACGGCTGACCAAAATGCTCTTGTATGAATCCGCGTTTCTGACGGCCTGCGGTATGGTTCTGGGTATTGCTTTGGGGTGCGGTCTGACCCTCTATTTTAACCATGCGGGTATCCCCATGGGGGATGCCGAGGGAATGCTCCGCCAATACGGTATTCCCAGCCTCATGCGGCCGGAGTTGAGTCTGGTCACGGCCACAGCCGGACCGGCCGTTGTCTTTATCATCACCATGCTCACAGCGCTTTATCCGGCGATCAAGGTACACACCCTCAGGCCTGTGGATGCCATGCGTTCCGTATAAGGAGATCTCATGCTTTTAACACTTTCATGGAGAAACCTGTGGCGAAATCCGAAACGGACCCTGATCATTCTCTCAGCCGTGGTGATCAGTGCCTGGACCATGCTGATATTAAGCGCGTTTTCCAGGGGCATGATAGACTCCACCCTGTCCAATTCGTTGGATACACTCACCGGTCATATCCAGATCCAGGCACCACTGTACAGGGAAGACCCGGTGGTGGAAAACCGTATCCCGGATATCGCTCCTGTAAAGGCGGTATTGGAGCGGCACCTGCCTCCCGGCTCCCTGTGGAGTTCACGGATCCAGGTCCCCGGGGTCGCCTCCAATGCCCGGCACTCGAAAGGCGTCGGCATTGTCGGCATTGAACCGGACAGGGAACCTGATATTTCATTTTACGGAGACACGCTGTCCGAGGGGCAATTTCTCAAATCCGGAGATGATATCGGTATTGTGATCGGCAAGGCATTGGCAGATACCTTTGAGACAAAACCGGGCCGGAAACTGGTGCTCATGACCCAGGGATCGGATCGGGAAACCGCCTCCAGGGCCTTTCGAATCCGGGGAATTTTCCGGGCGGAAATGGAAGCCACGGAAAAGCAGTATGTGTTCATCACCCTGGCCGCAGCCCGGGAACTGCTCCGGGTTGATTCCGCCGTGACCAACATCTGTATCAAACTGCCGGAGCCGGAATCCCTGGACCGGGTCACACGTGCCCTTTCCCAGGATCTGCCGCCGGAGCTTTCGGTCCTGCCGTGGACCGAATTGCTCCCCCTGCTCAAAGGATATCTGGAGATGTTTGATTCGTTTATGCTCCTCTGGTACCTGGTTGTCTTCACGGCCATGGCCTTTGGACTGGTAAACACCATGCTCATGGCAGTGCTGGAACGAACCCGGGAATTCGGTCTGCTCAAGGCGCTGGGCATGAAACCGGTCTGGATTGTCCGCAATGTCCTGACAGAATCCTTCATCCTTTTGACCGTCGGGATAATCGTTGGAAATCTTCTGGGGTTTGCAACGGTCCATGCCTTGTCCGGCGGCATTGATCTCTCGTTTCTGGCAAGGGGGTCAGAGTTTGTCGGCATGGGAAATATTGTGGTTCCGTTACTCTTTTTGGAAGATCTTTTTTCCGCCAATGCCGTCATACTCGTGTTCGGTCTTCTGGTCTGTCTCTATCCGGCGATCAAGGCCGGGCGGATCACCCCTGTTGAGGCAATGACCCAAAATTAGGATAAACATATGAATCGTATTGAAACCGTTAATGTAACCAAAACCTATAAACAGGGCCGCCTGGATGTTCATGCCCTGGCCGGCGTGTCCGTCTCCATTGCCAAAGGAGAATTTGCCGCACTGGCAGGTCCGTCCGGGTCCGGTAAGACAACCCTGCTGAACCTGATGGGGGGACTGGATAAACCAAGCTCCGGCACCATTGTTCTGGACGGAGAAACCATTACGGATCTATCCCAGTCAAAGCTGGCCACCCTCCGTTTGAACAAGATCGGCTTTGTGTTCCAGGCCTATAACATCATTCCCGTACTGTCGGCCCGGGAAAATGTCGAGTATGTCATGCTGATGCAGGGTGTTCCGGCAAAGGAGCGGGCAGAGCGGGCCCAGACCATTCTGGATGACGTGGGGCTGGTCAATATGCATGACCGGCGCCCGGCAGAGCTGTCCGGCGGCCAGCAGCAGCGGGTGGCCGTGGCCCGGGCCATTGTCTCTCACCCCTCCATTGTTCTGGCGGATGAACCCACGGCCAACCTGGATTCCAAAACCGGTCAGGGCCTGCTTAAGATGATGGCTGAAATGAATCAGAAAAAAGGGGTGACCTTTATTTTTTCCACTCACGACCGGATGGTCATGGACTATGCCGGACGGATCATCCGTCTCAAAGACGGCCTTGTGTTTGATGACCGAACAAAATGATTCGTTTCATTAGCAAGGCAGCCGTCAAATTTTTTGCCTGCCTGTTTTTATCTGTCTGGATGCCGGTTATTATGATACCGGTGGCTTCCCTTTGGGCCGGAGAAACGGAAAACACCGCCGTGGAAACGGAATGGGACGGTCACTTAAGGCTTTATAACCGGGCGGTTTTCCCCCGGTCCGGAACGGCTCAAGATGCGGTGGGGCTGGATCCGAATTATGACGGGTTTATCGAATACCGCCTGAACAATCGGGTTTTTTTTAATTCGTCGATCTATACGGAAGTCCACTGGGAGGCCCTTGCAGGTGGCGGCAATACCCGGAAAGACGGCAATGCCTTAAAAGACCGGTATCCGGAGTTGTTTCCCAACGGGCTGTTTGCACCGCCCAATGATGACCGCCGTTTTTTTGATCTGACCGCAGTTGTCCATGAAGACGAAGAAACATTTTCCTATCACCGTCTGGACAGGGCTATGGTCTCATTCTCCCCGGCCTGGGGTGAGATCCGTATCGGGCGCCAGGCCGTGACATGGGGGCATGGATTCACCTTTAATCCCATGGATCTTTTCAACCCCTTTGCACCCACGGACCTGGAACGGGATTATAAGACAGGGGACGATCTGGCCCTTGCCCGGTTTGCGATCCAAAACACAGATGTGGAACTGGTCTATGTGGCCCGCCGGGACCCGGTCACCGGGCAGACCGGTTTGGATGAGAATTCATTGGGGGCAAAGATCCATTTTTTTGCGGGGGATATAGAGGTGGACCTGATGGTGCTCCGGCACTATGAAGACGGGGTTGCGGGCATTGGAATGGTGGGCTATGCCGGTGGCGCAGCCTGGCGGTTTAACCTGACCGGCACCTTTCTCAACGATGAGAGCCGAGGGCGTTCCGCCTATGCGTCGGCCGTGGCCAACATCGACTACTCCTGGGTCTGGCTGGACAGAAACTGGTACGGGTTTCTCGAACTTTACTATAACGGTCTTTCCGATGCCGACTATTCAGACCATTTTTCAGACCCGGCGCTCTCCGAACGTCTTGCCCGGGGAGAGCTTTATGCCCTTGGCCGGTTTTATGCGAGCGGCAGTGTCAACCTGGAGCTTCATCCTCTTTTGAACCTCTACCTCACCCCCATTGTCAATCTGAACGACGGATCGGGAATCCTGCTGCCCAGACTGGTTTATGATATGTCCGACAATCTGAGGCTCTCTGTCACAGGCGCCTTTCACTGGGGCGGAGACGGTACAGAGTACGGGGGATATGAGATTCCAAACCGTTCTTTTTCCCAAAAACCTTCAGACTCTCTTTCCGCATGGGTGACCTGGTACTTTTGATATCCTTGTCTCATGGTTACCTCTGCCGTGCTGGATCTATTTTTTTATCCGTCAGGATCAAGCCAATTTGAAATTAAACCAATAACTCTTTGGGAATCCTGCAGACCGGGATCGGATCCATCTTGTGGCGGTTGCCGGTATTAAACCGTCTGTAGATGTCCAGGACTTCCCGCTGCCGGTCACTCAGCGGTGTGCCGGAACCGGTTCCCGGATAGGTCATGGCCCATTCCAGTTCGTCATAGGACGCCCCGATCTGTCCCTCGTCCGTCCGTCCGTCTTCCCACAGTCCGTCAGTGGGAGCGGCCTGCCGGATATCGGGAAGAATATCCAGGGTCTCTGCAACCTTATAAACCTGGGATTTCATTAAATCTGCAATGGGAGACAGGTCCACGCCGCCGTCCCCGTATTTGGTATAAAATCCAACACCGAAATCCTCTACTTTATTGCCGGTGCCGGCCACCAGCATCCGGTGATGGGTGGAGAATCCGTAAAGGGTGAGCATGCGCAGGCGTGACCGGGTATTGGCCATTGTCAGACCGTCCTGAATCCGGTCCGGCAGGGTGGACTTTATCTCTTCAAAGGCAGGGGTCAGGTCCACATGTTCGCCTTTGACGGTATCAAACCGGTTCTCCAGCCATTTGATGTGTTCCGACGATCTGGAGATCTGATCGGCCGCCTGGCAGATGGGCATGTTCAGTGCGATCACCGGGCTGCCTGTTTTGGCGCACAGCGCGGAGGTAACCGCAGAATCAATCCCGCCGGACACACCGACGACAAATCCGTTTAAACCGGAGGTGTTAAGATAATCGGACAACCAGCGGACAATGTGATCAATGACTTGTTCGGTTTTCATAAGACTCACTTTTATTCATAAATGGGGTTGTTTGTCTGCCCGGCTGCTTGAAGATCCGGGCTGCCTTTGCCAAAGCTTCCGTTCTGGCGGATATATTCGTACAGGATAATGGATGCGGCCACACTGACATTCAGGCTCTGGGATTTGCCGAACTGGGGAATGGTCAACGGCCGGATCTCCGGAAAGAGGCCTGGTTCAAAGCTGATGCCGAATTCCTCATGCCCGAAAATAAAGGCACTTTTCCGGGGCAGTTGATCCGCCATAATGGGGTTGCCCTTGCCCGGTTCAAGGATAAACAGGGTATAGCCCGCGGTAACCAATTGAGTGTAGCAGGAGAAAAAATCCCTGTGAAAGACGGCCGGTACCCATTTGAATGCGCCCATGCCCGGTGCCGGGTCAAAATAATCGATACCGATAAGATGGACCGCCTTTGCACCAAAGGCTTCCGCGCTTCTGAAAATTTTACCGATATTATAGGAGGGCTTGAGATGATCCAGCACAATGATGCAGTCGTGAACACCGGGTTTTGCCAGCTTGTTTTTATTGCGCTGCCGCCGGAACCGCCGCCTGGCCAGATCCCGTTCCGCCTTCATCATCTGTCTGATTCTGTGGGGGCCCATATTCACCTGTCTGCAATTGATTTTACGGGTCTGATATTACACCGGGCATCGGCAAATTGCAATGGCGCTTCCCCCTGATCCAGGCCAGGGAGGGGGGCAACCCATGGCCCATATGATAAACAACAAATTTGAAGGTGGATTTGGGCGTCGATACCGGCAGGCCAATGGTTAGGTGTCGCGGCCTGACTTCATAATCGCCCTGACCTGATTTATTGGAAAATCTCGGCCGGAGTTAAGCGTTTTTAAGGTTCAATTATAGCCAGGTTTATTCGTTACTGGACCGGATTTAAATGGTACTGGCCAGAATTATTTGATACGGGGCCAGGTTTAATCGTTATTACAAAATCAAGTCCCCACCTTGCCAGCAGAGGTGACAGGCAGAAGTATCAAACGCCTTTTCTGCAAAGGCTCTGATAGTTCGATTATAGACATATTCAACGCCGAGCACAGCGGCGGCCAAACCAAAGGTTTGGGCGTCCAGGCCAGCCTGCTGGCCGATGCTGCTGCACCTTGTTATGTGTGTCTAACAACCACATACGACTTCTTTGCCAACTGTAGCATTGGCGCCATGTGTTTCATAGCCATCTCGGCGCCACCAATCTATTCCGCCAAGTAGTTCTTTAACTTGAAAGCCAAGCTCTGCAAGTTTCAGTGCGCCCTTTGTAGATGCATTACAACCAATGCCATCGCAGTAAGTCACATAGGTTTTACCTTTATCCAGATGCGAAGTGGTATCAATTTTCATTGTTCGGTGAGGAATATTAATTGCTGAAGGAATGTGCTCGATTTCATAAGCTTCTTTTGAGCGAGTATCAATAACAACAATATTTTCAGCACTTTTAAGAGATTCACTTAAATCCCACGAATCCGTTTCATACGAGAGTTTTGCTTTGTAAAATTCTATCTGCTCCATGATGACTTTCCTTCCTAATTGCACTGCAAATAACGTTGAGCTAACCGGCCCGCGTTTTTTGCGGGTCCGAGCGGAGTGCAACGGAGCGTTGTTGAGCGACTTGTTATGGTTTTATAAGTCCTTAAAATAGTTTTTATTTTTATCCATAATTTGTTCAACCTTTGATAATTCTCGTATTTTCATTGGACTTGTTTTATGTGCAATAAATGTCGGAAGCTTCGTCGATATGCATTGTTGAATATCTCGAAATAACAGATAAGTTTTTCCATCCCCAATTTTTTGGATGTCTTCGGAAGATAAAATTTCTGATGGGGTGATTAAAGCAGTCCAATGCATTTTTTCGCTTATATTCAGATTCATTGATAAACCTTCTTTATGAATCATTAAACAAATGGTGACGCCACCTTTTATCCCCAGCACTTCTTTGAGAAATTTATCATTTGTATTTAAATTTGTGGTTCCGAATAGGTTTGGAACAGGATCGGTTTTTTTATACCAAAGCCCCTTTCTAAGCTCGTGAGCGTATTCGTGCTCCAAAACTTTTTTCCCAAAAAGACAATAGGAAATGCTAAGAGAAAGTTTAGCAAGAAATCTATGATCAAACTTAATATTCATCGAAACAGATGCTTTCTTTTTCGTGCTTCCAATGGAATTCAAAAAATCTATTCGATCAGAATCTGTTGTATCTGGCTCAGAGAATCCAATCTTTGATAGATCGTGTATATCCGTTTTTGTGCATAAAAACTTTTTAACCTTTTGTTTTTTAAACGATTGTCTAAAAGTATTGACGCTCAAAGCGATATTCTTTTTAGAGCGTTCAGAAAAAATATAATATGCTTTTGTCTGAAATTGTTTGGCGCTTGTTGGATTTCCCCCAGCATACCAGTATAATCTTTTATCATTGGGTCGAACCCAAAAGACTTGCTCTCCTAATGGTCCAAGCCACCATTCACAAATTTCATCAATTTCCAAATGGGGAACTTCAATATCTAACTTCCCCATACACTTTAGGGGTAACGTTTTAGTGGTTTGGGGATTAAAAAACGTATATGAATTATCAGCCAATGCATGATTAACTAAATAATCTTTTGCAAAAGCGGCATCAACAAATAGCCCTAAATTTCGATTGCAGGTTTTACATACGTCATTTGTTTTGAAATAATCCGGCGAAAATGCTCCTCCTAAAAAGCGTGGAATGGCATGTTCCAAAG
Organism: Desulfobacula sp.; assembly: GCA_028280105.1. Taxonomy (GTDB): domain Bacteria; phylum Desulfobacterota; class Desulfobacteria; order Desulfobacterales; family Desulfobacteraceae; genus Desulfobacula. The sequence continues at coordinate 8,161 of JANQML010000001.1, read as the reverse complement.
AGAATTCAGATTCATCTTTGAGTTTATAACAGTATATACATCTTCTTAGAGTCATGTTTTCTACCATAACAATTTGATCTGTTGTTTCCGTTTATCTTCTGTTTTCAATTATCTAACGGGATAACATACGAAAAAGTAAAAATAACCAGATCTGTATAAAAGTTTCAAAATCAATGATGAAATCAGTATCATCATCTGGAAAGACGTGCAAATTTTTTCTTCAAATGGCATATAGTTGACAAGGACTTATGGTATAAAAGCAGACAACCCTGAATCTAATAAATGTAATAACTGGCGGATCTATTGTTCCGTCATTTTTTATCGTCTTAAAAAACGTTCGTTTGATGATACTGGTTCCGGCCTGACTTCTCAGCAAAAGAATTCAAATGTTTTCGGATCTCAGATTCCGTTTCAAAAAAGTCCCATTTATCCATTAGGAGGATACCCGGCTTTTGAAATAAAAAAATGAAGCTTGCCCAAAACCCGGTAACGCGGTACAGATAAACCCTATTGGCTGAACAACAGGGCAGGCGATATAAGAGACGGTTTTAGGAACAGCCTGCTGTTATAAACGATTGGGGGTTTGAAAATGAAAGTAATGATTGATCTGTGTGTCGTCCCGCTGGGGGTGGGTGTATCTGTGTCCGATTATGTGGCCCAGTGTCACCGGATTATTGCTGAGGCCGGTTTGGAATCCCAGCTCCATGCCTATGGAACCAATATCGAGGGGGAGTGGGATGCCGTGTTTGATGCGGTGAAAAAATGCCATGAACAGATCCACGGGATGGGCGCACCCCGGATCACCACCACCATTAAGCTGGGGACGCGGACGGACCGGATCCAGTCCATGGCGGACAAGGTGGAAAGCGTAACAGATAAATTGTAAAACCTATGGGTTAAAAGATCTCTTTTAATCTTTGGAACCTGATCTTTTCTTTGGCATGGATCTTGTGGGCGGTTTGCAGATCGATTTTTTCAAACCGGATTGTGTCACCCGGTGTGATCTGGGCCACCCGTCTGATGTCGGATGAGATAATGGTGGCGATCTTGGCATACCCGCCAACGGTCTGCTCTACCAGAAGGATAATGGGCTGTTCATCCGGCGGGATCTGGATGGAACCGGGCACGGAGGGTTCCGAGACGATGCTTTTGGGCATGCCGTTCTTTATGGGTATGGATTCACCCGTGAGCCGGCAGCCCATCCGGTCCGCCTTGGCCGAGACCGTGTATTCCGTGTTAAACAGAGGAGATGTCCGGATATCAAAGTAGTCATCCTGGGGGCCTGGAACGGCCCGGAGGGTCACATGGGTGGGATAGACCGGAATCCGGTCTTCCGGGAACTGCCGCCGTTCATGCAGCAGGCAGGGGCGGTTGAGTTTCAAGGTGTCGCCCGGTTTCAGCGGACGGCCGTTCAGCCCCCCGATCCCGGCGCCCACATAGGTGGAGCAGCTTCCCATGACGTCCGGCAGATCCGGTCCACCGCCAAATGCCAGGTAGGCCCGGCAGCCGGACTCAATCTGGCCGATAGAGACCCGGTCTCCGGGGAATACCCGGACGGATTGCCATTGTTCAACAGCATTGCCGTTGACACGGATGCCCATTTGGGCACCGGTAAGGGCGATATCTGTTTCCGTGAAGATTTCAAAGCTCGGCCCCACCACCGTGATTTCCATGACAGGGGTATTTTCCGGGTTGCCCACCAGGCAGTTGGCAACTGCAAATGCGAAATGATCCAGTACACCGGATACCGGGACGCCCATGTTCTGGTATCCGAAACGGCCGTTGTCCTGGATGGTGGTATATCCGCCCGGGGTTAATATTTTAACGTCATCCATCAGCGTTCTTCCTCTTTTTTGATCCGGTGGAATTCAGATTCGGATATGGGGATAAATTTGATCCTGTCCCCAGCTTTGTATAGAAACGGGTCTTTTCTTTCAGGGGCGAACAGCTTTAACGGCGTCCGGCCGATGATCTGCCATCCGCCGGGGCTGGTAATGGGATAGATCCCGGTCTGGTTGTTGGCAATACCCACGGATCCCCCGGGAACCGCCATGCGCGGGGTCTCCAGCCGGGGTGTCTGAAGGCTTTCATTTAATCCGCCCAGAAACGCAAATCCCGGTGTAAACCCGACCATATAAATCAGATATTCAGGGGCGGTGTGAAGCGCGATGACCCTTTCCGCATCCAGCCCGGCGGATTGACAGACATTGTCTATATCCGGGCCCAGTTCCCCGGCATAGCAGACCAGTATCTCCACCAGCCGTGAATCGGTTGTGTCATCCAGGTCGATACCGCTTTCAAGGGTCTCAACCCGATCAATCAATGCGGCGGGCTGAATCCGGCCGGGATCATAGATAAACAAAAGAGACCGGTAGGTGGGGATCAGCTCCAGAACACCCGCCGGCATCCGGTTCCTGACGGCGGCTGCCACCGCTCTGACCTTTGCATTCACACGCGGATCAATCCCCTCTCCGAACTCCACGATCAGACCGGTATCCCCGGCGGGTTTGCAAACCGGGTACGCCTTTTGCTCAGCCATTCTTATTCACTTCCTTCACCCATGGGGCTGGTCCGGATTTCATTGGCCTGGAGGGTCTCTTTAATGGTTTTCACCAGGTTGACCGCATCCAGATTGTCTCCGTGGACGCAGAGGGTCTGGACATCAAGTGCAATGCGGGTGCCGTCCACGGCAATGACAAATCCGCTGGCCATATCCAGGGCCCGTTTGGCCACCGTTTCGGGATCAGAGATAACCGCACCTTTCTCTTTTCTGGGCAGCAATGTCCCCTCCGGTGTATAGGCCCGGTCCGGAAAGGCCTCATACACGACCTTCAGCCCCAGTTCTTCTCCCACCTGCCGCATGGTCTCCCCCTTTTTACCGGCCAGGGCGACAAATTTCAGGTCCGGGTCAAGGGCCATAATTCCCTGTGCAATGGCCGTGGCCGTCTCTTTTTTTTCAACCGCATCCAGGTAGAGGGCGCCGTGGGGTTTCACATGCTGAAGCCTTGTGTGGTGAACCCGGCAAAAGGCGCTTAAAGCACCCACCTGGTAGATCAGGTATTGTTTGATCTCTTCCGGGGACAATGCCATATTTCTCCGGCCGAATCCGAGAAGGTCGGGATAGCCGGGATGGGCACCGATGCCGACCTTGTTTTCAAGAGCCATTTTAATGGTGCGGTCCATGACGAGGGGGTCCCCTGCATGCCAGCCGCAGGCGATATTGGCGGAACTGATGTGGGTCATGACCGCCTCATCCATACCGATGGTATAGGCACCGAAACTTTCTCCCATGTCACAGTTTAAATCAATGGTTTTCATCCATACCTCCCGTTCAAAGGTTCAATGGTGGTTGATTAAATTCGGGTTGATTCCGTATCATGTCTCACATACCAAACCGTCTTTTTACTTACCTGTCATCAGCTCCGGCAGATAGAGGGCAATCTGCGGAAAAAGGGTGATGATGGCGGTGGTTAACAGCATCAGGAAAAAGAAGGGCAAGGCGTATTTTGCAATCTTCATTATGGGTTCTCCGGTCAGCCCCTGGATGACAAAGAGGTTGAACCCCACCGGCGGGGTGATCTGGCTGACCTCCACCATTAATATCAGGTAGACACCGAACCAGATGGGATCAAACCCGGCCTGGGTTACCATGGGCAGTGCAATGGGAAGGGTCATGACCACGATGGAAAATCCGTCCAGCAGGCACCCCAGCACGATATAAACGGCACCCAGAAGGAGCATGAGCATGTAGGGGGAGAGATCCATCTGGGTGATGGCCTCTGTTATGGCGGCCGGAATGCCCAAAAAGCCCATTGAACGGGATAGAAAGCCGGCACCCACTACAATCAGCATGATCATGGCATTGGTTTTAACCGCACCTTTCAGGCATTCAAAAAAGATGGAAACGGTCATCTGGCGGTTGATAACGGCAAAAGCAAGGGCGCCGAATACCCCCAGTGCGGCCGCTTCCGTGGGTGTGGCATATCCGCCGTAGATACTTCCCAGGACCATGAGGATCAGTATAATGGTGGGGGCAAGGTCTTTGAGACCCAGTATCCGGTCCGTCCACGAGTAAGTCTCCCGGGTCTGGGGGGCAATCTCCGGATTTTTAATCCCCCTGAAGATGATATAGACCGAATAAACCCCTGCCAGGAGAAGCCCCGGAAGGATGCCGGCCATGAACATCTTTCCAATGGAAACCCCGGCCAGAATGGCGTATACGATCATGATCAGGGACGGGGGAATCAAAAAACCCAGGGTGCCGGCCCCGGCCAGCGATCCCATGGACAGGCTCCTGTCATAGCCGAGTTTGTCAAATTCCGCCAGGGTGATCCGGCCGACGGTTGCCGTGGTGGCGGCACTGGAACCGGACACCGCTGCAAAGAGGGTGCAGGATACGATATTCATGAGCAGCAGCCCGCCGGGCAGCCGGTAGAGCCAGGGAACCAGGGCTTTGAATAAGCGCTCTGAAATACCGGATCGGTACAGGATCTCTCCCATGAGGATAAACAGGGGCAGGGCCACATACTCCCATTTTTCAATGGTGGCCCACACCGAGGAGGCCATGTTGTTTCCCGCAGGCAGGGATGAGAAAAAGGTCATGCCGATAAACCCGACAATGAAGAGGGAAAAACCCACCCATATGCCGGCGGCCAGGGCAATAAAAAGGCTACCAAAGACAATGACGGACATCAGCAGCAGTTCGGATTCCATTACACGACCTCCTCGCCGGTTTTAATGGCTGAAAAGGTTTTGATACAGGTGGCGGCCAGCTGAATGAAAAAGACGGCCGCGCCAATGAGCATGATGGTTTGGGGAATCCACAGCGGGGTATTGGTCAGGGTACCGGACGTGGACCCGTACCGGATGGCGGATTTGACCATTTTAAACAGATACCACCACAGATAGCCCATGAAAAGCGTGGTGATACAGGTGGCGGCAAAGGTGATGATTCGTGAAGCCGTGGCCGGTAAAAATCCCAGAATAAGGGTAATGCGGATATGCCCTTTTTCCTTCAGGCAATACCCCGCACCCATGAAAATAATGGCTGCAAGTCCATAGGCACTGTACTCGTCTGCAATCAGCGTGGTCTTTTTCATGGTGCTCCACAATGCAATTTCCACCAATATGACCAGGGTCATCAATCCGAGTATGATCGCGGAAACGTTTGCCATAAGATCGCTTAATTTGTCTGAAAGCCTCACTAATCTGTTCATTATCTTCACCCTAACATCCATGCGGCCGGCAAGCGGCGGTTATGCGGTTATAAAGAACGGCAGACCGGAATCAATTCCGGCCTGCCTTTTCAAGTGTAACGAAACGGATCTCTTAACGACCGGTAATTCGGTAGTATTGCTCTAAAATTTCCTGGGCGTCGGCACCGGCCTTTTTTGCCCATTCTGCCCTGAGTTTTTCCCCCACGGCATTGAGTTGGTTTCTAAACTCTTTGCTCACAGGAACGATGGTCATACCGTTTTCAACCAGTGCGTCAAGGCTTTTGCGATCCATGTCACCGGCAAGATTCCACATATCGTCTTCCATCTGGGCGGCAACCTCGAGAACAATGGCCTGGATTTTTTTATCCAGCTTGTTCCAGGCATCCAGGTTGACGTTGATCATGTTCACCGGTCCCACAATATTGATCGGGGTATAATATTTGAGCACTTCCCAGGCTTTGGCATCCACACCGGATACGGACGAGGTATACATGGAATCCAAAAGCCCGGCTTTCATGGCCGGATAGACTTCGGAAAATGCCATCTTCCGGGCGGCAATGCCGGTGGCCTTTCCAAAGGCAAGACCGGTGCCGTCGTATACTCTCATCTTAAGACCGTCCAGATCGGATTCGGTTTTAACGGGGCGCTGGGTATAGATCCCTGAAAAGGGCCAGACAGAGGTATAAAGGGTTTTTTGGTTAAAGGTTTTTAACTTTTTTGCATAGACGGGTTTGGCCAACTGGTAAAGCAGTCGCTGTTCAAATGCATTGGTTGAGATAAAGGGCTGGGCTGTCAAGGCCAGAACCGGGGCATCCCCTTCCACCATGCCGGTGGGGATTTCAGCCACGGCCAACTGCCCTTCGGCAACCGCCCTGAGCAGTTCCGGGCCTTTAAATCCAAGTGCCGCACCCGGATGCAGTTTGATGATGAGTTCGCCGTTGGTGGCTTTGGCCACTTCATCGGCAAACTTTTGAGCCCCTTTGGAATGAAAGTTTCCCGCCGGATAATTCAGGTGGATATCCCACTGGGTTTTGGCCGTGGCGACAGAGCAGACAGACAGGGCAAAGATAATACCGGTTAAAAAAAATAACGCTTTTTTCATTGAGCTTTCCTCCCTTTTCTATGTTGATATGGTTCGTACATCCGGGTTGTTAAATCCGTCAGGATGTCATAAAGAGAATGATGCGCTGTCTGAACGTTTCAATATGTTCCAGAAGAAGGCGTTTGAGCCGTTCTGCATCTTTGTCGGCCAGGGCATTGATCATTTTTTCATGCTCTTTGACAACGGCGTTGTAATGGCTTTCAAGGGGGCGGTCCGGATCGATGGCATTGTTGTATGACAGATATGACAACCGTTTGGCTTCTTTTCTGACATCTGCCACCCCCCGGATTAAAAATTCATTCTGGGAACACCGGGCAAAATTGATATGAAAATCGTGGTTGGCCTCCACCAGGTGGAATACCTTGTTGGACAGGATGGCTTTTTTTACGGTGTTATTGGCCTGTTTTAATCTTTGTATAAACGGGCTGCAGTCCTTTTTGACGGCAATATCCACAACACCGAACTCAAAGATATGCATGCTCTCAAACATGGCTTTTGTGTTTTGCAATGTGATGGGCCGGACAATGACCCCCTTGTTGGGATGGGATTCCACCATTTTTTCACTCTGCAGTCTGACCAGGGCTTCCCGGATGGGCGTTCGTCCGATGCCCAGTTCCTCCACCAGCAGATTTTCCTCCAGGTGCTGGCTGGGCTGGTATTCAAGACAGATGATTTTTTTAATAATGGTTTCATAGGCCGCCACGGCAAGGGGTTGTTTGGGGATTTTCTGTATTTTTGAAACAGGTTTCATTACGGCCAACCATCCTTATTCTTTAGAAGATTATATGCAATTAAAATATACTTGACATAGATAAAAAATATATGTCAAGTATATTTTTTATCTATGTCAAGTATATTTTTAAAATCAATCTGAAAATTATTTCGAAAAGAGGCGGCGGCATGACGGTCTCCCCTTTCCGGTGGCCGGGTACGTCAAACAAGGAGGTGTTGAATGGCTGATTCAGTAAGGTTACAGAACATGACCTGGGAAGAGGTAAAGGAGATGGTGGCGCAGAGCAACCGGACAATTCTTCTCCCCTTTGGCAGCACGGAACAGCACGGCCCGCATCTGCCCGTGGGAACCGACACCATGGTGGCGATGACCCTGGCAGAAGATGCCGGTAAAAAGACAAAGGCACCTGTGGCCCCGCCGCTGTGGTTCGGCTGGAGTCCCCACCACATGGTGCTGCCCGGAACCATTACCATCCGCCCGGAAGTCTTGTCAGAGGTGGCCTTTGACGTGATGGCATCACTCAAACATCACGGATTTAAACATTTTGTCCTGGTAAACGGTCATCGGATCGTCAATATCACCTGGCTCCAGATCGCCGGTGAAAAGGCCAAACGGGAACTGGGGGTGAACGTGGTTATCTTTGATCCGGCCTATATGTCCAAAAGCATTATTCAATCCCTTGGCTGGGGAGGTGTGGGCCATGCCGAAGAGATCGAAACCTCCCATATGATGCATCGTCATCCGGATCTGGTCAAGCTTGACCGGGCCGTTGACAACCCCCATCCTGAAAGAGACCTGTACAGTGTTGACCCGTCATTTAATGGGGATACCCTCTGTTATGTGCCCAGCAGTGAAGCGGAAATGAAACAATTCACATCCGATTCCGGCGGTACGGCCGGAGAGCCGTCAAAGGCGACGGCAGAGGGCGGGAAAATCTATCACGATCACCTGGTCGCACGGCTGGTTGAAGTGGTCCAAAAATGTCAGTCCCAAGGCTAGGATTTTCCAGGGTTAGGCAGCGAGTGGAAATAATCTTTACATATTGCGCCGAATTTTTATTCGTATTCAAGGCGGGAAAAGGCGCGCATAACGAGCTATGTAAGCCTTTTC
>JANQML010000375.1 GCA_028280105.1 Desulfobacula sp. | reverse complement strand
AACCCGAAAGCCCGTATGAGCCAGGCCCGGGCCTGGATGCCGTACGCTTTGATCGGCCTTCTCCTGGTTTTGACCCGGCTGCCGGAACTGGGGGTTAAGGGTTTTCTGGCGGCCCGGAAAATAGAATTTGATGCCATCTTGGGATTTGCCAATGTGAATGCGGACATTCCCTATCTCTATCTGCCCGGGATCATGCCCTTTACCCTGGTGGCACTGATGACGATCCCCATGCACGGCATGACCGTGAAGCAGGCCGCAGGGGTGTGGAAAAAGTCTTTTTCCAGTATGAAAAATCCCACCATTGCCCTACTTTTTGCCGTGGCCATCGTCTCTATTTTTCGCGGAACCGGGGCAAATGATCTGATGCTGAATCCAAATGCCTATCCGTCCATGCCCCTTGCCATGGCATCTGCCGTTGCCGATATGGTTGGAAGGGCCTGGCCGTCCTTTGCCGCATATATCGGCGGTGTGGGATCTTTTATTACCGGCTCGAACACCGTATCCAACCTCTTGCTGGCCGAATTCCAATGGGGGCTTGCAGAGGTGTTGAATTTTAGAAGAGATATTATTGTTGCCTCACAGGTCGTGGGCGGGGCCATGGGAAATATGATCTGTATCCATAATATTGTTGCCGTCTGCGCCGTTGTCGGCCTGTTTGGAAAGGAAGGCACGATACTTAAGGCCAATTTCCCGGCATTTGTGATCTATGGGTTGATGGCAGGGGCCATGACCTGGATCCTGTTGTGGTTCGTTTAGGCAAAAAGGAGATATTCAAATGGAAGATCCGGTTAAAGCCCATTACGGGTCGGACAGACTTGAAACCCGGCTTTTTCAGGCATTGGAAACGGCGGGAAAAGATCTTGACTCCCTTGGTTTAAAAGATCTGGCCCCTGTTGATCAACTGCATACGGGCGGTATGAATGCAACCGTCGCCCTTGTTGAACAGGCCGGCCTTAAGCCCGGCGCCACAGTGCTGGATGCCGGCTGCGGTATCGGGGGCTCCTCCCGCCTGATGGCCGGGCAATTCGAATTTACCGTCACAGGAGTGGATCTGTCCGACCGGTTTATCCAGGTGGCAAAGCGGTTGACCGGCCGGCAACTTTTACCGGACCGGCTCGGTTTCCGTTCCGGGTCTATTCTCGATCTGCCCTTTGAAAAAGAACGGTTTGATGCCGTCCTCTGCCAGCATGTCCTGATGAATGTCCGGGATAAAAACACGGCAATAAAAGAATTTTCCCGGGTGTTACGGGCCGGAGGCAAACTGATTTTTCATGAGATTGTCAAGGGCGGCATGGCGCCGATTCTCTATCCGGTGCCCTGGGCTGAAAAGAGTCATATCTCCTTTGTTGAACCCTGGGACACCCTGAGGCCGCTGCTGAAAACGCACGGATTTGAAAAAGAATATTATTCAGACGGTACGCAAAAGGCCGCGGAATGGTGGAACAGGGTAAAACAGGCTGTCGAAAAAAGAGATCTGCTGAAACGGGTCCTGGGACCGCATCTGATTTTTGGTGAGAATGCGGCCCTGTTCGGAAAGACGATGTGCCATAATCTGGAAAAAGATCGGATCAGAGTGGTGGAAGCCGTTTTTATCAAGAGAGGATGATCCCATGAAAAAAGGAATCGGCATCATTGTTTTGCTGGCCGCTCTGGTCGGGTTCGGCCTGCCTTATCTGAACGGGATGGTTCTGGAAAAGGCCCTTTTTCAGGTAAAAGACCGGATCAATCAGCGTTATGAAGAATCCGGCTCCGGTATCCGGATGGCCATTGTCTCCTACGACAGGGGGATGTGGTCATCCGTTATTGAATGGCGGCTGGATCCGGGGTCGCTTTCAAAATGGTTCAAAATCGATAGCGTCATAGGGGTGGAGACGGCAACCCATGGCTATAAAGGGGTGATTTCAACCACCTGCCTTGAAAAAAATAAATGGTTTACCGATTTTCTTGAAAGGCATCTGAACGGTAAAAATCCGGTCTCCGTTAACACGGTCTATCCGCTGAAAGGAGATATTGTTTCCACGGTGACAATAGAGCGGTTTCTCGGTGATGACGGTCACTTTTTAGGAGAGGTGAAACCGGGTCAATGGGTATTGACCCTGGACAAAGAGTTGAAGCATATTGAATCGGATTTTACCTGGGACGGGCTCTATGTACCGGTGATGGTAAAAATCGGCAATGTCCGGATGAGGTCTGACCTGAAAAACGTAACCCCCCTTCTCTGGGACGGCCAATCTTCTTTTTTCCTTGATTTTTTAAGGCTGAGACAAGACGATACATGGATTGTACTAAAGAATATGGAATTGAAAAACAGGGTGGATTATGACGGGGAAAGAGACCGGGTCTCCCTTGGAATGGGCGTTGGAGTGGGCGGGTTATCCCGGAAAGGTGAGAAAGAACTTGAAGATGCCTATCTCCACATGGGGATCAACCGGCTGGATGCCCGGGGTTATGAACAGATGCTCAAAATCTATACAGCCATGGCCAACGACCTCCTGACGGCGGTTGAAACGAACGGACTGGATGAGGAGCAAACAGAGGCCTTTATTAAAAATCAAATGGCTGCACAGGGATTCAACATCATGGCGGCGGCTGAGACCCTGCTGAAAAAAGATCTTGAAATAAAAATTTCAGATTTAACCGCCCGCCTGCCCGATGGGCAAATAGAGGGCGGTTTGACGCTGGCCCTGAAAAAGGACATGCACCTGGCAGGGTTTATTCCGGTCATGATGCAGCCCGGCCGGGTCCTTGATATCTTTTCGCTGGAATCCAATCTGAAAGTGCCGGGCCGTCTGATCGGCCAAAATCCGTATCTGACCCGGCCGATCTATCCGGGGATGCAGACCGGCCTGTTTGTAAAATCGGGAGAGGTCTTTATCCATCATGCCCATACCCGGGATAATCGTCTATTTATCAATCAAAAAGAGGTGGTGCTTGAATAAAATGAAGTATAGATACCTGGATTCTCCGGTGGGTGAACTCCTATTGATCGGGGAGAAAAAACTGGAACGAATTGAATTTCAGACATCTAAAAACAGAGTGACACCCGGCAAAGACTGGATCGAAGATGCCGATGCCTTTAAAGATGCGGTTGATCAGCTGAAGGCCTATTTTAAAGGAGAACGGTCCCGGTTTGACGTGGAGATGGATCTGAAAGGGACAACCTTTCAGAGAAAAGTCTGGTCAAAGCTGGTTCAAATCCCTTACGGCACCACCATATCCTATGGGGAGCTGGCAAAGCGGATCGGCAATCCAAAGGCGTCAAGGGCCGTGGGCATGGCCAATGGTAAAAATCCGATTCCCATCATTGTTCCCTGCCACCGGGTCATCGGAAAAAACGGCAAACTCACCGGATTCGGCGGCGGGCTGGATATAAAGCAGACCCTGCTTGATCTGGAAAGCAACCTGCTATTTTAACTGTTGATAGGTCCTGAACTCTTCGTCGGAATAGTGGAAATAGTGGTCATGGACCTTGTCTGCAAAGGTTTCAAACCGGTCATATCCGTCTTCATCAAGAGAGGCGGAATAGAGGTTGACCACCAGGTCGTGGGCGATATAGTCTTCACTGACTTCGATGAATCCCTCATCCCGGGTCCAGGTCACCTGACTCTCCTCCCCGCGTGAAACAATGCCGGAAATGGCGTGGGCCTTGTCGATGATAATCGAGAGGTACCGCTCTTTTTTTTCCGCCATATACCGTTTGATCCGCCGATGCGGCACCAGTGTCTCATAGGGCGGGGTTTCGCCGAAATAGATCCCCCGCAGTGCCACGCCACGCTTTTGGGCGGTGTCCAGGTGCACGGTTAGTTCCCTGATTTCCTCGTCCCAGATGGAGAGGGCGATTCTTTTTTCCGCCCCTTTGATGAGCAGGGTCAGAAAATCGATGATGTTCCGGCGGCCTTTGATCACCACCAGTCTGTCATCCTGCTTTTTCTCCTTGTAAAGCCGGCCGGCCACCTCGGCGATATTGGAAAAGACATCATCGTAGCGGGCCTTTAAGTTTTTAATGAAAATATCGGGTTCCACCGGATAGTAGAGTCTGTTTTTTTCCTGTTCCTGTTCAAAAACCATCTGCTTTTCAATCAGATTTTTCAGAACCTCATAAATCCTGGACCGGGGAATCCCGGATTTTTTGGACAGGGCATACCCGTTTAGCGGATACGTTTCCAGCAGTTTCAGATAGGCTTTGCATTCATATTCAGACACCCCCAGCTTTTTCATATCTCTCATGATCATCAGATTCGGATCCATGGTTTTTCTCCTTTTCAGGCGGCCGAATAGAGGACCATATAGGTGACCAGAACCGATCCCAGCACCGGCAGAATGATCCCGCCTTTCCAGAGCCCTGCCGCCAGTGTAAATGCCATTCCGGCGATGGCGGCCACGGGCATCTCCGGTGTGGCATTGATCACGCCTGGAATGATCAGGGCGCCGATGGCGGCGGCCGGAATCCCCTTTAAAAAGGCATCCACATACGGGGGACGGGGGCGGTCGGAAATTATTAAAAAGGGGATCAGCCGGGGGCCGTATGTGACGGCTGCCATACCCAGGATAATAAGAATCAGATTATTCATAAACCGCCTCCTCTGTTTTTTCTGCGGTAAAAAAGGCATTGATGCCTGCCACGGCCAGTATGCAGGCAATAACGGTCCAGCCGGCGGGCAGGATACCGGCCTTGATCAGTATGGTATTCAAAAGACCGGACGCCGCCGCCAAAAAAAGAACCCGGACCGATTGCTTGATTTCAGGCAGCAGAATCGCCAGCAGCAATGCATACAGGGCAACGCCCATGCTTTTTGTAAGAATGTCAGGCAGAAATCCGCCCAGAATAAAGCCGGCCACTGTTCCGCCGACCCATCCGGTATAGGCAGACAGCTGCAGGATGAAAACAAATCTTTTTGACAGGTCACCTTTGGTAAATGAGAGGACGGAAAAGACTTCGTCGGTCACGCCAAAGGCCATTAAAAAAAGGTACCGCTTGGCTATTTTTCCCACCCGGGTGGAGAGATAGGCACTCATCAGAAAATGTCTGAAGTTGACCAGCAGGGTGGTTAAAATAATCCCGGCCGGACCCGTGCCGGTCATCAGAAGGTTCAAAGCGATGAACTGGCTGGCACCTGCAAATACAACGGCGGAGAATAAAAAACATTCCAAAAGTGTAATCCCGCATCCCTTTGCCAGTATCCCAAAGGCCACTGCTGCCGGAAAGTAACCGATAAAGATCGGGGCTCCGGCTTTTAAAGCATCCTGATTCTCTTTTTTCATTCTATACTGGTACTCCTTAAAACAGCATGAAACAATAGGGTGATTTTTAATAGTGACTATTATAGTAACTACTATTCGATAGTCAAGATATGTTTCGGCTTTTGTAAAAATTTAGTGGAGAATTTTATCTGTGGGAGCGGTTTATCCGGTTTATTTGATCGGTCTTGGAATCAGGCTCGGATAAACGGATTTGAGTGATGTGTATGGGGTTGTAAAATCGGTGGAGATGTCGGTAGGGAAACTGTTTAAACCGTATTTTTATTGCCACAGTGCTAAATCTTAAGGGAACGGTTTTTTACGGCCGCTTAAGACCGGTTGGTTCTAAACGGCTTCTTTTGGGCGGCACCTTTTGGGTGCTGATCTTTTTTGTTTGCCCGGCATGGCGGTCAAACCCAGCCTGCGTCATGCAGGCGTCACCCCGACCAGGGGGAAGACAATCCGAATTGCAAGGGCGTTGCTGGCAACGGCAGGGTCTGAAGGAAGCAATAGGAAGTAAGCAGTACATAGCCAAAGCGAACCTGAATCGGCATTACGGGTGGGTAAGTGTGCAAAATAGCG
>JANQML010000350.1 GCA_028280105.1 Desulfobacula sp. | reverse complement strand
GAATATAACCAGCCCTTTGTCATTGGCAATATGATCCTGGCCGGGGCCAGCGGCCGGGTATCCCTGCCCGGCCTGCTGGCGCTTCAGAATGCCGAAATCCTGGCCGGGATCACCCTGTCCCAACTGATTTCACCCGGCACACCCGTGGTTTACGGTTCCACCTCAGCTCCCATGGATATGAAGACCATGGTCTCTGCCGTGGGGGCATCTGAAACCGTTAAGATAGCCGGTGCCACCATCCAACTGGCACAAAGGTATGATCTGCCCTCCCGGTGCGGGGGCGGCCTCACCGACGCCCATGCCCCGGACGGACAGGCCATGGCGGAAAGCAGCCTGATGCTAAGCACGGTGGTGAGAAACGGTGCCAATGTGATCTATCATTCCTGCGGGCAGATGGGGTCGTTTATCTCCATGAGCTTTGAAAAATGGCTGATGGATGAAGAGATCTGCCAAACCGTCCGGCAGATGGTTGAGCCGATAAAAATCTCAACAGATGCCATTGACACGGATCTGATCCATGACATCGGAATCGGCGGTCAATACCTCGGCCATCCGTCCACGTTCCAGCAGTTCAGAAGCCTGTCCCAGCCCGTCTTGTTCAACCGGAAGGATTATTCCAAATGGCGGACGGCCGGGGCCAACCGCATCGACGAAATTGCCATACGCCATCTTGCCCGGCGGTTGGAAGCGTATGAAAAGCCATCCATGGATCCGGAAATAGAAAAAGAACTGGCCGCATTCGTTGATCATGCCAAACAAAGATACTAACATACGCCGAATCAGCACCGTCAACAAAGCATCTTCCCAAAAAGGCAGTTGAATCCGAGATAATATTTAAGCAGTTTGGTTATCGTTGATGCGATTTATTAATGAAGCCACTCCCACGGCTCTTTCATATCTGTTTCTCAACAACGTGTTGGACCAGTGGCAGGGTACGGGTTCCCCATCGTTATTAATGTTTACAATGATACTTTGCACACTGTTATCATTTTTTGTCAGATCGTGAATGATTTCATTTCCCGAATCATGGTATGCTTCCTGGAAAAGGAGCCCTATAAGGTTTTTCCCAATTGCCTCGCTTTTTTTATAACCGTAAATTTTTTCTGCAGCAGGATTCCACAACGTGATTTTAAACTTAAAATCCCAGAAGATTACAGCAACCGGTGTATTGTTTAAATGATTTGCCAGCATGTATTCACTGTCTTTCAGCTTGTTTTCGGTGAGTTTCCGTTGGGCAATTTCATGCTGGAGATCCTGATTTGTTTTTTTGAGTTGTTTTTGCTCAATTAATACAAAGATACTGAGTGCAAAGGCATATGCCGGTAAAACCAACAACAGTTCATCTATTTCATATTTTTCATATTGGCGGGACCACTCGACAATCATTTCAAATCCGTCAATATATATAAGAAAAACGTACAATACCAGAGAGCAGGATCCGGTTATGATTATGGCCGTGCTTTTTTTCATGGTCTCATTTCTCTAAATAAAGATATAAAATCAGTTTAAAGAAAGACTGCTATAATCAATTTTTAAGTAAATTGAATATATAAAAGAAAACAAAATTTCAAGCGGAAGCGTATCTTCAGGCACAGTTGGGCACAATTTTAGGCACAATCGGGCCTTTTAAAGCAAAAAAGGTTTCCAGTGAAAGCTGAAAACCCTTGCTATAAGTGGCACGCCCGGAGAGATTCGAACTCCCGACCTATGGATTCGAAGTCCAGCGCTCTATCCAGCTGAGCTACGGGCGCACAGGCACATCAAAGTGCGGTTTAAATACCATAAAAAAAAGGGATGTGCAATGGGTATACCGGGATTTTAAATGTCTGACGTCAACAATTCTTGGAGAGCGGTCTGGCGCCGGCTGATATCCTGGTTTTTAACGGCCATGGCAAGGGCCTTTCTTGTTCCGATAAAAACAGCCAGTTTTTTTGCCCGGGTGATTCCGGTATAGATCAAATTCCTGAACAACATTTTAAAATGCTGGGTCAGAACCGGGATAATCACAATTTCAAATTCACTGCCCTGTGATTTGTGAATGGTGATGGCATAGGCCAGATCAAGCTCCATGATATCATTTTGTTTGTAATGAACCAGCCGGTTATCCGGATAAAATGAGACCGCACAGGTCAGATTCGCATTATCAATCTCCGTGATCACCCCGATGTCCCCGTTGAAGACCCCCAAATCATAGTTGTTGCGTCTGTGAATGACCCGGTCTCCTATCCTGAAGATCCGTTCCCCGACCTTTAATTGCCGACTTCCTTCAACAAAGGGGTTTGAGGTTTCCTGGATAACTTTGTTCAAACTGACGGTTCCGAGACTACCCCGGGTCATGGGGGTTAAAATTTGAATTTCAGAGTCTCCATAGTATTTGGGAATCCACTTCCGGTAAAGCTGTCTGACCACATCCAGGGCAGACAATCCGTAATGAAGCGATGACCAGGGATGAACCTGCTTGACAACCGATAGAAGCTCATCCACCCGGTTATCCGCCTCAACCACTTCTTCAAGATTCACGTGTTCAAATTTTTTCGGAATAATGATTTCCGCCTGGTAGGGATTGACGGATTCTTCCACCCTGAATTCAAACAGATCATGGCCGCCCTTTTCATGATATATGGTTTGTTCAAATTCACCTGTCTTTATATCTGCCAATCGTTTGACCCGTGAAATAAAACCGATCTGTTCTCTGGTGGCTTCATCCGAATCAAGAAATAAACAATCCGTATGGTTCTGCCAGACCTCGGGCTGTTTAAACGGAGAGGTGATCCAGGGCATATCGCCATTATTTATCTGATGCGCATATTTGATAATAAAAGACTCCCGGGCCTGACGAAATATTTGGGTTAGTTTAAAACAGGCAACTTTTTCCGATGCGATGATATCTTTTAACACATTGCCGGCGCCCACCGAAGGGAGCTGATCCGCATCACCGATAAAGAGCACCTGAGCGTTTCGGGGAACGGCCTTGAGCAGGGCCGCCGTCAGATGAATATCCAGCATTGAACATTCATCTACAATGAGAAAATCCGTTTTTAACGGTGTGTTTTCATCTTTTTGAAATTTCCCCCCTTTCCATCCAAGTAGCCGGTGAATGGTTTTGGATTCTTTTCCGATCACATCGGTCATGCGCTGGGCAGCCCTGCCGGTGGGTGCGGCCAAAAGTACGGTTAACCCCATGGCTTCGATCAACTTAACAATGACAAGCGTGGTGGTCGTTTTACCACACCCGGGACCACCGGTAAGAATGGAAAATTTTTCGCAGACAATCCCTTTGACCGAACCGGCCTGTTCATCGCTTAAAGAGATCTGTCTTTTCCGGCAGTACAGGGATATCCAGTTATCCACCCGCGCCTTTTCAACACGGGGTGGCATACCGATGTCTAAAATTCTTTTTGCAACATATTGTTCGTCAAAGTATAAGGATTTTGAATAATAACAAGGTTCAGGCACCCCTTCCTCAACAGACAGCCTTCGTACCATCAGCCGCTTTTCTTTTTCCATCTCTCCCAGCAGTTCGGGGAGTCTATCCGACAAATCCAGTTTTAAGAGTTCTTTAACCTGCTCATTGATCTGGGATGCACTCAAATAGCAATGGCCAAAATTTCTGCTGGCTGCCAGCACGTGTTTAATTCCCGCCATGATTCGCTGCCGGCTGTCCGGTTCCAGCCCGATGCTCAATGCCACTTTATCTGCGGAAAAAAATCCAATGCCGTAAAAATCATTTGACAGACAATAGGGATCCTGTGTCACCCGCCGGATGGCGTCATCCCCGTATTCTTTATAGATCCGGACGGCAAACAGGGTACTGATACCATGGGATTGCAAAAACATCATGACCTCACGGACGGCTTTATGCGCTGTCCAGGCCGTGCTGATCATCTCAAGTTTTTTTTGCGCGATTCCAGGTACCTCTGTCAGTCTTTGGATATCTGTTTCAAAAACGTCCAGAGTCTGTTGATCAAAATGCGTAACGATTTTTTTGGCTGTTTTCGGCCCCACACCTTTAATCAAACCCGAACCCAGGTACTTTTCAAGGGCCGCGGTTGTGGCTGGTTTTTTTTCCGTGGCAGCGGTTGCCTGGAATTGGCGGCCATATCTGGGATGAACGATCCATGATCCCTTAAACTCCATTGTCGCACCGGCAAAGACCTTTGTTTGATACACAATGACCGTTTCCTGACTCTGGGGATGAGTAAACGGCATCACCCGTAGAATAGACCATCCATTTTCAGGGTTGTGAAAGGTCACCCGGTCCACAATCCCTTTCAGAACTTCAGTGATGACGCCGGTTTGGCTGGATGCGTGCTGCCTCATACATTTTCATTCCTTAGCACTTCATATGAAGTAAAATAGATATATTAGAACAATCGATCCTTTCAATATCTTAATCAAAAAGACCTTTATGGCCAGATAAAAACATAGGAGTTGCCTTTAAGATTCAAACGGAGGAGAGAGATCTGAAAAACACAACAGGCCCCTGATCAAAGCTTGATCAGGGGCCTGTCTTAAAGTCTGTTAGACTGATTTTTTTAGCGCAAATAAAACGGTTTTACTAAACCACGGTTACATTTGCTGCTGCCGGTCCTTTTTGACCTTCTTCAATGTCGAAAGTAACACGGTCCCCCTCATTAAGGGATTTAAAACCGGTCGCGTTAATTCCTGAGTGATGCACGAATACATCTTTTCCGCCGTCTTCTTGTTCAATAAATCCAAAACCTTTTGAGTCGTTAAACCATTTTACGATACCATTTGCCATATCGGCACTCTCCTGTAATAAAAATAATAAAAATTGTTTCTAACTTTGGGGAATACACCTTAAGGTGGAAACATATTTCGCTATGCCAAGCGAGACTGCCCCAAGAATACATTAAAGCAAAAATAAGTCAAGTATTATAATCACAAATAATATCAAGTATTTTTATTTAATTGTCTTTTTTTAAAAATAGCGTATGTTTGGAAACAATTAGATTCAAGTTAGAGCAGAGTTTTTTCAGTCTTTATCCAGTTCGCCTTCTTCAAACAGGTCCGGATAAAGGCGTTCGGCACAATTGGGGCAGATGCCGTGGCTGAACGTGGCATCTGAGTGCAAATTGATATAAGATTCGATCTGATTCCAATACCCCCGATCATCACGGATCTTTTTACAGGAAGAACAAATGGGCAGCAAACCGCTCAAGATTTTCACCTCTGACAGGGCCTGCTCCAGGCTCTCTTTTTTTTCCATCAGGGTCTTTCCGATCTGGGTGCGTTCCTTGATTTCCCGCTCAAGCTCTGCATTTTTACGGGCCAGGGTTTGGGTCTGTAATTCCACCCGACGGTCCAGTTCCAGGTTGGTCCGGATCAATGCCTTTTGACGCCGCTTTTGAAGAAAAAACCGCCAGGAAAGAATGAATGTAAAAATGAGAATGAAAGCAAACGCGTTCACAATCCCGCGTTTGTGCAAATCCATAAAACTGGGAGGCAGATTGATTACGTGACTGTCCTTGGGCAGATCGGAAAGACCGATTCCAAATCGCTCCATCTGGTTATAATCAAACATGTATCGGTTGGGGCTTTTGGCTAAAATCGGAATATCTTTCACCGCCGTCCCTTCCAGAATTTTTTTGGCCATTTTAGCTGCTTCGGCACCTTGTGCAGCCCCGGAAGTCAGCATTCCGCCGACAATTCCCCGTCCGAAATAAAAATCCCATGATCCGTAAATGGGAACATTTGATGCCTGCTGGATCATCTGAATCCCGTCGGAGTAGGAAATGAACCGGCCTTCCCGGTCCCGGTTAAAGGTGAGCAGATAGATAATGTCGTTTTCACCCAGCCCATGAATATGTTCCGGCACTTCAGACAATGTAAAATCTTGATAATATATAAACTCAAGCCGATCTGAAAACAGTGCTGCAACTATATCAAACTCCTTTTTTATCGCAATCCCGGTCGGTGTCCGGTCCAGTACGACCCAGACATTTTTCCGGTCCGGATGGAGCTTTAGCATCAGATCCAGGGTGTCGGTATAGTCGATTGTCTCTACAACACCGGTGATATTTTTTTTTGTTTTCAGCATCTGCTGTTCAAAATTATTTATTCCGCAAAAAACAACCGGCACATCCGGATAAAGCGCATCCCCGTTTTCCACAATAAATCGCAAGGCATTGTTGTCTGAGGCTATAATGACTTCAAAATCAATATTGGCCAGCTGGTTTTTATAATGTTCAAACCGGATGAGTTGCTTAAAGTATGCTTCACCGGGGATCCGTTTGGTATCTAAATAATTATAATGGACTTCAATGCTGTCATCATAATTTTCAAATTCTTTTTTTATTCCGGATGAAATAAAGTCGGTCCATTGAAGTCCCTGGTGATAGGAGTGAAGGACAAGAACATTCCGAATTGCTTTTGCCCTGGCCGGGTCTGCTGATACCAAAAGGCAGATCACTAAAATTCCAAAACCCGATCGCATCATTCTGATTGAAAACAAATCCATCCGATATTCTCTCGTTCCGGTTATCCGTAACCCATCGCTGCAAAAATCTCGAAGGTTTCAGCTTCAAGGCACCAAGGTTGCCGCGCAAGCCGTCTTTTGCAACGTCTTAAAAACAAAAAAGATGGCGCCTTCACACCTTTCCCAAAAGGTGAAATAAATGGCTGGAAAAAGAAGAGTTTTTAAAAATTCGTTTCTGGTTAAGTCTTGATCTTCTCCCAAACATTATCTGATCAATTATAAAATCAGAGAATTACACCTTTTTTACATTTTTTTATGCAAGGTTGGGGTGTCATATACCCGCCGGTTAAATGATTGACCATCGCCCGGCAGATCTGTCATGAAATGTTATGTTCGGATATAAACCGAATTACCCGAGTATGACAGTAAAAAAGAGCTGCTGATAAAATAGTATAATTTAACAGCGTGTTCATAGTGTCACTGGAAGGGTTCGGCCGGGAAAAACAAATTGTATCTTCCTTCACTAATTTAAATATTGAGTCAATTTTATTTAAATTTTTTGATTTTGTAAATGAAACTTATTCGTAATTACATCAAATGTCCGTTCAATGAGAGGAACAAAGAGTCTTTTTTACTAAGGCTCCAACTGGCGCATAAACAAAAAAAGAACAATTGTTTCATGCCTGAACACCGATTTTTCAATGCAAAGCCAAGAAACCGTTATCGTTTAGACACCAGCGCGGATTGTGCGGCATCTTTTACATTTTCAACACCATGAAAACATATTGACCGTTGTTAAAATCAATGGTCAAATTAGCTCCCCGGCCCTCTGCATACCTTATCCAAAACGGCTTGGCTTCGGCCCCGCACTCATAATTGGGATAAAATTCCCCTGTTATGCCGTTTTTCCAGGACAGAATCATGGGATTATCACATTTTTCAGCCGCCTTGTCTTTTGCCATCTGTTTTGCCGCTAAAAAATCAAACCCCGGATCATCGATCTCGATGTTCAAGGTCTCTTTTTTCTGATCACCTGTTATTGAAAGTATCCGTGCCATGGGTCACACCTCCGTTTCAAGTACCGAAACCGGTTATTTGGGTTGTAATAGCGATAATATACCCATAAACTAAGAATAAATTATCAATTGACAACGCCCTGGTTTTCCATTAGCTCCGGTAATGAGATGAAAAAGAAAAGAAAGAAAAACCGTTCCGCCCGATTTAAATGGTTTTTGATAAAAATCGTTTTATCCATTCTCCTGTTTACATGGGTCCAGGTGGCTGTATTAAAAGTGATCAACCCGTTTACCACCCCCAATGTGGCCTGGGAGTGGGGGGAATCCATCTGGAAGGATGACCCGGATAAAAGGCCTGTATACATATTCAAACCCATTGATCAGATATCTCCTCACCTGCGAAGAGCCGTTCTGGCAGCTGAAGACCAACGTTTTCTGATGCACCACGGATTTGATTTAAAGGAAATTCAACAGGTGCTGCACAGATTTGTTAAAGACGGACGGCTCCGGGGGGCCAGCACTATCAGTATGCAGACGGCCCGAAGTGTCTTCTGGTTATCCAGCAGAAGTGTGGTCCGTAAAGTGGTGGAAATCTATTATACCATCCTGATAGAGTTGTTCTGGGACAAACGCAGAATTCTGGAAATCTATTTAAATACCGTGGATTGGGGGACCGGCGTCACCGGTGCGGAAGCTGCCGCACAAAAATATTTTTCCGTCAGCGCCGAAAAACTCTCCCCGGCACAGGCGGCATTGATGACCGCAGTACTACCGAATCCCCATCGGTGGTCGGTCCGTCAACCCAGTCCATACATAAAAAAACGGCAGCTTAAAATCATGGAAGAGATGAAAAAGATGCCGCTTTTATAATATCTGACCCTCCGACCGTCGTTAAACCCAGCGATAAAGTCAACACTTCTTTCATGCGGTCGGGCTATGGATAAGAGAATTTATTATTTGATTTCCAACAACTCCAGTTCAACAACCATGTCGCTTTTAGGGGGAATACCAAAGGTGCCTTTTTCACCGTGCCCAAGCAGGGTATAGGAAATCAGAATGCGCTGTTTTTCACCTTTTTTCATCTGCCCCAGCGTCTGGGTATAAAAATTATCTTTTCCGGTGACAAGCGCCTCCGGCCCTTCTTCTTTTGTGGTACTGACAATTTTGCCGTTGACCAGATAATTGGTGACATGGGCCATTACGGTGGCCCCATCCCCTGCAACCGGCCCACTGCCTTCCTGGACCTGAACCATCATCAGACCCGGTTCAACCGTCTTTGCCTCCGGATAGATGAGCAGCATTTCAGTTTCAAATTTCACCAGGGCTTTTTTCCGTTCTGCTAAAAATTCAGCTTTTAATTTCTCTCTTTGGGCCTCTTTTTCCAGCCGGATCTTTTCAAGATGGGCGTCAAACGCTTGCTGATCCGTTTTAAAAGCCTCAGCCGCTTCCCCTTTTCTCAGAATCTGAACACTCTTAATCCGATCTCCTTTTTCAATCTTTGATACCACCTCCTGCCCCTGAACGACTTTTCCGAATACCGTATGCTTGTTATCCAGCCAGGGTGTGGGATTATGGGTAATAAAAAACTGGCTGCCATTGGTACCCGGACCGGAATTGGCCATGGAGAGAATACCGGCAGCATCATGCTTGAGTTCTTCTACAAATTCATCCGGAAACTGATATCCCGGCCCACCGGTGCCGTCCCCTTTGGGATCACCGCCCTGGATCATGAAGCCCTTGATAACCCGATGGAATGTCAGACCGTCATAAAACTTCTTTGACTCTCCCTGTCCGGATTTGATCTTTCCTTCGGCCAAACCGGCAAAATTCATAACCGTCATGGGGACCTGCTTATAATGCAGGACAAGCAGAATCTCCCCTTTGCTGGTATCCATACGGGCATACAACCCCGGCTCCAGGTCCTGGGCAGTGGCAAAATCAGGAAGCATTAGCAGGAATATGATGAATACGGGAACCAAAGTTCTTCGGATAGAGATCATTCAACCTCTCCTTTCATTTATGGGTGTAGCAACACCCTGATTTAATCCATGTATTAAAGCAACGGGCTGCTATTTAAAAAGCATTGTCAATCAAAAAAACCCGTCCCTCAATTGATTGAGTTTCAGGCATTCATGATTTCTATAATTTTGTAATGGGGTGAGTGACGGGATTTGAACCCGCAGCACACGGTCAAAATCCCTATCAATAAAGCCTCTAAGTTCTGTGTGATAAAGTTTTGATAAAATCAAGTCATTTCTCCCCCCTAAAAAAATACGCCGGAACAATAACACACCCGTCATTCTATGACAATTAAGAAAAGGGTTATAAGCCTGGAAATGTTATAGTTGTTTTTTTTTATTCAGCTTTATTTATAATCTTTACATGTGGGTGAAAAGGATCAACCGCTTTAGATTAACGAACTGCTTTTTATTATCTTTTTCATTCTTATGATAAAAACCAATCTACAAAATTTCGTGGCTTGATAACATCAATATTCTGGTAACCTGATACTTTCAGCAAATGATTGTCACCGCTGACAACTATGTTGGTATTACTGGCAATTGCACATTCTATAAACATATTGTCATCCGGATCTTCACATACAGTAACATTAATTCCTTCAGTCTCAACAACTTTACCATAGATTGTCAGTAGTTCTATGATGGGTTTGATGTTAACTGATGGAAACTTTTTAGACAGTTCTTTAGTTACACGCTGATACTCATTCAAAATTTCTTTTGAAATTACAATTTGTATTTTTTGATCTTTCCAAGTTTTTAAAATTTGTCCTGGCGGTCCACCGAAAAAAATACCAGAGATTAACACATTGGTATCAAGGACTATTTTCATTTTTCCCTCGGGCTTTGAGGATTGCATCTTTTATGTCGGATTGCTTCAGCCCAACTATCCTACCTTTCTTACGTGCA
>JANQML010000338.1 GCA_028280105.1 Desulfobacula sp. | reverse complement strand
AGACGGCCAATGCCGACAATCCGCTTCGCTACAGCCGGTTTAAAGAGGGAACGGTTCAAAAAGGGGATACCTTTTTAAAATAGGGGTGACTTAGAGGTTCTTTTCCCTGTTTAACAAAGCACAAGGAAAAACCGTCTGGAATTAATAAAAAAGGTTCTTGCCGCCTTGCATCCGGCACCTTGCTGAAGGCCAGAGAGTCGGTGCAACCCATGGCCCGCATGCGAAACAAAAATTTGATGGTGGATTTGGGTGCGATTCCTGTCGTATTCATTTGGTCCGTTTTTTAAATCATATCTTCCAAGTAACCGATTGTTATATTAATGAATGAGGTTAACCATGGTTATGTCGTGTGCCAATAATAGAGAATTCCAGGTTTTTTTACCTTTTAACCTGACAAGAAAAATGGTAAGTCTCTGACAAAAACAGATATCTTTTATGTACGGTTTGAGTGTGCAATCAAAACCGTTGCCTTTAAAAATTCGGTTCCGGCAGAAAAGGCATGTATCAATGGCAGCACGAATTCACTTTATTGACAATCTCAGGACCACAATGATTTTTCTTGTCGTCTTATACCATGCCGGCGGCGTCTATGAATCAAGCGGTATCTGGTCTGCTTTCTGGATCGTTGACGATCCGTTAACAAACCATATCTCCGGTATGATCCTTCTGGTTTTGGATATCTTTATGATGCCTGCCCTTTTTTTTATTTCCGGTTATTTCACACCATCATCCATTGGCAGAAAAAGAGGGAAAGAATTTATCCTAAATAGAGCCAGACGGATTTTGCTTCCATGGTTCATCGCCGTTTTTACGCTCATCCCTTTATACAGGTCAATTTTCTTATTTTCCAGAAACCTGCCCCAGGAAAACTGGCAGCTCTACTTTCATCTTTACCATCCAAACAGCCAGAACTGGTTATGGTTTCTTCCCGTATTGTTCACATTCAACATGATCTTTCTTTTGATTTCCAAAACAGATCTTTCCATGCCGGATATCTCTTTGAAACATACATTATTCGGTATGTTTGCACTGGGTTTCATCTACAGTTTCGCTATGGACCTGACCGGATTACGGGGCTGGACCCTTACCCCTGTTCTTGATTTTCAGAATGAACGGATCCTGATATATTTTCTGTTTTTTCTTCTGGGAGCCCGGTGCTTTCATCTGAAGGTGTTTGACACCCCGCCAGACCCTAAGAAACAGTACATGGCAATCTGTCTGGTCTCCTGGATTCCAATCTCTGCCTATCTCTTTTTTTTACTCTTTCCTTTCATCTTCAGCCCCGGAAACGTTCTCTTTTCAAAGAATATGGATCGGACGATTGTCTGGGCCGGGTTCCACCTTTCGGCGTTCTGTCTTGTCTATATCATGGTTGAAACATTCCGGCGGTATGTAAATACGGGGGGAATGGTATGGACGGTATTGAATCGGAATTCTTATTCAATTTACATCATCCATGTAATTCTCATTGGTTTGGGCGCCCTGCTGCTGCTCAACCTGCCGATCCCCTCGTTTTTAAAACACATGATACTTGCCGTTTCCACTTTTTTGACCGGCAATGTAATGGTCTCTCTCTGCCGAAAGCCTTGGACCCGATAATCACACCCCGTTAATACGGCAAATGTCGTGAAAATATATTGATTTAAGACTCCTGTCGTATTAAGTTTGTCTTCAAATCAAAGCCCCCGATAAAAAAAAGGCTGTCTCATGTCATTCAAAAAAGGGATAAAAAAACTCAGTTTAATCATCTTGGGGTCAATGGCCGGTATCGCCAGCATCCTCTTTGCAGTCAACCGTACGGCAGATATACCAAAGACCGGAAATGATTTTGAGATTATCGCCCACAGGGGGGTCCACCAGGATTACGAGGGCTCTGCCAAGGGGTTGAGAAGGAGCAAAGCCTATTTAACCGAATGTACAGCCACCCGAATCTTTAAGCCCACCCACCCCTATTTGGAAAACACGGTGGAATCCATTCAAGCCGCATTTGATTACGGGGCAACAATCGTTGAAATAGACATTCGCCCGACAAAAGATAACCAATTGGTCGTTTTTCATGACTGGATGCTTGGGTGCCGGACCAATGTTCAGGGAAATGTCATCGACCATACGGTTGAGGATCTAAAACAACTCGATATCGGGTATGGCTATACACATGATGGAAAAACATACCCGTTCAGAGGTAAAGGGATTGGAAAGATAGAGACACTCACTGACATATTAAATAGGTTTCCGGATAAGCGATTTCTGATCGACAATAAAAACGGCAACAATCTTGAAACCGCACAGCTCATCGTTGATACATTGTCACAATTCTCAGAAGAGCGGCAAAAGCAATTGTATTTATGGTGTCAGGATAAGGCCTATGAACACATCAAACAACAACTCCCGTCAATTAAAAGATTAATTTTACCCCGTAACCGGCATAAGACATTTTTTAAATCATATCTCCTTTATCTGGGCTTTTCAGAGGTGCCGAATGAATACAAAAATCAGGGGATCGGCCTTCCGCTTCAATACACAAAATTTATCTGGGGCTGGCCCAACCGGTTCCTCGGCAAGATATATAAATCAGATATGAAATTTTATCTTTACATCAATACCATAGAAGAGGCAAAAAAGTATTCAGACATCCCGATAAGCGGCATCGTAACGGATCGGATTGAAGATGTGGGAGAATACTTCAGCCAACTTAAATTCAATAAAAAGAGGGAGTAATCCAAATAGAGCTGCCGGAGACGCCACCTGTTTTACCGGCCCTGCCCCCTCATTTAAAAAGAAACCCTAAAGGAAACCCGGCTGCCGGCAAAGGCGGTTTCAGCATAGGTCAGGGGGATCTCTTTCGGCCCCACGCTGAGCACCCGCGTGGTCAGGACATGCTCGACAGCTGGAATATTGAGATACCGGGCTTCGTCATTGGTTGGCCGGCGAGAGCGGATAACCACATCTTTCCGGTGATACTCATTGATTCCGCATTTTTCGAATAACTCCGGAAATGTAAAAACCTGACAGGTCTTTCCTTCAAACGACCGGAACAATTGGGCAATGCCCGGCAACCGGCTGCCGGCGATATAGTGAATGCCGTAGTTTACGGGCAGGCCTTCTGCCTCACCCAGTGTTGTTACCAGCAGCACTTGAGAGCCCTTGGAAAGTTTCAGCGCATCAGCCGCCCGGGACGGAGCATGACACTCGGCCACAGACAGGACCGTCCGGGACGGCGCCAGGTTGTGAGCGGCCAGGTTCTGTTCAAAAAGCTGATTGGGCCCGATGTTGTAATCAAGCCGGTTGGCCACGGCATAGGTTCCCCGCCCCCTCTCGATGCGCACTTTTCCTTCCTCCTGAAGGGCGCTGACTGCCTTCAATACGGTATGGCGGTTGACGCCGAACCGTGCGGCAAGGGCCTGGCTCGACGGAAGGCGTTGGTCGGGTTTGATATCACCCTGGTCGATTTCCTGGCTCAGCGTATTTTTGATCCGGCGCCACAGGGCCACTCCTGAATGTTCCATTTTCTGCTCCTCCCAAGTTTGTAAACAGCCTGAAAACCAAATATAGTAGTCTATACTCAATCTTAATCAAATCCTTATAATAATCGTATTGACGCTGACAATCAATTACAATATAAAGCATAGTAGTCTATAACCATTAGCAGAGATAAGGAATAAAGACGAATGCATGAATTCCATTCAACTTCGCCGGCTGAACGGCCCGGAGAAGCCCCTGTCGATTTTACCCGTTCGGTGCCGCCCATGCTTGACATTGTTAAAAAAGAAACGATCTCGGCAATGAATGCGCTTTCCCGGACGGAAAAATTCAGCAGGATCTTTCATGTTGCCACATCGGGCGGGCGAATGGAGGATCGGCGTGCCGGCCAAAAATGGCTCGCCAAACGATTCGGATCACCTCCCAAAGAATCCTGTGTCACGGTCACAAATGGGACCCAAAGTGCGTTTCTGATTTTGCTCAACACTCTGGTCGGCCCCGGTGGACTGCTCCTGGCGGAGCGCCTGACATGGGGACCGCTGGCCGATCTGGCAAGACGCGCCCGGGTCCGTGTCCAGGGACTTGAGATCGATGACCAGGGCATCCTGCCCGACGCCTTTGAGGCCGCCTGCCGGGCAAATAGACCCCAGGCCCTCTATTGCAACCCCACGGACCATAACCCGACCACGGCAATCATGCCGGAAGAGCGCCGCCGTTCCATTATCGATATTGCAAGGCGTTACGGCGTCACCATCATTGAGGACGATGCACTTGGCCTCCTGGTTTCATCAGCTCCGCCGCCGCTCGCGGCCATGGCTCCGGACAGGGTCTGGTATGTGATGGGCCTGACAAAATGTCTGGCCCACGGCCTGCGCCTGGCATATGTGGTTTCACCGACAGAAAAAGAGATGGCGCGCGTCTTCGGCCCGGCATCCAGGCTGTCGTTCTGGGCCCCTTCCCCGCTTTGTGCATCAGTTGCCACCCATTGGATCGGCCAGGGAGCGGCCGATGCAATCTGCCGGGCCATTGGGGATGAATGCCGGGAGCGGGCCCGTCTGGCACGGCATCTGCTGAACGGGACCGATTTAGCGTCAACACCCGATGCATTACATGTATGGCTCCGTCTCAACCCGGGGCTTGACCGCCATGTTCTTATTGAGGATCTAAAACGCAGGGGGGTGCTCATCCGGCCTTCTGATCTGTTCACCGCTGACAAAACGCCACCGCCGAACGCAGTGCGGCTCTCTTTGAGTTCACCGCAGAACCGCTTGGATGTGAAGCGCGGACTTTCAGTCGTTGCTTCGGCTCTCCACCTGTTTTCAGACAAATGAAACGGAAAACCGCTATGTTCAATAAATGTATTATGATCGTTTTCCGTCTGTTTTACCTTTTGTTTCAACCGGCCACTGCCGGAGAAATAAGGCTGCGTGTCGAAGCGGGGCCGTCAATTTTAAAACCCATATTTACCGATTAAAAAGATTAAAAAGGAGTTCAAAATGTTTCAGAAATTTACAGGCAAAGCCGTTGGAAAGAATGTTGCCATCGCCTTTGTGATGGCCGGGTTGACCCTGATGGTGATTTTTACTTCACTTCAGCCGGCATTGGCGGCCAATGCCCAGTCATATGAGGCGACCATCCGTGTCTCAACGACGCCGCTAAAGTATGCCGACCTTTTCAGGCAATTGACAGAGGTGTTTGAGGCAAAACACCCCGAGATTAAAATCAAACTCGAGACGCCGGCCGGCAACCAGGCCGATGCGATCCAGCTGGCATTGCGCCAAGGTGTTGTAAAGGATCTCCCAGACGTCAGTTTTCAGGGCTTGAACTACATCAAGCCCCTAGCCGACCATGGCTATGTTATCCCCCTTGACAGCTTTATTGCCGGCGATTCCGGGTGGTCCGGCGATATCTATTCATCGTCCGTAACCAGCGTTTCCATGGTTGGCAAAAAGACCATGGGGCTGGGCGCGGCCTTTACGGTCCCCATCATTTACTACAATGCGGATCTCGTGGCTGAGGCACAGAACGGAGATCCAAATCTGCCCGGAAATTGGGAGGCAATCCTTGGGCTGGCAAAAAAAATTCAGGCCGCCCATCCGGATGTGCTGGGCGCCTATACCCGCTATAATGCATTTATCGGACAGGGGCATATCATGAGCATGGGGGGAAGGATAGGCAATGAGGACGGGAGCATTGCCACCCTGACCGAACCTCAGGCGCTTGAGGCGATCCGTTTGATCGCTGAGTTCGGAAAGGCCGGCCAGGGAGCGCTTAACCTGAGCACCAGCCAGGCAAGACAGCAGTTTGTCAGCGGAAAACTGGGTATCCTGCTTGACTCGGCCAGCGCACTTAAAAACTACAGCAAAAAGAGTAACGGCATCTTCACTCTCGGGACCGCACATTTTCCCTTTACGGAAAAATCGACCATGCCCGTTTTCGGTCTGGTTGTCCTGATGCACACGGACAACCCCGAACGGCAGAAGGCGGCGTGGGAGTTTATGAAGTTTGTCACCGGTCCCCAAGGACAGACCATCATCGGCCGCCAAACCGGATATATCCCGGCAAACCAGGTTGCCGTCCGGCGCAGCGACCTGCTGGGCGACTATTACAAAACACTTCCCATTTTTAACGCCGCACTGGAGACATTGCCCATTGCAGTTCCCTATTACGTGTTCCAGGGCGACGGCAGCTCAGCGCGCGTCAACAGATTGTTCGAGGATGTCCTCCGGCTGGCAGTTACAGGCCAGCTCAGCCCAGGGGAAACGGCGGAAAGGCTGAACAATAAAATCACTGCAATCATTCCCAGGTGATTCCGTTATCCACCGCCGGGGCGGATTCAGTGATAAGTCTGCCCCGGTTTTTATTTTTCCCGTATCAGGCAAATCAAATGAATCTTCTCTTATCCGGAGAGCGAATGATTGATGCCTTGGACAATATAAAACAAAAACTTGACCGCTCTGCCCTGCCGGGAGCGGATGCAAAGGAAATCCAAAAATGACAAAACCTGAATCTGACAGGCAATACAGCCCCGGTAAACCTGGGCAATCAGATGCATCACGTATCTGGACAGACCTTGATCTTGATGCTGAAGGGCGGCAGTTCGGCTACTTCCGTTTGAATATTTCAACGGATGGCCGCGGTGCAGCCCTAATTCCCATTCCGGTTGCCTCCTTCAAAAACCGAACCGGGCCTAGCGTTCTCCTTCTGGCCGGGGTTCATGGAGACGAATATGAGGGTCAGGTGATGCTGATGAAACTGATACGCACCCTGGATATCGCCAATGTACGGGGGCAGATGATTATTTTGCCAGGGGCCAATCCGCCCGCGGTAATGGCTGGAAAGCGCACCTCACCACTGGACGGAGGAAATCTTAACCGGATGTTCCCGGGTCACCCCAAGGGATCTCCCACCGAGGAGATTGCCTGTCTGATCAGCACGGTTCTGCTGCCCCGGGTTGAGTATCTGCTGGATTTTCATTCAGGGGATGAAAGCCGCTTTATCATCCCTTCTGCCCAGGTTTACCACAATGAGGATCCGGATAAACTCGACCGGTTAGTTCATATGATGGCTGTCTTTGGTATGCCCAAAAGCACTATATTGAAAGGCTTGATTGATCATGACAAAAAGGTGATCAGTGCCTGTGACCGGCTGGGTGTCCTCCGGTTTGCAACGGAGCTGGGAGGCGGCGGAGGTATCACCCCTGACGTGTTGCGCCAGGCAGAAGAGGGACTTGGCCGGCTGCTTTTCGATTTAGGCGTTCTGCGCAATCCTGTCACGAAAAAGCCTGCCCCGCCCACGGAATTCGTGCAAAGGCTTCCGAACCGGCAGTATATTTATGCAATGGCTTCCGGCATTTTCGAACCCTACGTCAAAATAGGGGAAGAGGTAACGGCCGGTCAGGACGCAGGAGCGATCCATTTTCCCGAAGTGCCGTGGCACGCGCCGTGGATTGCCAAATTTGAGGAGAGTGGAACCGTCTACGCGGTTCGCACCCGTGCACGGACCGAAATGGGGGATAACCTCTTCATACTTTCCGTCCCCTGGAATAGATAACCTCAACGTTGCATAAAAATTTTATCATAAAAGATGAAATCAGTTGGCGGTACAACAAACGCTTTGAATTTAGAGATGCTTTCAAGACTTCATCATAAGTGGGTTCCGCCATTTCATCTTTTGACAGAAATTCTTACCCTCCTGGA
>JANQML010000334.1 GCA_028280105.1 Desulfobacula sp. | reverse complement strand
GCCCTGCGGATCTGGTTGTTATGGATGCCCCCATCGGCTCCGTGGGAGACGATGCACTGTCAGCCATTGAAGCCGGGGATGTTCCCGGGGTGGGCATGGTCCTGGTGGATGGCGAGATTGTGGTGGCCAAAAGCCGTAACACGGCACCGGCAAGCGTTCAACCCGAGTTAATATAAGGGTGTCTGTTCAGTTGCGATACCGGAGAGGATAAATGCGAATTAGTACGGAAAAATGCACGGGCTGCGGGTTCTGCATGCGTGACTGCCCGGTGGAAGCGGTTAAAGTAAAACAGAAAAAAGCCGTCATCAATAAGGAACGCTGCACCTGGTGCGGTGTCTGTTCAAAAGTCTGCCCGGAAGAGGCCGTGGAATCAAGCCCCGCAAATCTGGCCGGTACGGTGGAATGCGATGCCTGTCCCATCAAATGCAAGATCCCTTTGAATGCAATGGGCGCCTGTCTTCGATATCGCAACGACAACCAGACCATTGTCCGGATAACGGATCTGCACACCTTTGAAGATGTCAAAAAGACCGTGGGCCCCCTTCCCGAACAACGGATTCAAACCCCGGTTATCACGGCACGGGGAGCCGGCACGACCTATCCCTGCTGTAAACCCGCACCTTATATTGTCAGCGAAACCCGGGATGACGTGGATGTGGTGACCGTGGTGACCGAAGTCCCCTTAAGCTATAGTTCGGTGATCGTCAAAGTGGATACCGACGTCTTTATCGGCAGTGAAGGGGCCGATATCATGGTGGGCAAGCGGGTGGTGGGCATGGTGGAGACGGAACAATACGGCTCCAAAATGCTGCACATCGGCGGGGTGAACCGGCTCACCTCGGAGAACGGGTTTCTGGTTGCCAGAACCATTACCGATATTGCCAACGGTAAAACCGTCAAACTGAAAATTCAAAACGGCAGCCGTCTTGAGGTCTGTGTGGGCAAAGCCCCGGTGATTGACGGCACCCGGGTAAAAAAGATGCGGCTCGGGTGCGGCAGCGCCACCCTGGGAATTTTTGCGCCCCTGTTGAAACAGGTGGCAGATGAAGTCATTGTTCTGGATTCCCACGTCACAGGACTATTGAGTCAGCATGTTGCCGGAAATTATGCCGGTGTTTCACCCACGGGCGTCACCCTGAAGTTCAAGCAAAGCACGCCGGGACGGTACTTCGGGGACCACGGCAAAGGCTGGGGCGGCACATCCATTACCCGGCCGGAAACGGTCATCCAATCCGTTGATATGAATACGGCCCGGCCCGGTATGACCATATTTATCACGGAAACCACGGGTCAGAACGGGGCCCTGTTTGGACTGGACGGGAAGGGTCAACTCACCGCCATCCCGCTGACCCCAAAGGCAGAGGCGACACTCACGGCCATTTCCGATTCCTGCGAACCCTCACTGGTATCTGCCATTTACACCGGCGGCAGCGGCGGCAGTGCCCGGGCCGGGGTGACAAAATTTCCCATCAAGCTGACAAAGGCGGTCCATGAGAACAGAGCCCACCTGACGGTCTGCGGTGCACCGGGATTTGTCCTGCCCGGCGGCGGCATCTCGTTTATGGTGGATGTGAACCGGGTCAAACCCGGCTCCTTCTACTGGACACCGACACCGGCAACCATCTGCCCCCTGGAATATACCATGGATCTAAAGGACTATGAGGCCATGGGCGGACATGTGGAGGCCATGAAACCGTTTAAGGCGGCTTCCCCGGAACCGGATCGATCCGGTGACTCGGATGAATGATCTGACGGCGCCGTATGACCGATGACCGCCAGATCATCCTTGCCCCGGACGGACAATCCGTCATTGTGGAAAACGGCCCCATGCGGCTTGCCATAAAAGCATTTTCCCATGGGGTCTTTCAAACGGATGCAGCCCTGGAGGCGGCCCGGTTTTCCTTTTCCTGCCTTGAACAGGTCGCACATTGCCTGCCGCATCTAAAAAGATATGATGCAGTCTTACCCGAAGGCAGCCCCCATTCCATTGCCCGCCGGATGATCAGAACTGTCCGGGAGACCGGGGACACCTGCCTGACACCCATGGCCGCAGTGGCGGGCAGTATTGCGGATGCCGTTGCCGAAAGACTCTTTTGCAGGTCCGTCACCAAGGTGATTGTGGACAACGGCGGGGATATCGCCATCCGGAAAACCCGGGAGGAACCCGTAAAAATCGGACTTCGAACCGATCTGAATACAGCCCGTATTTCCCATATCATCGGACTGTCCGGGCAACACGGCAGTTGGGGCGTCAACACCAGCGGACTGGGGGGAAGAAGCTTTACAAGGGGAATTGCATCGGCTGCCACAGCCTTTGGAAAAACCTCATCCAGGGCAGATGCCGCAGCCACATCCATTGCCAATGCCTGTTATCACCCGCACAAAAATATCGTTCAGATACCGGCCGGACAAATCGATCCCAACACCGATATTCCAGACATCCCGGTTACGGTCCGTGTGGGGGAACTCTCCTGTGAAACCTTCCGGGCAGCCGTGAAACAGTCACTGAAAAAAGCGGAAACCTATGTCGCAAAGGGACTGATCCGCGGGGCCGTCATTGCGGCCGGCCCCTATATGGCCACGACCCGACGGTTTACGGAAACCGTGGGTCTGATCCGGTCTCAACCCGGATGCGGCCTGATCGACATCTAAATCGCCTGTTGTACTTTTTCACCCAAAAAAACATAATGATCACAGAGTTTGATGGCTTGTATCAAAACTATTCATTGGACAGATCCGTCTATCAGTTATAATTTACCGGTCAAGGCGAATCCGGGCTGTCCGGCCCCGGATATTTGGAACCAGACAGATTCAACCGAGGAGAGAACCATGAAAATCTTGATAGTGGGTGGTAACGGCACCATCGGCAAAAAGATCAGCCAATACTTTTCAGAAAAACATGACGTGATTACCGGCGGACGGCATTCCGGGGATGTCACCGTTGATATTGCCGACAGCCGGTCCATACAGTCCATGTTTGAAACCGTTGGAAATATGGATGCCGTCATCTGTGCGGCTGGAGAGGCAAAGTGGGCGGAGTTCAGCACCATGACCGAAGAAGATTATTATATCGGAATTAAAAGCAAACTCATGGGACAGGTCAACCTGGTGAGAATCGGCAGGGATTATCTAAATCCCGGGGGATCTTTTACCCTTTCCACGGGGATTCTGGCCGACCACCCGGTCCGGATGACCACCAGCGCCGCCATGGTCAACGGCGCCGTTCACAGCTTTGTCAAAGCGGTGTCACTGGAGCTGCAGGACAATATCCGGATCAATGTGGTCGCATCAGGGCTGGTTGAAGATGCCGTGGACAAGTATGAGGATTATTTCCCGGGGCATAACCCCATCCCCATGAAAAAAGTCGTTAACGGATATGTCAAAAGCGTCCTGGGCAGCGGCAATGGCGAAATCATCAGAATGTACGACAACTGCTGAACCGTATCGTTGAGAACAAAAAAAGAGGGCCGGCCGGTTTAATCCACAGTGCCCACGATGCCGTTGGTTATCTTTTTCAGCTGATTAAAGGTTAATTTAAAAACAGCGTTTGGCGTGCCAGCTGCCGCCCATATGATGTCAAAATCGTTCAGCGTTTCATCAATGATAATAACCGGTTTTTCAATATGGCCGACAGGGGGAACCCCGCCAATGGCAAAGCCTGTTTTCTCACGAACAAATTTCGCATCGGCTTTCTTAATGGACTGTCCAATCAGATTCTGTATCTTTTTTTCATTGATATGAATGGAACCGCTGGCGATGACCAAGACGGCATCCCCATTCTTCGCTGTCTTAAATACAATTGATTTTGCGATTTGACCCAATTGACACCCAATCGCCTCGGCAGCGTCCCTGGCGGTTCGTGTGGATGCAGGAAATTCTTTCACTTCACAGTCGACACCTTTGTCGTGCAGAACGCCTTGGACCCGCTGCGCACTTGAGGTTAGATCAATCATTGCCTTTCTTTCCCCTGTTTTACATTCCTGTTCAGGACACATTGTTTATTTTTACACTCGCCACAGAGCCTTGTGACGATGCCAATCAGCACCGCCACATTGAATATCCAGAAGATTATAAACAGTACTTTGTTCTGCCATAGCCAGTATTGGGGTAAAATAATCCCGATGAATATAAATGGGACTAAACCGGCATAATCATTCATTTGATATCTTGACTGGTTTCTTTTTGGTACAAGTCTTCTTAGAACACCGATCTGTGGATGGCCGCAGGTCTTTTGACACGACGGACATTTGGCACAGTAGGAGTAGGCGACTAATATCAGGCTACCGGTCAGCAGAAAAAAATGAATCCCCCCATACCATACATTGGAGATAAGGATTGATATCACACCAATCAATAGATATCCCGTCAGCAGGCAGTTAATTATGAATTTATCCATTTTTTCATCTGCCCCTGGAGTTTTTTTACGCATCAGGGTTGGTTAGCTTATCTCCAAAACTCAATTTCAGCCACGTCTCTTTTGTCAGTTCGAATCGGTGCGCCAGCTCTTCTTTAAATTTTTCGTTATTGTAAACAAATTTTCCGGTCTCTACAAATCCGTTTTTTTCAAGCACTCGTGCAGAAGCGGGATTTCGTTCCAGGCATGCAGAGGTAACCGTTTTCATGTTGAGGTGCTGAAATGCGTATGAAACCGCAAGACTGACGGCTTCAGATGCAATGCCTCTCCCCCAATACGATGAAGAGATCCCGTAATCACATTGAATTGTGTGTTTGTCGAAGTCCGGGATATTAAGGCTGACATTTCCGGCCATCACATTGTTCACAATAATTGAAAATGTGAACTGCTTCTTTTTTATCCAGCCTTTTATTGCCTTGTTTACATAGGATTGTCCACCATCCCGGGGGTATGGATCGGGAATATTCGTTGTACAGGAGACAAGTTCGTCAGAGGCATACTCCTGTACAATCTTTGCATCTTCAATCCTTACCGGCCGGATTGTAACGATTTCTTTCACCAGCATTATATCCTATTTATTGGCCGGCCAACCGACCGATAAACCCGTGGCATTTCCCAGAATGATTCGGGTGAAAAACCGAAGCATTTTATGCCAGTTGTTTGCCGGCCCCGGGCCCTGGTGAGACCCCGTAAATCTCTTCAATCTTAAGAATAAGCACGCCTTTGGATTTAAGGGGAAATCCGACCCGGTTGCCCAGTTCCTCAATCCACCGGGCCGTTTCTTCATACCGTTCCCCGGAGGTCTCAACGGTGACGGTCCCTTTCAGCTGATACCCTTCGGTTCCTTCCCAGTATGAAACAGATGCCTTTGGGTTGGATTTTAAGTTGGCCAGGGTTTTGTTGAGAAACTGATCTGAGACGAGAACGGTCTCGTCGTCTATAATTTTTTTTGCACCTATGGGAACCGTATTGGGCGTGCCGTCCGGTGTCGACGTTCCAAGGGAAACGGTTTCCACTTTTTCAAACAGTTCTTTCATTCTCTCGGTCATTTCTGCCATAATTGCAAGCTCCTTTCAGTATTATTATGTCTAAACGTTTGGTCCGGCGATACCGCATACAGCTTCGGGATCTTTTTTCCATCACCATCGCGATGTTATCGGTAATCATGACATCAACACTGCCGACCAACGAACATTTCGGTTGCTGTTACGACAGTCTTAATAAATCAAACAAATACTGAAAATCAGGATGACCCGGTTTTCCTTACTATGCATGATTACCGGCCGTCCAGTCACCAACCAGCAACCCCAGGATGGCTGAATCAGAGACCACGCCGTTGATCTCCCAGCGTTCCCGGAGCAACCCCTCGGTGATAAAACCCATTCGCGTCAATACCTTTGACGAAGAGAGGTTGGCCGGATTTATTTCAGCCTCAATACGCCGAAGTCCCAATTCTTTAAATCCATAGTGAATCAGGGCATTGCCAGCCTCCTGCATATACCCCATACCCCAGAATTCTTTCCCAATACCAAACCCGATTTCAGCCCGTTTAGATGTTCTGGCATAATTAAACAGCATACACTTTCCAATCAAACGGGGCAGATCCTTGATATAGATACCCAATGTCAGGGACTCATCGGTTTGCATTGTTTCCATGCTTTTTTCGATAAAGTCTGTTGAATCTTTAATTGACGTCCACGGCGGGGTGTTCCAATACTTCATGACCGCTGCATCAGAAAAAATATTGAATAGCTCAACGGCATCCGCTGGCGATAGAGGTTTGATAGTTAACCGTTTAGTATCGATATTTATTTTCTTAAAACTACTCAATATATTACCTCTATTCTTTAAGCCTAGGTTTAAAATTTCTTTTGCATTTACGGCGTTGGATGTACAACCCGTTGTTTCACAGATCTAAATATAATTCCTGATTTGTTATCGAACCGGATATTAAAAGTGCGACCTCGATCCTCGCTCATTTATACGAACAAAGACATACCAGGATCAAAAAGTTGTGTAAAGCGATATCGAAATATCGTTTACCCGTCTATAAATGGGCATTGGCACGGAAGCGCCGGGTAATCATCTCAATGATCTCTTCCGCACTGGTTTCAATGGGTTTGTTGCTCACGTCAATCATGGAGAAACCGCTGGTTACATAATACTTTTGAACCGTCTTGATTTCGGTTTCAATGTCTTTGCGCGACGAATAGGAATAAAAATCTTTGGTGCCCAGGCTTTCCTGCCGCATCTTTCGATGGGCCAGCAATTGTTCAACATTGATGTTCAATGCCACGATCCGACGGCGGTCCACCGATTTAAGCGACTCCGGCATGCTGACGCCGGGCACAACCGGAATATTTGCCACTTTCCACCCCAGCACCGACATATACATGGAGAGCGGGGTTTTACCGGCCCTTGACAATCCCAGCAGAATAATCTCTGCCTGGTCAAGGGTCTCCGGATTCAGACCGTCATCGTGTGCCAGGGCAAAATCAATGGCAGAGATCTGTTTTAAATCAACCTGATGGGTTTCCCGGTAAAGGCCGGGCTTTTGCAGGGGCGCCTGGTTTAAAAACGTCTGTATCTTCGAAATCACAGGCCCCATCAGATCAATGGTAACGATTTTGTTTTCAATCCCCCTGCGGGTTAAAAATTGTCGCAGGTTCTGATCCACAATCGTATGGACGATCAGACTTTCAATGTCCTTTACCTTTTCAATCAGTTCTTCCACCTGGTTTTCGGTTCGGATGTGGGGGACCTTGACCACGGAGATGACATTGTCCGGAAACTGGACAAGCGTTGATTCGACCAGATTGAATGCATTGATGCCCTCTCCGCAGGAAGCCACGTATATCATTTGAAAATCATTTAACCGCAGGTTTTCCGTCATGGTATCTGTTCCTATGTTTATGGCTGATTGATAAAAAAACCTTACCTTGCATCAAAGCATCCCTTATGCTTTGAATATGAAATTTTCACAGTTTTTGCAATGCAATATAGGATGACAGAAGGCCCATACCGTATACCGATAAAAAACGTCAATCAGAGAACATTTTAATGGTAAACGTATCTGTCAGGCGAACCTATAAAATGATAAAGAGGAAAAACCGTTCATGGTCTCTCCTCTTTTCGACGGACGGGATTATGACAAGTCCTGATGACAATGTCTGCAGAGTTTTGCACGTTTTTTGATAATTTCAGCGCAATATGGGCATTCCCGGGTAAAATTCCGTTCGTGAAGTGCGGCAATGGCATCTGCTGCCGCCTTTTGCAGCACCGGTGTGGGAAATTTATGGTTAATCAGGTGTTCGGTTGCTTCCGGCCCGCCCAGTTCCGAGGCCATTTCAATGGCCTTCAAGCGCGCCTTGGGCGGGATATTGGGATCAAGGCCGATCTTGAGGATCTCATCCCAGTCTTTTGACATATAATAGTCGGTGAGGATGGAGAAGGTCTGTTTGAGCAGTTCTTTCTGGGCCTCCTGCTTGACAAGGATCTCATCATCCAGCTTGCCGCCGTGCCCGCCCATGGGGCTGAACACCGGCATATACTCAAAATTGGTGGCCCCCGGTTCAACATAACACCGGTAAGATGCCGGCACCTCCATGGTATTGCTCATATGGTCCCAGCCTTTTTTATAACTGGGGCAGTCATCATTAAAGCAGACATATAGATACGGGGTTCCCCACCCCAGCCCGTCGCTGAAGTTGATGGGTGGGATTTCCCACAGGGACATATCTTTATTGCAATGCGGACATCGGGGTTTGTCCAGCTTTAAATACTTTTCAAGCAGTTCTTCTTTTGTCTCAAATGCCATTATACGTATCTCCTTTAGATTCTGACGGTCTCAGCCCTTGAAAATAAGCACAGCCCCGACCTTGTCAATGCCGGTCTATGCCGGAGGATACGGATATGCGGGCCAGAGAAAAAAATATGAGATTCCGGTTTAAAACAAAACAGCATGGCAGACCTCTTCTGCCATGCTGTTTTACCAGGTGGTTTTACCGGGTGATAAGATTTAACTGATAACCGCCAGGACTTCGCCTTTGGCAACATTGTCACCCGAGTTGAAGTTGATGGCAGCCACTCTGCCGCCGACCGGTGCCGGCAGGGCATTCTCCATCTTCATCGCCTCGATGACCACGATGGTATCTCCCTGATTGACGGTATCCCCCACTTTTTTCTGGTATTTGATGATCATTCCGGGCATGGGTGCCGGAAGCGGGGTTCCTTCGGCAGAAGCGGTATCCGTTGCCGGAGGGGCTTCTTTTTTCGGTGCCGGAGCCGCAGGCGGCGGTGTCACAGGCGCTGGAGCCGCAGAGGCAACCGGTGCCGCCGGAACTGCCGGAGCCGGCCCGGCATACGAAATAACCGGTGAACCGCCCACTTCATCCACCCCGACTTCAAAATGCTCTCCTTCCACAAACACGTTAAACGTCCGGGTGTTTTCACTTTTTTCCGGAGCGGCTGCCTTTTCGATCAGCTCGCCGTTTCTGGCCTTTTTCACAAGTTCGTCCTGTTTGGCCACATCTTCAAGTGTGATGGGTTTTAAGCTGTCAGGCACGGGTTCTTTTCCATATTTCTGCATGAGAAACTTTTTACCGGTAACCGGGAACAGGGCATAAAGGATCAGATCATCATCGTCCACGGCCAGATCGCCGATCTCTTCCCTGGCTTTTTCAAGTTCCGGCTCAAGCACTTCTGCCGGGCGGCATGAAATCGGTTCTTCCCCCCTTTCATATCCTTTAAGGGCTTTTTTCTGGACCTCCGGGTTAATGGGCACGCTGGTCTTTCCGTACAGGCCGTAACACAGGTCCTTTACCTGGCCGGTGATCATTTTATACTTTTCATCCGGGGTATCGAACAGGACATTGTTCACGGTCTGTGTACCGACGATCTGGCTTGTCGGGGTGACCAGAGGAATCTGGCCCAAATCTTTTCTGACCTGGGGAAGCTGCCGGTAGACTTCATCGATTTTATCCAGGGCATCCATCTCGCGAAGCTGATTCACCAGGTTGGACAGCATGCCGCCGGGTGTCTGGTGGAGCAGCACATTGATATCAATCAGGGAGACTTTGGAGTCATCCAGGAGGTGTTTGTATTTGGGCATGACGTCTCTTTCAAGGATCTCATTGATATCGGCCAGGGCCTTTATATCAAATCCGGTATCCCGGTCGGTCCCCAGCAGCGACATGACAAATGGCTCAAGGGCGGCATGGGAGGTCCGGTATGCATAGGGAGTCATGCAGGTATCGATGACGTCCACCCCTGCCTCTATCGCTTTCAGATGGGTCATGGAAGACATGCCCGAAGTAAAATGGGAATGGAGATGAATCAACAGGCCGACATTCTCTTTCAAGGCTTTGACCAACTGATAGGCATCATAGGGGGACATCAGGCTTGCCATGTCTTTTACGCAGATACTGTCGGCCCCCATGGCTTCCAGCTCTTTGGCTTTTTTAATGTAGTAGTCAAGGTTATAGGTGTCCCCGCCCAGACGGGGTTCGGTCAGTGTATAGCAGATACAGCCCTGGAAGTGAGCACCGCACTCTTTGATCACCGGAACAACGGTTTCAAAATTACGATAATCGTTTAATGCATCAAAGGTTCTGAAGATATCCATACCGTTCTCAACGGTCCGCTTGACAAACAATTCAGCCACGTCATCTGCATAGTTACGGTACCCCACCAGATTCTGTCCCCTTAACAGCATGGAGAAGGGTGTTTTTTTAAAGTACCGTTTCAAGGTTCGAAGGCGTTCCCACGGATCTTCGCCCAGAAAGCGGTGCATGGCATCAAACGTGGCCCCGCCCCAGACTTCCACCGCCCAGAAACCGATCTCATCCATTCTTTCAGCCACCGGGATCATATCTTCTGTCCGGCCCCGTGTCGCAAACAGCGACTGGTGACCGTCACGCAGAGAGATATCCTCCACTTTAAGCGGATTTGCCGCTTTGGGTCTGTCTGCATCATAATTCATCTCAACCAGATTAAGTTCACTGTGATCCGTCATCTCTCTTCTCCCCCGAATATATTAAATTTTATGCTTTAAATTGATTATTTAAACATCCGCATCTGTATCATTGTATTGGCCTGCATCTGATTCTGACGTCCCGTAATGCCCCAGATATTTTTGAGCCGGACATCAACCGGCGTCATGGCAGCGTCAGCCGCTTCCAGCCCACCCGCCTGAAGTGCGGCATGGGCCATGGCCTCTTCAGATGTCTTGATATGTGCAAAAACAGCGGTAATGGCTGCGGCAAGTCTCTTTTTATCCATTTTTATTCCTTTGTCCGGTTTTTCATTCATCTGTCCGGGTTATACCGGTATATTTCCATGTTTTTTAGCCGGTCTCATTTCTCTTTTGGTTGCCACGGCTTCCAGGGCATCAATGAGTCTTGAACGGGTCTGGGACGGCTGGATCACCGCATCCACATATCCCCGTTGCGCCGCACAGTACGGGTTGGAAAATTTATCATTGTACTCGGCAATTTTCTCTTCGCGTTTTTCAGCCGGGTCATCTGCCGCATCTATTTCCCGTTTATGGATAATATTGGCAGCACCTTCGGCACCCATGACGGCAATTTCAGCCGTAGGCCATGCAAAGGCCATGTCCGCCCCCAGATGCCTTGAACACATGGCGATATAGGAGCCACCGTAATCTTTTCGTGTGATGAGCAATAATTTAGGAACTGTGGCTTCTGAATAACACCAGAGCAATTTTGCCCCGTGCCGGATGATCCCTCCCCATTCCTGCTGGCTGCCGGGAAGATAACCGGGCACATCGGCAATGGTGAGCAAAGGAATATTGAAGGCATCACAGAACCTGATAAACCGGGTGGCCTTGTCAGATGCGTCGATATCCAGGCAACCGGCTAAAAAACTGGGCTGATTGGCAATAATACCGATGCTGTTTCCATTGAGCCGCGCAAAACAGATCACAATATTTTTTGCAAAATACTGGTGAGGTTCAAAAAAGGTGCCGTCATCCACAATCGACCGGATGACCGCCTTCATGTCATATGCCGTATTGGGATTATCCGGGATAATGGCATCCAGGGATTCGTCCGCCCGGTTGGGATCGTCGGT
The DNA here is from genome assembly GCA_028280105.1 of Desulfobacula sp. Classification (GTDB taxonomy): domain Bacteria; phylum Desulfobacterota; class Desulfobacteria; order Desulfobacterales; family Desulfobacteraceae; genus Desulfobacula. Next base: position 24,052 of record JANQML010000334.1, on the reverse strand, counting down.
GGGCGGAACATAGGGCGGATCTTCCATATTGTTTAACGGCAGGTAAGATAATAAGGTCCGGATCTGTGCAATGGCATCTTCATCCGATTCACAGGCAAACTGGGCGACACCTGACTTCTCATTGTGAGCCATGGCACCGCCGAGGTCTTCAAAGTTGATCTCTTCGCCTGTAACCGCCTTGATCACATTGGGGCCGGTGATAAACATATAACTCGATTTTTTAACCATAAAGATGAAATCGGTCATGGCAGGCGAGTAGACGGCACCACCGGCAGTGGGCCCCATGATGGCCGATATCTGGGGAATGACGCCGGAAGCCGCCGAATTCCTAAAAAAGATTTCCCCGTACCCGGACAGGGCATCGATGCCTTCCTGGATTCTGGCACCGCCGGAATCGTTCATCCCGATAACCGGTGTGCCGGCTTTAATTGCCATGTCCATGACTTTGCAGATTTTTTTTGCCTGCATCTCTCCCAGGGAGCCTGCCCGCGCCGTAAAATCCTGGGCATAGGCAAACGCCACCCTGCCGTCGATTTTACCATGGCCGGTGATGACTCCATCGGCGGGTATGTCAATCTCTTCCATCCCGAAATTGGTGCACCGGTGGGAGACAAACATATCCAGTTCCCTGAACGTACCCGCGTCAAAAAGAAGATCAAGCCGTTCCCTGGCATTGAGCTTTCCTTTTTCCCTTCGCTTTTCAAGGGCTTTTTTTCCACCCATTTCCGTGATTGCTTGCTCTTTTGATTTCAACTCTTGAATTTTCTCAGAGGTGACTCCCATAATACAAACCTTTCGTTTAATAGTCTCTTGCCATGATTTTTATTGCAAAAATGCCGTTCTGAAAATATTTTTGCGACTATGTAGCTGCCCGGCTTCTAACGGACATCCTGACAGCTATCCGCTGAGAATACAATGTTTTAGCGCTTTGCGTCAACAACAAATTCATTGGATTTTTCGCCGGTTTAAAAGGGGGTTTCCCTTTGGATGCCCGCCTATTTTAACTATCTGTTTTTACCCTGATTCTCATTTTTTTAATGCAACCGATCCGATATCTGTCTGTAAGAACCCAAACCTCTCAGCACTACCTGTTTCGCCCTGTTTTCCGGCAGCCCCCATACCCGTCCGATCAAACCGGGCCGCGGTGCTTTAGGCTTGCCTTTGAATCGAATTGAAGTTATATCTACATAAAAAACAATGGGTTTAACCGGTTATGCCATTTAACCGAAGGGTAAAAATTAAATAAACAAAAGACGAAATAGAGGATCCCTTTATCAGTAAACGCCTGTTTCGATATGAGAAACAGTGTTTGCTCCAGTGAATTCAAACCGTTTCATCTTTATTTAAAAATTTTTATGCAACTTTAGGGTAAAATATGGAATCCGAATTTCAACACAGCATTCTCGTTGTTGAAGGAGACGGGCAGATCAAAAAAAACATTGCCTCTCTGCTCAAAGACAAGCCGATCACAGCTGCTTTTTGTGATACAGGCGAAGCCGCACTTGAAAAAATAAAAAGTGCGGCCCGGCATTTTTCCGTTATCATTTCCGCACAGAGCTTAGCAGGGATGCCGGGCACCTGTTTTCTTGAAAATGCCCAGAAAACCGCACCGGATTCCATCCGTTTTCTGATGGCCGGATATTCTGAAATGGAAACCCTGATCAATGCGATCAATCAAAGTGCCATCCACCGTTTTTTTGTCAAGCCCTTTGAAAACCAGGATTTTTTAAAAGCAATTGGTGCGGCACTCAGACTTTATACCGCCATCCTTGAGCATGAGCGGCTCTTTAAGCTTGCCAAAAAGCAGAATACCCGATTGTTCGATTTGAACTGCGAACTGATGGAAGCAACAAAAACATATAATATGTCAATTCAATCTCTGGACAGCGAGATCAAAGGCATTAACGATGACATCGAAGCACTCACCGCCGGAAAACCCGATACCGGGGATTCGATTCTGAAAAAAATGACGGATTATATCCGGGTATCTGACGGCGTTGATCCGGAAAAGGCCAAGGCTCTTTTTTCGTCGACCATCCTAACCCTGTTTGACCGGTTTGATGAATTGGCCCACCGAAACGGATTTGAAATGCCCCAAATCAAAGGGGATACAGAATGACCGTACAAAAAAAGCCCGGCGTGCTTATCCTGCAAAGTGATGACACGCTCCTGAAACAGACCGCCACGGTTTTAACCGATGCCGGATGGGATGTGACCTGTGAAAAGACCTTCAGGGATGCCCTGATCCGGTTGAATGAGTCAAAGAAAAATCCGTATGCCCTGTTTATCAGCGATTCAAACCTGCCGGTCCCGGCGGAAGGGGAGGATATTCTGAGCACGGTCAGAACCGTTTCCCCGCTTACCCAGCGGATGATCATGCTGCCCTTTGATGACCCGGATATACTGATCAATGCCATCAACAAGTCAAAAGTCAATGCCTGCATTACCGTTCCGTTTGAACCCGAAGATCTGGAATCCCTGTCTAAAAATTGCTTCACAAAATTCAGATATACGGTTAAAAAGGAGCAGCTAAAACGGGTAACGGCTCACCAGAACCAGCAGATGTTCCATATTGCCAAGAAACTGAAAAAGAAAAGCAATGCCTATAAACAACGGATCGAAGAGAAAAAAGCCCGGATTTTAAAGTTAAATTCAAAAAAACGGCGGATTGAAACAAAGATCGGCCTGACCTCTGAACTGACCCTGTCACGGCTGATCGATAAAAAAGGGATTCAAGCCGGACCGGATTCTTTTAAAAATGAATTCCTTTTTCTATGTGATGTCATAAAAACATTGTTCAGCCCATTGATTCACAAACACCATGTTGATCCGGAGACCTTTAATTACCTTCAGGTGCTTTCCACGGACCGGCCTGAAAAAGACCGGCCTGAAAAAAAACAGCCTGATCCGTTGCCAAAAGCGCAGGCGGATCCGGCAATGCCATTAACCGAACCGGATCACGGCACACCGTGCAAAGAACCGGCCCCTGACCGTCCTGCCTCACCGGTTGCAGACTCTGATGATACACTCCGGGATCTGGTCGATGCCGTTTTAAACAAGGCGCTCACCCATGCAGTGGGCCCCGGGAAAGCCGACAGCCGACCTGAAGAGGATGCTGTTGTGCTTGAAACCGACGTATCGGATGGGCTCCCGGCTGATGAAAACAGCCATGAGCTGGACCCGTATTTTGAAATTTCCGTCTCTGAAGACCTTTTAACTGCCGGTATCAAGCGGCTTAAACCGAAAACCGTCCCTTCGGCTCCCCACACCCTGCCGGACATTCTCAACCTGTTGATGGCCAAACAGATCTCATACGGCATCCGGGACGATCAGGAGATTGAAACCTGGCTGTCAGACCCGGAAGCGGCGCCGATCACCATTGCGCGGGGTGAGGCACCGGAGCCGGGAAAAAACGGCCGGGCCGTCTTCCGTTTTGAAACTGAGTATACCAACCCCGGAAAAATCGATGAAGACGGCACCATTGATTTCAGGGAACGGGGGGAAATCCCTTTTGTCAAAACCGGGGAACAGATGGCGGTCAAAACGCCGTCCATACCCGGTAAGAACGGTATCACCGTCTTTGGCGAGCCCATTCTTGTTGATGAAGTTGAAGATCCGTTATTTGAAGCCGGTACCGGCACGGTACTGTCGGAAGACGGTTTGACTATCCACGCCGAAATCGACGGACAGCCCCATCTGGACAAATTAGGAGTGGTTTCAGTCAATCCGGAACTGGTGATCCCCGGGGATGTGGATTTTAAAACCGGCAATATCATTTTTAATGGAAACATCATTGTCAAAGGAAGGATCAAAGAAGGTTTCAGTGTAAAGGGGATTAATCTCCAGGTTCAGGAGACAGAAGGGGCGATCATTGACATTTCCGGAGATCTAAACGTCAGCGCCGGGGTGACCGAATCCCGGATCCGTGCGCAGGGAAACATTTATGCCAAATTTATCAGCAAATCCGATATCATGGGCTTTGCTGATTTGAATGTATCAAGAGAGATTATCGATTCGGAACTGACGATCAGCGGGAAATGCCATAATTCCGGGGGGCATATCATATCCAGCCGCGTAACGGCCAAACTCGGCATCGACGCCGGCAGCATCGGCACCACCGGATCTGCTCCGTCCCGGCTGAAGGTCGGCACGGACGACCATGTCCGGATACTTGAGAAGCAGATCGATGAATCCCTTGAAAATTCAGTCACCAAATCAAACCTGCTAAAGGATAGAATCCTTGCCCTGGAAGAGGAGGACCAGGCCCTCTACCGGCAGATATCGGAAAAGGCACATATCCAGGACCGCGCCCAGCTGGATATCAAAGAGCTGGTAACGGATTTAAAAGCATCAAGAGAGTCAGATGATAGATTACGGGTTCAGCAAATTACCGATGAGATCAAGGCCATCAGGCTGACTGCCTCGCAGGCAGAAAAAGAATTGAATGCCGTTTTTGAAGTCCAAGATACAATTGCCGGTAACATCCAGGCGTACAAAACCCAATTGGCCTTTCTGGAAGAAAACAACAAAACCCTTGTTCAGGAGAAAAAAGCATTACTGGTCTTTTCTCAAAAAGAACCCCCTCTCCCCCTGGTTTCAGTTGCCAAAACAATTGTTCAGGACACCGTTATCATCGGCCCTCATTCCAAATTGATTCTAAGAGAGGACCGGTCCCGGTGCCGGATTCAGGAAACCCGGCTGCCGGACAATACCGCGAACCTGTTTGAGATGGCAGTGTCGGATAATCAGTCCTGATTTTATCGGATTCGGATGAATAAACGGTTTTTGTCAGGGTTCGTCACCCCAATTTTAATTTTTTAGATCCATAATTGAAAGCAGGATTCCATCCCTGAAATCAGCTGCAAGAAAGTGCCTTTCCATCTTCGCCAAAGAGATGAAGATCGGATGTTTCAAAATCGACACCAACCCTCTCTCCCATCAACGGCCTCGTATCGGCGGTATCGACTACCACGAGATTCGTATCGTTTCCACGGTTTAACTGATCCGCCTCCAGGTAAATATAATTTGCCCCGCCTAAATATTCACTGTGAATGACTTTTGCTTCAATGGTGCCGGGACCGGCGGGTTTTGAAATGCGCAAGGCTTCCGGCCGAATTCCAAGCAAAATGTCTCTGCCTCTGGGTGCCGGATGAGGAATCCGGCTGCCCAGTTTGAATTCCATCCCCGATGGGAGTTGCAATTTTTCCTGCCCGTTGTTGGATATCAGTTTCCCGGGTATGAAATTCATGCGTGGAGATCCAATGAAACCCGCCACAAATTGGTTTGCCGGTTTTCTGTAGATCTCTTCCGGGGTCCCGATCTGTTCAATACGGCCCTGGTTCATAACAACGATTTGATCTGCAAGCGTCATGGCCTCAACCTGGTCGTGGGTCACAAACACGGTTGTTGCGCCGATTTCTCTGTGCAGCTTTGCAATCTCGACACGCATGCTCAATCTCAGTTCAGCATCAAGGTTCGATAGGGGTTCATCAAAGAGAAACACTTTTGGATCCCGCGTAATGGCCCGCCCGATTGCGACACGCTGACGTTGCCCACCGGATAATTCAGCCGGGCGGCGATTAAGATAGGGCTCGATTTGCAGGATTTTTGCAGCCCGGTTTACACGCCAGCTGACTTCCTGTTTAGACAACCCTGCTGTCTTCATCCAATAGGCCATATTGTCATGGACGGTCATATGCGGATATAGTGCATAATTTTGGAAGACCATCGCAATATCCCGCCGATGTGGCGGCAACTCATTAACGATACGGTCATCTATCAGGATACGGCCGCTGCTTATATCTTCCAGACCGGCGATGATGCGCAGCAGGGTGGATTTACCACAACCTGAAGGCCCGACAAATACCGACAGCGCTTTGTCTGGAACCTCTAAGCTGATGTCATTTAGAACCTGTGTTGTTCCGTATTTTTTGAATACAGACTCTATGCGTAACTGTGACATGTTTTTTCCTCGGGAGTGTTAACTGGAAACATTTTTAATTAAATTCGATTTTATCCGCATACACCAGGCGCCCGCAAATCTTCAAATGTAAATCATACCGCCGGGAACCGACTTGGAGGGACCTGACATCTTCTTTTACCACGGATTTTTCCGTTGGACCGTCTATACTCCCGATGGGGAGTGCGTGGTTGGAAAATTTACCGTTCGGATGCAACGCCTTGTACAAGGTCGGTATAATATTCCCCGTACAAGAGGCCATATCTGCTTGGTGTTCAGCCGGGAACGGTTTTCCCTCCAGCGCAAACAAACAGGACAGTTCGGTATCATGCAATCCGCCATGGAAACCTGAATCCAGTGTGAGCGTTGTTCCTGTCGGATCGCTATGGGATCTGCCTGACATACCGAAACCGTTGGGCCGGTTGCTGCCGCGAAACGTCATCATCAGATCCGGCGCCAGCGGATGATCCAGCCCCACATCTTCAAAATAAAAAACGCCTTTAATATCTTCTTGTTCATCAAACCGGGAGAAGAGCGGTCCGCTCCAGGGCTGGGCGTTGACGGCATCAACAACGGCCTGCAGTAACCCCGGATCTCTCCTGGCGAACCAGAGACCGGGCGACATGCCGGGTGTCAGGACAAGGTCGCGATCGTTTTCCCAACATATAGCAGCCCGGAAACCCTCGCTGTTTAACCAGTCTGCCAGCGACACCGAACTGCCGATACTCACCTGGCCATGGTCCGAAGCAACGGCTATCGCGATCCGTTCGGCATTAGGCTGGGAATCGCGCCATGATACCAGGCGTCCAAGTTCGGCATCAACCTGTTTGAGTGCTGAGCGATGTTCCGGCGATCCAACGCCATGGCTGTGGCCGGCAGTATCGGTCTCGGCAAACCACAGTATCGATAATACGGGTTGAGAGGCCGGCCAGATATGCGATATAAAATGATCGGTCGCCTCAGACGGCATGTTCCGGACCGCGTTGACTGCATTCCGCGGTTTTACCGGACCATGAACGACGGGATTGTAGGCGAGGTCAAGAGAGTTCTGAAAATTCGACAGCAAATTGAACGATCCGTTGGAGCCGGTCGCGGCAACGGCAAGGTGTTCTCCAAATTCCGCCAGCATATTCTGCACATGAAACTTTGATACCGAATGCCCCTGAGCCATTGTTGCAAGCAGATTCAAATCTTCGACACGTGAGGTATCAAAAGCGGTTTTCCGTCCGGAACTGCGCACAAACAATGTGTTTGCAACAATCCCGTGATCGCAGGGGGTAGCACCGGTGACCAGACTCGCTAAATTCACACGCGTCACGGTTGGAAAAACAGACCGATGCCGCGCAAAAACGATTGCCTGTTCCAGTAATGCATAAAGGTTTGGGCAATCCGTCTTCGTTATGCTGTCCGGACGGAGCCCGTCAAAGCCGAAAAGTATGGCGTGATCGACTGCCGCCCGCGGGTTGAGTACCATATTATACTCTCCCCACGCTTAAGCCGGCACCCAGATCAAGATGGGAAAGATCCGGGACAGCACTGTATACCAGCAGTCGTTTCTGATCCAAATCCAGAGCAGTGGCACTTGCCAGCTCCGGAAGCGACAATCCCTCCAGGGGCATGCCGCTGACCTGGTGTACCATCTCCCGTATCACCTGCCCATGTGTGAAAAGAACCGCGGTATGGGCTTCTATGGCAGACAGGCCGGCAAGGGCGTTTCCAATGCGATCAGAAAACTCCCTGCGTGATTCACCGTTTGGCGGCACCAGATGTCCTTGCTGCCAATCGTTCAATGCATCTTGCAAGGGTTCGATAAGCCGGCCCGACCAGTCACCTGCATCGATCTCCCGCCAACACGGGGTTTCGGCATCCAGTGACAGCCCGATAATTTCAGCCGTTTGAATGCAGCGATTCAAATCGGACGATATCACATGGCCGGCGTTTATATTAACAAGCAGCCTCTTCAGTGCGTCCACTTGCCGCCTGCCGGCTTCGGACAGGTCACAATTCAATTGTCCCTGGAGTTTGTTCATCCCGGTCCAGTCTGTCGCCCCATGGCGTATCATTACAAGTTTATGGATCATATCTGTTGTCCCTTCCCCTTTGAACAGGTTGTTTGGGAGTTTATAAAATTATTCTAGCCGGCAATATGGAGATTGACACCTGCTTCTCGAAGCGCCCTGATATAGATCTGATCCGGCTCCCGGTCAGTGACCAGGTCGGTGGCGGATCCAAGTGGCATGGTTAAAAACCGGGATTTACGCCCGAATTTGGTGTGATCTGCAAGAACAATATGCCGATCGGTTAACGTGCATAACTGGCGTCGATTGTGGTATGACTGCTCGTCGTGATCCAGAAACCCGTCGGAGCATACGGCATTGGTGCTGGTAACCACCGCATCGAAACGATATTTAGATAATTGTTCGGAGAGACTCAAGCCTCTCACGACGCGGAGATCACAGTCTAAATGTCCACCGAGAAGTATGACATTACAGTGTCCGGATGCTCCCAGCAGCAGGCCAACGTCAATCATATTTGTAACGCAGAGCGGTGGCGGTGCGGCAGCCAAGCGGCGGGCAAAAGCGAGCATGGTTGTCCCCCCGCTGACAAAAACCGTATCCGATCCTTCTATTAAAGGTGCAGCTTTTCTGGCTATTCGCGATTTTTCATCATTCAAAAGCGTCTTGCGATCGGTCAGCGGCAAGATCGTACTCTTTGCCGGAGCCGTGGCACCGCCATGAACCCGAACCAACAGCCTCTTCTCTTCAAGCAGCTGCAGATCGCGTCGTATGGTGGCTTCGGAAACATTGAGCGTTCTGGCAGCTTCCTTGACCAGCACCGGGTTTCCAATTTTGATCTGATCCATGATATAGCGGTGCCTTCGTGCATTGATGGTGGCGGCCATACTGCCTGATGCCATTCTCTCTCCGTTTTTTTTATTCATCATATCTATCCCTCCGAACTGATTAATCCTTTAACAAACCACTTTTGTAAGAGAAGAACAACCGCTACCGGCGGTGTCACGACGATCAACGTGGCAGCCATGGCCTGATTCCAAAGCGGCAGGTCGTCAGGGCCGGGAATCATTGCCTGAAGCCCGATCACCGCGGTTTTCATGTTAGGATCAGTGGTAATCAGCAACGGCCATAAGTATTGATTCCAACCGAAAATAAACGAAATCGTGGCTAACGCGGCTATATTCACTTTGGACAACGGCAGTAAAATATCCAGAAAAAAACGCAAGGGCCCTGCCCCATCCAGTTTTGCGGCGTCAACCAGCGCGTCAGGGACCGTTAAATAGAACTGCCTGAAAAGAAATGTCCCCGTAACGGTCGCCATAAGCGGCAAGGTAAGGCCAACGTAGCTATCAAGCAGACTCAGATTCAGGTTAACCTCTGTGTGCAAAATTTTATTTAAAAGGTAGGTGAGACCGGTTGCGTCTGCCAGGAACTGCAGCGGCCCAAAGACATTTGCGGCAATATCATAACTGGGAATGATCCGGACTTCCAGGGGCAGCATAAGGGTCAGCAAAACCACCCAAAATACGATATTTTTTCCCGGCCATTTGAAATAGGTAATTGAAAATGCAGTCATTGTTGCAAGAAAACATTTTCCCACGACCAAAACCAGAGACACAACCGTGCTGTTGAAAAGCTGGCGGCCGAAATCACCGCGCTCCCATGCAGCTGAAAAATTGACCCATAACTGGTCACCGAACCAGACCGGGGCTCCATTTGCAAAACCGGTTACCGGGTTACTCGCGGCAATAAGGGCAAAGAGCAATGGCCCGATGGATATGACCACACCGAAGATAAGCGTGAGGTGGGAGAGAATCCTTAATCCTTTAGATTGATTAACCATCTTTGAAATCAGACCTTATAATTAATACGATGCTCGACAAATCGGAATTGAAGAACCGTAATTGCGATCATGATCAGCATCAGTATGATCGATTGAGCGGATGAAGAGCTCAAATTAAGTCCGATAAACCCGTCCGCATAAATTTTATACGCCATCAAATTGGTTGCCCCACCCGGCCCGCCTTCGGTCATTACATTCACAATGCCAAAAGAGTTGGTGAAATTACTGGCAATATTCATGATGACAATAAAGAAAAAGGTCGGTGTCAGAAGCGGCAGCGTGATCGTATAAAAGCGCCGGAAGGCGCCGGCACCGTCAACGGCGGCCGCTTCGAACAGGGTGTTGGGGATCGCCCGCAGTCCGGCCAGAATAAACAGAAAATTATAGGAAATGTGCTGCCACGCGGCGACCACGACAATCATCCAGAATGCATTGGTGCCGTCGATATAGGGATTCCAGAAACCCGGCCATATATTATTGACGATAGCCGCCAGCCCGGTAAACGGATCGAACAGGAACTGAAACGTTGTCGCCGCAACAGGTGCTGCAACGGCATAGGGCCAGATAATCGCCGTTCGATATGTCTTGGACCCGCGCAGTGCATCATCTGCCGCCACTGCAAACAGCAGACCGAGGAGAATTGATATCAGCGTGCTGAGAAACACAAAGGTAACCGTTATATAGATAGACCGGTAATATTCCGGATCGGTCAGCAGACGCTCGAACACCATCAATCCGACAAAACGCGTACTGCCTCCGAATGGCGATTGCAATGTAAAACTCGATTGGACCGCCTGGCTTGCCGGCCAGTAAAAAAAGAGAAGAAGAATTAAAAGTTGCGGCAAAGCAAACATCAATGCCGCACGGCCGCGTTTGGAGAAGCCGGCTTTTTCGTTAACCGGGTTCCGGTTGGACGCTTTACCCCAAAACCTCATGGAAGTGTTGCTCCCTTATAAGTCTGTTCAAAGTCCTCAAGCAAGACATTACCGCGCCGTATCATGTCTGAGACGCCTGTGCGAACTTCTTTACGGCCGGTAATAATACGGTCCAGTTCCTCTTTCCAGATGCTCTGCATCTGGTTGAAATTACCCAGACGGACGCCACGGGTCGGCAAGTTGCTGATACCCACGCTTTCAATAGCGACGTCACGGCCGGCATATTCGGGTTTGGTGTAAAAACCGTCCGCCTTTAAAGACTCGTAGGCATCAAGGGTAAGGGGCATATACCCTGTCACGGAAGCCCAAAATTTCTGCGCGTCAGTGGAAGTCAAATACTTCAGAAATGCGGCAGCAGCGTCGTACTCTTCATCCGGGCGCCCTTTGAACACCCACAATGCCGCACCGTCAACATAGCTGTTGTGTCGCTTATAATTCTCGTGAACGGGCATTTTGGCAACCGCCCAGTCAAGTGTGGGATCAGCCAGGCTATAGACGGTCGCATGTCCGGCAATCGAGGAGGTGCTGACGGCACAACGGCCGGAAGCAAAAGCTTCACGCGCACTGATACCGGAAGACTTCCCCATCAGCGGTCCGTAGATATGCATCAGTTTTTTATCATGCATCCGTTTTAACAGCTCGATATGTTCAATCTGAAGCGCTTGAAAATCATACCTGGCATCCAGGCTTTCGAAACCGTTGTTTTTGGTGGCGACGGGTGAATTGTGCATGGCATGCAACTGCGCAAGATGAGTCCAGGCATGGGGCGATTCCGCATATGGGCAGTCAACACCGCTTGACCGGAGCGTCTGCATGTCTTTTTCAAACTGTTCCCAGGTTTCGGGGGGCCTTTCGATCCCGGCTTTGCGAAACATCGACACGTTGTAATACATAACCGGCGTCGACACATTGAAAGGCATACCGTAAAGATAGCCCTTGCCGGAACCAAAGTTCTCAACCACACCATTAATAAAAGAGACCGCCTCAAGATCATGCCCTTGATCCGCCATGAGCTGGTAGACCGGATAAAAGGCACCGGACAGCATCAGTGTAAGTGTGTCGCTGCCACTGGCTTGCACAATCGTTGGTTGTCTTCCGGCACGATATGCGGCAATCGCTGACTGTACCGCTGCCGCATAGCCGCCCTTTCCAACACAGGTAATTTCGAAATCACTCTGCGATTCATTGAAACGATCACAAACGATCTCCACCTGATCACCGAGGTATCCTGTCAAAGCGTACCAAAAAGTTGCTTTGGTCTTGGCCTGAACCGGGCTGACCAAGATCAGCAGCATAGAGGATAAAATAATAACCAATCTAAATTTAAACATTTTTTTCTCCATTTCTATTTTAAAGATTTTCATTTTCTCTCCATTTTATCCGAATCCGGATTCGGAAACTTGGCGAAACATATCAACTGCTATGCAACACCGGTATGACTATTTATGCACGATTATGAATATTTGTGTCAATATCCCTGCCTTCTCCTTACAATAATTTAACATTCAAAGCCGCCTGTAACGCGCAAAGATAAAATCAGAGCGTTTTTAAAACAGCAACAGGCTTCTGAAGGATAGAAACCTGCCTTTTTAAACGACGAAGGTAAGGTAATGCTCAATTAAACCTCGTCGTTGCAAAAAGCGTGAAGGTTCCAGCTTCAAGGCGCCAAGGTTGCCGCTGTAGTACTCTACCGCAAAGCCTTGGGAACTAAGAAGATGGGATCTTCACGCTTTTCCCGGAGGGTAAGAATTTGTAAAAAAAGATGAAATGGCCGAACCCACTTATGATGAAGTCTTGAAAGCATCTTTAAATTCAAAACGTTTGTTGTACCGCCAATTGATTTCATCTTTTATGATAAAATTTTTATGCAACGTCGAGGTAAATTCTAAAGCATGTATGATAACCGAACGGGAAGATAAAAGAATCTCTTTATGCGAACGCTGTTATAGTGTTGGGTTCTTAAAGGAAAATACAGATCAACCCGGATATTTCACGGATCATCTTTTCACTGCAACCATTGATACGGATTGATCAAATGTATCAGAAGGGGGGTTCTCCTTTTCCTCATAATAGAGAATATGAAAGGAGCCGAATTCATGCAGCAGTTCATTCGGTTTCAGGCAATAGTCCTTTTTCTCGTCAATAAATGACTCAAATATGAGCACCCCGCCGGGTTGAAGACCTTGTTTAATCATGGGAAACAACCGCCGGTCTAAAAAACGGATATTGAGAATCAGCCGGTATTTATGTTGTGGAATTTGCCAGTCGTCTATATCCCGGCAGATCACATTGATACGCCTCTCTTTACCGGCCAGCCGGTTTAAGGCAACATCTGAAATATCCACGGCATCCACTTGAAACCCTTGCTGGGAAAGGAATATGCCGTTCCTGCCATTGCCGCATGCAATATCAAGGGCATGGCCTTTGGGGGCAAGAAGATGGTATTTAAGAACAATCTGTGAAGGGGAATGGTCCCCACTGTGTTTGAGATATCTGGCGTTCCATTTTTCCCGGTCCTGTTTTGCCAATGCCCGGCCCCCCTCAATTTAGTTGACTGATTTCAATTATCATAGGGTGTTTGTGCCGAAATGCAAACAGAAAAATCCCATTGATATTCGATACTGATTAAGGCACACGGTATACACTGGGATTTTACCGGCTCCCTCAAAATCAGATCCCCTGATCTTTCCGGCAGCAGGTTACACGGAGAGATCAGACAAGGAAGGCTGCGCTCCGAAGAGCACATCCAGATTTTTTACAACGTCGTTAAAGTCCATGGCACCGGTCCGATTTTTAGACGCACCTTTTGTGTTCAGGAACGGTTCGGCCCGGTGCCTGGACCATTGCCAGGCACCGGGGTGTTCAGCCACAAATCCGGCAAGCTCTTTTGCCGGGGTTGCCTTACCGGCGGCAGCCACCAGCGGGATCATACCGGCCAAGGCATCCAGGGCAAAAGAGGGCATCCATAAGTCCAGGGCGGTTTTCAGTGCAGTGCGGAGACAGGACCGGGCCGTGGAAAGATCGTTCAGCGCCAGGCTGGCCTCCCCCAGAATGGTCAACGGCACCACCAATCCCCTTTTATGGGTACGATCCCGGCACATCCGGATACTTTCCCGGGCCAATTGCCGGGCTTTAACATACACCTTTTCCACAAACGCTATCCGGGCTTTTTCCCCAAGAGCTTCGGCCTGCATTCCCTTCAACCCAAGCCCGGTGTAAATGGTGACGGCATCTTCCAGGAGCCTGCCGGCTGCACCGGGATCTCCCTGACTGAGCCTGATCCGTGACAGATACCGTAAGATGGTCGCCCGGAAGCTTGGGTAACCGATTTCCGCTGATAAAGGCAGACTCTCCCGGCAAAACTCTGTTGCCCGGGAATAAAGGCCCAGAGCCCATTGGCTCAAGCCCAGTTCGGCCAGGCAGAACATCACGGTTTGGCGGGATCCCAGGTCCCGGGATTTGGTAAGGCTGTCCCGGTACAATTGACCGGCCCGTTGAAATTCACCCATCTGGGTGGCTGTCAGACCCAACCGGAACAGGATGTCAGCTGACCCGCGATGGTCATTGAAATCCGTGAAAAGAGCCAAGGCCTTTTTGTAAAGCGTCTGGGTGTCCCGGGGAGTCAGACCGGCGTGGGCCAGGTACCGAAGTACCCAGGCCATTTCATGCAAATCACCGGTTTTGCTTAGGGTTTTCAAGGCGCTGTGCCGGATCTGGAGAGCACTTGCCTCCCGGTTGGGGGATTCGCAGTGGAACCGGGCGTATCGAGCCAAAACTTTTCCCATAATCTGCGTTTTTCTGTCAGGGCTCGTGGAGATGTGTGCGGCTGCATCCAGGGTCTTCAGGATTTCCTGAAATAGCCCGCCCTGTGCAGGTGTCGTCCGGGAGTCAGACAAACCTTGCCAACCCAGGGCAATGGCAGTGGGATGAAAGGTTTCAAATCCCTCGTTGAGTTCCCCCCTGATCCGGTAGAATTCGCACAGGCTTTCCATGATCTGCTCCATCCAATCGAACCGGCAATGGGTCACGGCCCGTTTCCAGGCAATCCGGATGTTATCGATTTCCACCTCAATCTCTGCCAGGGCACTGCCCTGGGATTGTCCGGCCAGATCATGTTCAAGGGTTTCCAGAACAGTGGCGAAATAAGCGCAGTGACTGTCTTTTGCGGCTGTTTCCAGGCCTGGGAATTTTGCCAGTTGCTCCAGCCCGAACTGTCTTAACAACTCATGGATCTGGTGACGCCCGCGGGTGTCCGGCCGCACCAGGGATTTGTTCACCAGGCTGCGCAGCACTGGCAAAGATATGCCGGTGACGGCCTGAGCCGCCTTGATGGTAAATCCGCCCCGGAATACGGACAACTTTTGGAATTTCTTTTGTTCGGTTGGGGTGAGCCGCTGCCATGTTGATTCAAACACCGACTGCATGCTGCGTTGGCGAACCGGAACATCGGCCAGGGCGGTTTCGAGAAATGCCAGACTTTTTTGGATCTCCCGGACAATCTCACGCGGGGAGAGCAGCTCAACCCAGGCCGCGGCCAACTGGATTGCCAGCGGCACCCCATCCACCCGGCGGCAGACTTCAACAACATCCCGGGCATTTTCCGGCAACAGGGCAAATCCCGGCTGCACCTGGCCCGCACCTTTCAGGAACAGGCGGACGGCGCTGTAGGTCTCAATCTCTTCCAGCGGTTCTGATTGTTTGGGGAAATTCAGCCCTTCCAGGGCCACCAGGGTTTCTTCCTGCAAGTTCAGCCGTTCCCGGGAGGTTGTCAGGATTTTGACCTGGGGGGCACTTCCGAGGATTTCGGATATCACGGTTTCTGCCCCTTTTTTCCACTCTGCCATGGACCGTTGGGCAGTGGTGACCAGATGCTCGGTATTATCCAGCACCAGCAGCAGGTGTTTTTGCCTGAGAAATCCGTTGATCTGCTGGATTTGCAGGTCTGCATCCCATTGTTCCCGCTGATCTCTGACATGGAAGGAAAATCCAAGGGTTTCGGCAATGAGCGAGACCATGAAAACAGGGTCGTCAATGGGGGCAAGGGCCACAAAATAGACACCGTCGGCAAAGGTGCTGCACAGCTTCCGGGCCACTTCAACCGCCAGACGGGTTTTGCCCATACCGCCGAAACCGGTGATGGTCACCAGCCGGTTCGCCGAATCCGTCAGCAGAGTGGAAATTAACTGAATCTCATCTGTCCGTCCCATGAACGGCGTGGGATAATGGGGGAGGTTAACCGGCGGATCAAAGGCCTTTCCCTTTTTCTGAGGGTGTTTTTCCGCGGGATGCCGCTTTTCTGATCCCAGATGCCGGAACAGGTCTTGGGTCTCCGGGGACGGACCAATGCCCAAACCGGTTTCCAGGGCATGGGAGCAGCGCTGGAATACCGCGATCATACCGGCCAGGTCCCCAAGACCGGCGTGAGCTTTCATCAAGGCCTGGTAAGGGCGTTCCGATAGCGTACCCCGGTGGATCCAATGCTCGGCCCACCGGCGCATCTCCTGCCAGCAGGCCTGTTCTGCCTGCCGGTTCAGCAGCTGTTGAACCCGATCCTCATAGATCAA
Organism: Desulfobacula sp.; assembly: GCA_028280105.1. Taxonomy (GTDB): domain Bacteria; phylum Desulfobacterota; class Desulfobacteria; order Desulfobacterales; family Desulfobacteraceae; genus Desulfobacula. Next base: position 7,736 of record JANQML010000334.1, on the reverse strand, counting down.
GTGGAGTTGTTCCTGTTCCTGCAGGATCCATTCATCATAAAACCCCGGCAACAGCCTGTCTTCATAAACGGAAACCGATTCAATCAGGGCTGCTGTGTCTTCCCGGCCATGCCGTAAGATGTCCACATCCAGCCAATAGGTTGAACCGGGATTAACCCCCACTGACGCCTTATCGGCTGAAAAATACGATTTACCCAGGGATTTTCCCAGACGCCACAATGCCTGCCTCAGGTTGTTCCGGGCATTCCTTTCACTGGAATCCGGCCACAGCAGGCCGGCCAGTTTTTCCCGCCGGTGCGTGTCTGAGGCATTAAGAATGAGATAGGCCAGAAGTGATTGTGCCGGCCTGGACGGGATGTCGATCCGTGTTTGGTTCTTTTTAACGTCAAATTTTCCCAACAAGCAAACCGTCAGCATATAGCTCCTTATAAGCCCTGCGCTATAGATGGATTTGAGAAACCGTATCATGGGAATGGACTGATTTCAATAAACCTATTTCAAAAGACGCTCCGTTAACGGTGCCGCAGACACTGCAGTAACGACTCCCTGTTACAATCGGGATTAAACCGGCAATGACCCGTGCAAAAGGAGGCAACCCATGAATGGACCAATGACAAATTTTAAACTGGGTAAAATCCAGCATCAGGAGCATGAGGCCTGGACCCAAAACCAAAATGGCAGCATACGGGGATGGTGCTGGTTATTTATAGGTATAGTTCTTGGAATCGGATGCCTGGCCATATCTTTTTTATAAAGAGAGCAGGCCGGTTAATCCGGACCGGATTCAATCCGGTGAACCCGTCCGCGGCAAACGTTGGTGAGTTATTCTGATTGACTATTGCTCCGGCAATTTAATTTTTTTGTTTACCCTTTTCTGACGCCGTGACTTTTGCGATTGTGACATAAGCCTGTCCTTTATTTCGCCGGAAGTCAGGTCAAGGCTGTCAATCAAGGATTTGGAACGAGCTTTCACTATTAAGTACCCTAAAGGAAAACCGCCTAATTCATCAGGGATTCCCAGGAACAACCAATGGCTTTTTGTATTCTTTTGGCTGTTGTGATAAGGATATTTGTCTTCCCGGCTTCAATTTTCTGAATGGTTCTTACGTTTAATTGAGCAAGCTCAGCAAGTTTTTCCTGGGTAATTTTATGTGACAGTCTTTGCCGGCGGACATTGCCGCCAAACCGTTTCAACTCTTTTTCTATCTTTTTGTTTTTCATACGCCCTATTGTACCGTAAAACAATTATTTAACCCCCTGTAAAATGTTGATACCCAATTTTTTTCTGGATTTTAACCGCACCCGGCTGGTATCATTTAAAATTAAATAAAACATAAAAGACCAAAGGTGAACTCGGGATCAGATTATGCAAATCAAACTCATGGAACAACTTGACCTGGACAGATGTCCGCATTGCGGTGTGGACCGGCCCACCATCAGTATTTTGGGGAACTATCAAACGCAGAATTTCGATAAATCCGTTATCCGGCACTGGGCGACCTATACCTGTAAACGGTGCGGCGGGGCCATCGTTGCCTCTGCAAAACAGATGAATTACGATGTGACGGATATTTTCCCCAAATCCCCTGAAGTGGACCCATCCGTGCCGCCAAAGGCACAATCCTATTTAACGCAGGCCATCAATTCCAAATCAGCTCCGGCCGGCGCGGTCATGCTCACCGCCAGTGCGGTGGATGCCATGCTGAAAGCCAAAAATTATACGGAAGGCGGCGTTTACCAGCGGATCGAAGCCGCCGTAAACGACCATCTGATTACCCCTGAAATGGCGCAATGGGCCCACGAGGTGAGGCTTGAAGACAACGGCCGGGAAGATGCGGATGAGGCGGCGGCGCTGCCCAGTGCCGAGGACGCTGAAAAAGTGATCGATTTTGCCCTGGCATTGGCGGATTTCTTATTTGTTCTGCCGGCAAAAATCCAACGGGGCATCGGCAACTGATAAACCGCCCCATTGGTTGTTTTTTATCCGCAAGACTTCTGACACTGAAGCCCCGGCCGGGAACGGCGGCAACATGTTTTAGGCGTACCCGGCCGGGGTGTATTCCAGGCCCTTGATAACCGTTTTACACTTTGCTATACCTTGCTTTACAAAAGGGAAGTGCCTCTCCTTTATGCATGGTGGTTTTGTCCGGGTCTGTTTTTGATAAAACGACTCAATACAAAGACGTTACGGGCCGGACAACATCAAATGGAAAAGACACGCGGCACCGGTTGCATTTGTTCAAGCAATGGGTCATTAAAAATTTTGTTCGTTTAATTTTAGTTTAATTTTGCGAAACCGTTACCCGACATATCAAAAAATGAGATGAAAATGGAAATTTTATTAAAGCCGGATTTAAAACTTGGAATTATTGCCGGAGGGCAACTGGCAAAAATGCTGATTCAGGAAGCAAGTAAGTTGGACATAACCACCTTTGTACTGGATGATGATGAAAATTGCCCTGCCAGAAGTATTGCATCTCATTACGTTAAAGGTGACAAGCTGGATTTTGATTCAGTCTACCAATTTGGTAAACGTGTTGATCTGTTGACCTTTGAAATTGAGAGCATTCATGTTGGCGCATTAAAAAAGCTGAAATCCGAAGGACACCGTATTTTACCCGATCCTGAAATTCTGGAGTTGATACAGGACAAGGGGTTGCAGAAAGATTTTTATGAAAAGAACCGTATTCCAACGGCAGATTTTAATATCTATGAAACCACCCAGGCGATTTTAAAAGGTATAGAACAAGGCGAAATCAACTTCCCCTTTGTGCAAAAATTGAGAAAAGGCGGCTATGACGGGCGTGGGGTAGAAGTTATTAATGAAGAAGGCGATTTACAAAAATTACTTTCCGGAGCATCGGTAATCGAGGAAAAGGTTCAAATCGCCAAAGAAATATCAGTCATTGTGGCACGGAACAAAAAAGGGGAAGCCAAATGCTACCCCGTGGTTGAAATGGTATTTGATCCCGATGCAAATCTTGTGGATAAACTGATATGCCCATCATCAATCACACCCGGGCAATCCGAAAAAGCCCTAAGTCTTGCCACCCGGATTATAGAGTTGCTGGATATGGAAGGGTTGCTTGCCGTTGAGTTCTTCATTGATTCAAAGGGTGAGGTCATTGTAAACGAAATGGCTCCCAGAACACACAATAGCGGGCATCATACCATTGAAAGCATGATCACATCGCAATTTGAACAGCAACTGCGGGCAATACTCAATCTGCCGCTTGGCAGTACAATGCCAAAGCTTCCCTCGGTCATGATAAATATTTTAGGGGAAAAAGGGCATGAAGGCCCGGCAATGTATGAAGGTTTTGCCGAAAGCATGGCAATAGACGGCGTAAAGATTCATCTCTACGGAAAAAAGATAACAAGGCCTTACCGAAAAATGGGGCACGTAACCGTGCTTTCATCATCGCTTGAGGATGCGCTGAAAAAAGCGGAGAATGTAAAACAATTAATACGTGTAAAATCATGGAAAAAAAATTAGTAAGCATTGTAATGGGTTCAGACTCTGATCTGCCTGTGATGAAGCAGGCGGCTGAAATCCTTGATACGTTCGGGATCGGATATGAAATTGATATCGTCTCTGCCCACCGAACCCCTGAGAAATTATTTGAATATGCTTCAAACGCACATATTCGAGGGATTCATGCGATAATAGCCGGGGCAGGCGGTGCGGCACATCTGCCGGGTATGGTGGCTGCAATCTCACCCCTGCCCGTAATAGGGGTACCGATAAAGTCCAGCAACTCCATCGACGGCTGGGATTCGGTTCTCTCTATTTTACAGATGCCGGGTGGCGTGCCCGTTGCTACGGTGGCGTTGAACGGTGCTAAAAATGCCGGTATTCTGGCCGCTCAAATCATATCATCAACAGACGATGCCATACGGAACAAAATTATCCGTTTCAAGCAGGAAATGAAAGAACAGGTAACGGTTAAATCGGAGAACCTGAAGAGTTCGAATTGACAGTGGTGAGAAACCGGTCATCCCGAATTTACACGCATTGGCCGGGCGTACAATCACCCCGGTTCTCTCCTCTCTGCCGTCAAAAATGGGGATTGAATCCAGGGAACGGCTGCCTGCCGGATATGCTCAAAGATCTTTCCCACAGGCCGCCTGTTCTGTTTTTTTAATTGACAAAAAAAGCGGCTTACGATTATTTTATTCGGGTTATGTGGGTGGGACTTCCCGCCCGTCCATTATTAATGATGATAAAAAGGAGAAATCAAATGGCCGATTGTTGTGATATGAACGTAGGTGATGTCTATTATTGCGAACTCTGCAAGCTTGAACTGGCGGTTCAAAACGCATGCACCTGTAAGGCTGGTGCCGAAGATGCCTGTACCGTGCCGCTCATGTGCTGCAACCAGGAAATGAAGAAAAAATAAGGGCTTACCTGTAATTTAAACGCCGATAAAGGAGGCGGTTTGCCTCCTTTAATCGCCGGTCGTTTCTAAAAAAAGCGACGGGAAAACCAGCCTGCCCACACAAAAAAACAGTATAGCTCTACCATTCAGTCGACGCAGAGCACCCCAAATAAACAATGAAATCCACGGAATCCGGGGCTTGTTAAAGCCGCATCAAATCCCTCTGTTTCCCATTGGTATCCGGGGCCGCCATATTATTCTTCGTCCACGGTTTTGAACTTCTCTTCCGGTGCACTGCATACCGGGCATTTTTTAGGGATCTTTTTATCGGTAACATATCCGCAGACCTGACAGACATGGTAGGCTTTTACAACGTTCTTGATGACGTGGTAGATCGCCCGTTCATAGAGCTTGGCATGATACGACTCTGCGTCGCGGGCATGGCTGAATGCCAGTGACGCCTCGCTCTCCCCCTCATCCTCGGCATCTTTGATAAACTCGGGGTAGATATTTTCACTTATGCTTTTTTCCCTTTGAAATGAGTTTTCAAGATTCGTTTCCGTATCTTTCACCAGAAGGTCTTTAACCAAATTCAGCTGCCGTGTCGCATGCACCCTTTCTGCCTCGGCAATGGCACGGAACAACAGGGCAATTTGAGGTTCCTTTTCTTCATCGGCCTTTTCAGCATAGGCCAGGAGCCTAAAATAGGCTTTGGCTTCGCCGATAAATGCGGCATAAACATTTTGCTTTGTCTTTTCCTGCAAGAGAATCTCCTTTTTTTGAATACGTTGTATCAGATCATAACATTTATTAATGACAAAATAAGCGGATCATATTTGCGTCCGGCAGATTTATCGGTTATACGCTGCACCATACCGGTGCCGTTGAAGAATCTCTTCAATGGCTCCGACAGTATTCCCGATACCGTTTTCATCCCGTATTAACCGGCCCAGGTTTTCTGCCCGGTTGCGCATGGCTGCGTTATGGGACATTTCATGAAGCGCACCTGTCAGCCTGTCAACGGATAATTTCTTCTGCGGGATGGGTTTCGGCCCCGCGCCCAACCCGTGAATGCACTCTCCCCAAAACGGCTGATCGGCAATAAACGGACAGATGGTCATTGGTTTGCCTGCCCGTAAAGCGGCTCCGGTGGTACCGGCGCCCCCGTGATGAATAACAGCCGACACACGCGGAAAAAGCCACTCATGCGGCGCATCGTTAATTTTCAATATGTTATCGGGCAGATGGCATGCGTCAAGTCCTCCCCAGCCGGTTGCCAATATGCCACGCAACTTGGCTTTGGTTATGGCTTTAATAGCGATATCTGCCAACTTTCGCGGGTTGCGGCCCGCCATACTGCCGAAACCAATATATACAGGCGCCTGTTTTGAATCCAGGAAAGCGCTCAACCGGGATGGGGGCTGCCAGTCATCCGACTGATCCAAAAACCAATACCCGTTAACCGTTGCCTGCCCAGGCCAGTCGGACGGACGCGGAACAACGTGCGGGCTGTATCCGTGGAGTACAGGTATGGGATTCCCTTTCCCGGTAAAATGCATACCTGAAAATTTTCGAAATGGGGGAAGATGGAGTCTGTTCTGTCGAAAATCATTTACAAGTTTAGTATACATTCCAAACCCGATTTTTATCAGCCGGTATGTGGATCTGTTGTACCAGCGGCCGATGTTCCATTTCGGCATGCCGGCCAGGGGAAAATCGGCTGTGGGCACAACCATCGGCTGAAGGGCTGCCATTACCACGGGAACGTTTAACTTTTCTGCAATGGAAACAGCACCCAAAATCTTTGGGTGAAAAATGATCAGATCCGGACCGGCTGCCCTGGCCGTTTTCCATGAGTCAACGATCATTTGTCTTGTCAGCGGCTTAAGATACTTAATCAGCCGGATTGCTGACCGGATTGCACCCCATATTCCGGATGAATGTTCGATAATGTCCCGCCCCATATCCGTATCTATTACTTTAAGCAACTCATCTGTCATGTATCCGTATGCAAGGTTATGATCTTTAATAAAGGATTCAAACCTGGCCGAGGTGCAGACGGTAACCGTATGCCCGGCGGTTTGCAGCCCTTTTCCCAGTGCGACATAGGGCTGAACATCGCCGCGTGTGCCAAACGTAATAATCAAAACCTTCATAAATTTCCTCAGCATATCATCAGACCGGTTAACGGAACCGAATATCATTCATAGTCTGCGATCCGGCCGGATACCATACTTCCTATCCGTTGCGGGAGTCTGTAAAAAAGGCGTCAGCCCCCACTGATCAGACCTTTGGCAGACCCACAGGTCCCGGCCGTTGCCTCAGAAGACCCACCGAATGAAAGAGTCGGTCACCGTAATGCAGAGGGCTGCAATAAAGGTGGTTAAAAAATCCTTGATCTCAAAATCCTCTATCAGTTTATCCGTGACCCACAGGAGCCCGGCATTGATCACCAGCTTGAACAAACCGAACGTGATAATCATCAGCGGAAAGGTAATGGCCACCAGCAGCCAGCCGGTTAAAAAATTGATCAGGCTGTATACGACAGCCACAACCACGGCGGTCATAAAATTTTTGATCCGGATGCCGGGTAAAAAACGGGCCACCAGAAAAACAGCTACGCTTAAAATCAGGATATTAAAGATAAATGACATATGGCACTCCTTTCATTGGTTTTCAGTATTGATACATCTTGATTACTACAGGGACCGAAAAATTGCAAAGTCCTCTTTTTTCGACCGCCGAACAGCCGAAAAATCAGGGAAAGGAGTGCCCCCTTTTTTATGCGTTAAATATAAAGTAAAAACAGCTTAAGCGCCCTGGTTGAAACCGAAATATCCATACCGGTTGCAAGGTCAGGGCTAACCTCATTGTTGCAAAAAGCGTTAAGGTTCCAGCTTCAAGGCGCCAAGGTTGCCACTGTAGTACTCTACCGCAAAACCTTGGGAACGAAGAAGATGGGATCTTCACGCCTTTCCCGGAGGGTAAGAATTTGTAAAAAAAGATGAAATGGCGGAACCCACTTATGATGAAATCTTGAAAGCATCTTTAAATTCAACGCTTTTGTTGTACCGCCAACTGATTTCATCTTTTATGATAAAATTTTTATGCAACGTTGAGGTTAATCCAGACTCACCTCTTCCCCGTTGAGGAAAAGCCTGCTATCCCGGGTTTCCGCCCGATGCAGGAGATCAGTCCCCTCTTTTACAAACAAACCGGTTTTCATGCCCGGGAAAATCGGCTGGATCAGGTTCGGGATATGGCCTGCCAAGGCCTCTGGCAACCGGACGTCTGATTTGAGAAAAAAGATAGCCAGGGCCAGGGAGGGCTGGGCCGTGAGCGGAAAAAACTGCGCCA
>JANQML010000288.1 GCA_028280105.1 Desulfobacula sp. | reverse complement strand
CGGCGACGGCGGCATGCGCAAGCTGGCGCCGGGCACCGATCCGCGCCTCGCTCTCTCCGTCCTGGGCATGACGGGCATGACGGCCTATTTCGGCCGTCACATCAAAGGTGACTTCCGGTTTGATGCCGTCTCCGGTATGGCCTTGAAAAAGGGAGGGATAGGGATTCCTCTGGGTGGCCGCGTATAATTTCTGATGTAAATCATCCGTCGATGCCGCGATGGCCGCGAACCTGTACGAAAAGTGGGATCTGCCTGTGTTGGCGGTAAAACAGATGTCTTCCATCAAAGCACCGGGATTGTTTTCAAGAAAAAGGCAATAGTTGTGAATCTGCCGCTTCAATGCCTCCCGTGTTTTTGCGGACAGGGTCAGCAGATGGAGCGCAAATTCCGGTTTTTGTGTCACCGGACGGTCCGGCGCCTCTTCCAGGATAACGTGGGCATTGGTACCCCCAAAACCAAAAGAGCTGACACCGGCGCGCCTTGGATATCCATTTGCCTGCCAGGGTAAAAATTGGGTATTCACATAAAATGGAGAGTTCGGAAAATCAATTTTCGGATTGGGCTGTTCATAATTTAAACTTGGGACCAGGTACCCGTGCTTTAAACACAATACGGTTTTGATAAATCCGGCGATTCCGGCGGCCGTGTCCAGATGGCCGATATTGGTTTTAACCGAGCCTATGGCACAGAATCCTTTTTTCCCGGTTTTTTCACCAAAGACTCTTCCCAACGCTTCTGTTTCCACCGGATCGCCGAGAACGGTGCCGGTCCCATGGGCTTCGATATATGAGATTGAATCGGGAGAGACTCCGGAAACGCCCTGGGCCTCCCTGATGACTTCCAATTGACCCGTTACGCTTGGTGTGGTGTATCCCACCTTTTGGGAACCGTCGTTGTTAACGGCCGAACCCGTGATAACGGCGTGGATGACATCTCGATCGGCAATTGCATCCTCCAGCCTTTTGAGAAGGACAACACCCACTCCGTTTCCCGGCACCATGCCATTGGCCCCGGCATCAAATACCCGGCAGTGGCCATCAGAGGACCACACCAGGCCTTCTTGAAAAAGGTACCCCGTTCTTTGGGGCAGGTTGAGCGATGCGCCCCCGGCCAATGCCATATCACAATCACCTATTAAGAGACTGTCACAGGCCAGATGCACCGCAACAAGGGACGTGGAGCAGGCGGATTGGACCGTGATGCTCGGCCCCCGCAGATTGAGTTTGAACGACACCCGGGAGGTCAGGTAATCCTTATCATTGGCGATGAGCACCTGCAGATCGGCGGAATCGCCCAGGGTTAAATCCTTTGAATCCATTACATTGAGCAGGTAACTGCTCATTCTGGAACCGGCAAAAACACCGATTGACCCATCATGTTGTTCTGTTGCATACCCGCCGTCTTCCAGGGCTTTCCATGCGGTTTCCAGAAACAGGCGCTGCTGTGGGTCCATGATTTCCGCCTCCCTCGGGGAGTAACCAAAAAAAGAGGCATCAAACAGATCTTCGTTTTCAAGGATAAACCCTGATCTGACATAGTCCGGATGGTTTAATTGGGATGGCGGAACCCCGGCTTCAGTCAGTTCCTGATCCGAGAACCGGGTAATCGACTCAACACCGTTCTTCAGATTTTCCCAAAATTGCGCTATATTCCTGGCACCGGGGAACCGGCAGCTCATACCGATAACGGCAATGGCATTTGAATGGCTCATATTAACTTAATCCTTACATTTATATTGAGGTAATTGGCATTGATATTGTTGTTATCCGGTCATTGACCCGGGATTTCGTCTTTTTAATCTATTGCGTATGGCAATACGTTTATCCGTACGATTATTTGACCCGGAATCATTGTCCTTTTCACTGATAAACCGTGCCAGGGAAGATACGGTAGGATATTCAAAAATATTTATGACAGATATATTTTTTGCACAAACTTCATTGAGTCTGTTTTGCATCTGAACAAAGTGCATGGAGGTCGCCCCTAAATCGGAAAAAAGAGAGGTGGTGCTCACTTTCTCAAGGGAAAGAATTTCCTTAATGATGTCGGAAATTGTCTGCTCCATTTCATTCTCCGGATTGACATATTCGATATCGTCTTTTTGAAAGGATATATTGGCAGGGTCAGCCAGTTTTTTCCGGTCGATTTTCTCATTTGCCGTCACGGGAAAGGCGTCATGGAAAAGATAAAACCCGGGGACCATGTATTCCGGCAAGAGTTGTTCCAGTCTCTGTTTCAACTCCTTGTCCGTATATCCATAATCCGGTTCGGTAATGACGTGCCCGGCCAGATACCGGTTTTTTCTTTGGTCTGCTACAGGCACGACAACGGCATCCGAAATCCCGTCTATCTGTTTTAACCCGGATTCGATTTCCCCCAGTTCAATTCTGTACCCGTTGATTTTAACCTGCTGGTCATTCCTGCCCAGGAATTCAATATTACCATCCGGCAGGAACCTGCCCAGATCTCCGGTCCGGTAGAGAGGAGTGCCTGTTCGAGGCGCTTTTATAAAACTGCTTTCTGTTTTTTCCCTGTCCCGCCAATACCCTTTGGCAAGCCCGGTTCCGTCAATATACAGCTGGCCGGCCACCCAATCCGGGCAGGGTTCCATATTTTCGTTTAATACATGGAACCCCTGGTTGGCCATGGGACGGCCGTAAGGGATACTGTTCCAATCGGGGTCAACGGTATTAACAGGATAGAAGATGGACCAGATAGATGCTTCTGTGGCACCACCCAGGCTGATAATTTCGGCCGGATCAAACTCTTTTCTGATTTTATCCGGCAGATCAAGGGGGATCCAGTCACCACTGAGGAGAACCAGGCGAAGGGTGCCAAAATGGAATCCATCCCTGCCCGAGACATGTTCCACCAGCATCTGCATCAAGGCGGGCACAGAATTCCATACGGTCACGTGTTCCTCTCTGATCAGGGACAGCCAATGGCCCGGGTCTTTGCGCAAGGCATGGTCCGGCATGACAATGGTGGCACCTGCCGCCAGGGTTCCGAAAATATCGTAAACAGAGAGGTCAAAATTCAGGTTGGACAGGGCAAATACACGATCCTCCGGGCTGACGTGAAATCGCCGGTTGATATCCAGGATCGTGTTGACCGCACCTTTATGGTCAATCATCACCCCTTTGGGCATCCCGGTGGAACCGGAAGTGTGGATGACATAGGCCAGATCATCGGGCGTTTGTCTTATCTGAACGGTGGCAGCATCCTGCCGGGTATAATCATGAGCATCAACGGCAAACAGTTTTATATCTTTTGACCATTCCAGCTGTTGCTCCAGCCAGGACTGGGTCAGTACCAATTTGACGTTACCGTCTTTGAGAAGATGCCAAAGCCTTTCCCGGGGTACGGCCGGATCTACGGGCAGATAGGCCGCACCTGAGTTCAGGATACCCATAACGGCAACCACCTGTTCCCATCCCTTTTCCATCACCACGGCCACAAGGGTGTTGGCAATTGCGCCATGGTCGGCAAGCAGGGAGGCGATGCCCATGGATTTATGGTATAGATCCTTATAACTGATACGGCCGGATGGGGTGATTACGGCAGTATGATCCGGTTGCCGTTCCATCTGTTTTATAAAAAGGCTGTTTAATGTTTCCGGAGAAAGGGGCTGTTCCGTTGTATTTACTTCCCTGCGCCGCTGTACCTGGGTTTCCGGCAGAAGAACAGGATTTGAACGCCAGGCGTCCCCGGACCGGGCAAGCTGATTCAGCAACTTGTGGTAGGCGTCAAACATATGATCCAGCATGCCGTCAGGAAAAAGGTCCTCCACCGCATCCCAGACAACAAGCAGACCGTCCTGATCTTCGGAAATCTGGTTGTCTATCCAGACCTGGGGGGTTTGGGAGATACTGTAAACCAATTTTCCCGGCAGGGATAATCCACTGCTTTCAGGCCTGATTTTTTCGTACCCCAGGTTGCTGGTAAATACCACGGGCATCAGGGTCCTCTCCCCCCCCTGATTCTTCCGGGACAATTCCTGCAACACCCGTACGCCGCTGAAATAGCGGAATTCCATATCTTTCCATAACTGTTCCTGGATTTTTCGGGTCCGTTCCATGAACGTCATATCATGGGAAACATCCACCTGCAAAAGGATCAGGGAGGTAAAATCCCCGATGACTTCATTGATCCTTGGATGGCCCTGCAACCGATGAAAAAACGTCAGGTTCAGGGTGAAATCCTTTGACTTACTCCAGGTGGCCAACACCTCTGCAAAGGCGGATAAAAGCACGTTGGCCCGGGTCAATCCGGATTGAGAGGCATAGGACTGCAATTGTTCCCAAACCCCTGGGGCCAGCCTGGCTTCACGCCTTACAAACCGGATCTGTTCCAATTCAGACGGAGATTTTGCCAGAGGCAGCTCAGGTGCCGGCGGCAGTGTCTCAAGCTTGTCCATCCAGTATCGTTCCGACTGCTGGTATGTATCAGAGTCCCTGAAAGCGGCCTCTGCAAGGACATAATCCCGGAAAGTACATTCAATGGGGGCAAGCCCCTGATCCGGCATCCGGTAAAAATGGTCAATTTCCCGCATCAGGTTAAAGATGCTGTATCCGTCGGCAATTAAAATATCCATGCTGATATGCAGCAATGTGTGGCTGTCATCAAGTATCGTTGCCCGGACCTCAAACAGGGGCCATTGATCCGTCGGTCTGACCTGATGGGACATCTCTTCCCGGATCAATACTGTTTTTTGGGAAACCATATCAGGGGTGTCCCCCCTGAGGTCCTCGGCATTGATTTGAAACAGGGGCGGATTTTCCAATACCTGCTGACGGCCGTCCGGCAAAATGATTGCCCGGAGCATGTCATGACGGCTGACAACCTGCTGCCAGGCAGCTGTATAACGATCAAGGTCAAGTCCTTGGGCCTGAATCTCAAAATAGACATGGCAGGCCACATTTCCCAATTCCGCTACACTGCTGCGCCCTATCCAATAAGCGTGTTGAATGTCTGTTAAGCTGAATGGCTCATATTGACTGTCAGGATCAGGCCGCACCATGAAGGCAGCACTCCTGCTCTCTTCAACTTCCGGTGCTTCAAATTGTATCTTCCCGGCAAATTGAGCCAAAAGACCTTCAATGGTCGGATTCTCAAATAGTTTATGGGGGGGGATTTTGATATGCAGGTCAGTACTGATGGTTTGAATAAGGGAGAGAAAAATGAGTGAGTCCATTCCTAACTGGATCAGATTCGCCTGTGCGGAGATTTCATGGTTCTCTATTCCCAACGCATCGGAAACCTTTTGGGTCAGGTAACTGCTGAGCATTTCATTTCGTTCTTTATCAGAGACGTTTGCAAGCATCTCCAATAAGCTTGACCTGTTTTTGCGTGTGCCGTCTTTCACCTTGTACATGGAAACAAGTTTGGAAAAAAAAGATTCTTTTCCCATGTCAGGCTGGACAAGAAAGCGCTCCCAATCCATGTTGACGATACAGGCTTGAGCGAATTCCCTGACACGGATCATACGACTTAAGGCCTCTTCGGGAGAAAAGTCTTTTAACCCGAGCCTGTGTCTTACCAGGGCGCCCTTTTCATCCCCGGCTATCATACCTGCCTTGGAAAACGCCCCCCAATTGATACTGATTCCCGGCAGCCCTATGGTTTTCCTAAAATGCGCCAAAACATCCAAAAAGGTGTTGGCCCCGGCATATGCCCCTAATCCATGACCTCCCCACAAGGAGGAAATAGAAGAGAACAGAACGAAATAGTCAAGAGATTCTTCACGGGTCGCACGATGCAGGTTCCAGGCGCCTTCGATTTTAGCGGCCATTGTTTCCCTTGCATCGTCTAAATTTTGTCTGAGTAAATCTCCCTCTTTCAATACACCGGCCAGATGAAAAACCCCTTTAAGTGGCGGCATGGATTTTTGAATATCGGATAATGCGTTTAATACCGCTTCAAATACGGTGATATCAGCTTTTACGGCCAATATACGGACGCCGTTTGCCTGAAGTTTATCTATCTTTTCCCGTGCTGCTGAACCGGGATTGCTTCTCCCTATCAACACCAGATATTTAACATTGTTTTCAACAAGCCAATCCGCGACTTCCATGCCAAGCCCGCCGAACCCGCCGGTAATAAGGTAGGTGACATTGGGATCAAACGCCGTCCTTTTTCCCGCCTGCTGTGAGCCCGTGTCTGGTGGGTTTAACGGTACCAACCTCGGAACATAGATATTTCCATCTCGAAAGGCGATTTTCCTTTCAACCGTCTGAACCTTTAACATGCGCCAGATCTGTTGAATTTGTTTTGAACCGGATGTCCCGTCCAGATCAAAAATATGCGTGTTAAATTCAGGATGCTCTTTTTCAAGACACTTTTGCATCCCCCATATTGGCGCTGTGATCAGATCCAATGTTTCATTGCCGGTTACGGCCTGGGATTCTCTTGTTATCAAACAAAAATCCGTGATGTTAAGCCCTGAATCAATGATGGCTCGGAGCAGATAAACAATACACGAGTAATTGTGGGAGATTCCCTGTATTAGTTCTTCACCACTCAATTCATCAGAAGGTTCTTCTCCCCAGCACAGGATCACCCCGGAACAGTTCAGGTGATACGATGGTATTTTTTCATTTAAAACAGACCCGAGGCTTTCATGAAGCGCGTTTGCATCCATTTGAATTTGCTCTTTAATCTCACCGTTGCCGGTGTGGATGCGTAACCTGCCGTGAGAGTTGATTGCGACACAATCATCACCGTCATCCCGTATCACCTGGGTCAGCCTGCTTACAATATCTTCCCGGTCACCGAAAATGAGCCAGCACCCGGGAGATGCCGGCCGGGAAGGGGTGTCACCGGATTTGGTATATGGTTTAAGCTTTTGCCATTGAATTTCGTAATATGGAGATATACGGCTTTCCCGTAAAACATTGCCTGATGATGCCTGACGCATATAAGCCCCATCCATCTGGGCAATTATATCTCCCTGTTGGGTCAATATCCGGAAGTCGGCCGTAAAATCAGAGTCCTGTTGGTTTGTTTCCGGCCGAACAGAAGCGTAGCACCATATCTCAGTGGTAAGCCGGGAGGCATAATGTACATCGTCAAAGCCACTGGGTAAGAAAATCTTATCATTGAGTTTACCCTGCCGTAAAAGGACGGCAAACAGGGTTTGCAGGCAGGGTTCAAATATGGACGGATGAAGCGTGCAAAAACCGGTTTCAGACAGAAAAGAATCGGAGAGTACTATTTTTGCAAGCCCACTATTCTTATTGGTCCATATCCCTTGAAATTCCCAGCCTTTTTTATCCTCACCATTCATATCCGGGTTCAGTCCATAAAAATCTGACAAGAATTGCGAGACCTCGTAAACATTCTTGCAGGCACTTCTTGCCTTGGAAAAGGAAATCAGCCTGTTTGGTAAGGGTTCTGCGGCAATTTCTCCTGATACATACTGCCGCCAGTGATTTTCAGACTGGCCCGGGGATTCATCCAGGCAGAAAATATGAAATTCGGTTAACTGTTCGAACCCTTTTGTCTCCAATATAATCTGGATCTGCAGCAAAGGGTGATCTTTAGATATCAACATGGCTTCATGCTGACTCATATTTTTTATGGAAACATGTTCTGTTTTAAAATAGGATTTACCGACAGCTGTAAGCATTTCCCAGAAAACACCAACCGGAATAATCGTTCTGCCAAAAATTTTATGGCTCTCCAGAAAAGGACATGCGGCAAGCGATATCTCGAACAGGAAAATCGGGGTTGGGCAAGACAATTGGCGGCCTGTAAAAGGCATATCCCCACCTGTATTTACTAAAAATTCAATTGCCTGTGTTTGCCTGTCATGCCCATTTCCCCAATGCCTTTTTTTTTCAAAGGGATAGGTGGGCAATGAGATCCTCTGGGGGGTACACTGATGGTAAAATCCCTTCCAGTCAATGGTGGCCCCCATTACATACAATTTTCCCAAGGCAGAAAGAAAAAGCAGGCACTCATCCTTATCCGTCCAGGATATGGGCAGATGGTAATGGGGTTCCAGTGTATGGGAATCTGAGACAATATCGGCAAACCGGTTCTGGTCAAAAACCTTTGCCGGCGCATCAAAGTTCACTTCCGGGGTGATCCCGTCGCCTGCATGGCCTCGAAACAGGTTGGGGGACGGGTTTTCCTGGACGGCAGCAGTCAATTGCAGATGTAAATCATCCTTGGATGCCGCAATGGCGGCAAACCGGTATGGAAAATGTGATCTGCCGGTGTTGGCGGTAAAGCAGATCTCCTCTATCAGGACATCGGGATTGCTCTCAAGAAAGCTGAGGTAGTTGTGAATCTGCCGTGTCAAGGCGTTCTGATTTTTTGCGGAAAGGGTGAGCAGATGCAGCGGATATTGTGATGCCTGCTTTGCCGGGTGATCCGGCGCCTCCTCCAGGATGACATGGGCATTGGTGCCGCCAAAACCAAAGGAGCTGACGCCGGCCCGGCGGGGGTGGCTGTTGCGTACCCACTCTTTTCGGGTGTCATTTACAAAAAACGGGGTATCTGAAAAATTGATCCGGGGATTGGGCTGCCGGAAATTGGGACTGGGTGGAAGGGTGTTGTGCTTCAAGGCCATGACCGTCTTAATGAGGCTGGCCACCCCGGCTGCCGTGTCAAGGTGACCGATATTGGCTTTGACCGAGCCGATGCCGCAAAATTCCTTGCGGCCGGTCTTCTCACTAAAGACCCGGGTAAGGGCGGAGATCTCCATGGGATCACCGATTTCGGTTCCTGTGCCGTGGGCCTCGATATAGTCGATGGTGTCCGGGTTCACCTGGGAAATATTCAGGGCCTCGCGGATGACGGCTGACTGTCCCGCCATACTGGGTGCGGTGTATCCGGCTTTACCGTCGCCGTCGTTGTTTACGGCCGATCCGAGGATCACCGCGTGGATACGGTCCCGGTCGGCTATGGCGGCCTCCAGGGGTTTGAGCAGCACCGCTCCCACGCCGTTGCCGCCGGCGATCCCCTTGGCACGGGCATCAAAGGGGCGGCAGCGGCCGTCCGGGGAGAGAATCATGCCCTCCTGGAACAGATAACCTTCTTTCTGGGGCACCATAATGGCGGCTCCCCCTGCAAGGGCCATGTCGCAGGCACCGCTCAAAAGACTTTCGCACGCCATGTGTACGGCCACAAGGGAGGTTGAGCAGGCGGTCTGGACGCAGATGCTCGGGCCCCGCAGGTTCAGCTTGTACGATACCCTGGAGGTGAGATAGTCTTTGTCGTTTCCGATAAGGGTCTGGAATCCCGCGATACTGCCAGTGAGCGACTGCCGGGGCAGCTGGTTGATCAAATAGGTGCTGAGCTTGGCCCCGGCAAATATGCCGATCTCCCCGGTAAACGCATCCGGGACGTAGGCGGCATCCTCAAAGGCCTGCCAGGCCGTCTCCAGGAAGAGCCGGTGCTGGGGATCCATGGTTTCGGCTTCCCTGGGGGAGTATCCGAAAAAGCCGGCGTCAAAACTTGCGGGATCGTCGATGACAAACCCCTTTTTGACGTAATCCGGATTATTCAGGAGGGAAGGCGGGACACCGGAGGCTGCAAGCTCTGCATCTGAAAACTCGGAAACGGATTCCACCCCTTCTTTAATATTCTCCCAGAAGGCATCCACATGATTTGCCCCGGGAAACCGGCATGCCATGCCGATTATGGCAATGGCGTTCAAAGGCAGTTGACTGGTCAAGATGATTCTCCTATTTGTGTTTCAGGTATATAAGGAATTTTAACGCCGCGCACGCAACTCCCGGGCTTTCCGGCGGAGATCCGCACGGTCGCGGATCTGTTCTGGAACAGGCGCGTCGTGCAGGGCCTGGTTGATGAACCGGGCCAGGGCCGAGACAGTGGTCTGTTCAAAAAGGTCAAGAATGGAAACAGGTCTGCCAAACCTCTCCTGGAGGGCGTTTTGGACCTGGACCATATGCAGGGAGTTGGCACCGAGATCAAAAAAATGGGTGTTCCGGTCCAGGAATTCGATCTTCAGGACAGTTTTGAAAATTTCCATGACAACCTGCTCGGTGTCGTCCCGTGGCCCTGACGCGCCGGTCTCCCTGTTTTGAACCTCCAGGGCGGACAGGGTCTTCCTGTCTACTTTGCCGTTGGCCGTTAATGGAAAGGCGTCAAGGATGGAAAAGGCCCCCGGGATCATGTAACCGGGCAGACGCCCCTGGAGTTCCCGTGACAGGGTTTCAGGTGCCGGGTCCGCCCCTTTGACGGGAACCACATGGGCCACCAGCCGTGTTTTTTGGGGATCTGCCGTTACCAGGGCGTCCGATACCAAAGCCAGTTCCCGCAACGCGGCTTCTATTTCACCCGGTTCTATGCGGTGTCCCCGGATTTTGAGCTGAAAATCCATCCGCCCCAGAAATTCCAGATTTCCGCAGGGCCTGAACCGGCCCAGATCCCCGGTACGGTACCAGCGGTACTGCCCCTGGCGGACAAACCGTTCGGCAGTAAGTTCCGGGTCACCGTGGTAGCCGTTTGCCACACCTGCACCCCCGATCCACAGCTCACCGGGCACCCAGTCCGGGCAATCCCTTCCCCGGGCATCTACCACACGGAATCCCTGGCCTGCCAGGGG
>JANQML010000279.1 GCA_028280105.1 Desulfobacula sp. | reverse complement strand
ATGAAATAGCTTCGACCCTCCTTCGTATGCAACAATTTGGACAAGACATTTTATGTCTACAACCCCAAACTAAAGGAGGACGAAGTGATTGTAAAATCCCCGATTCAAAAACAGCGTATCCGCAAGGTTCCGAAAAGCTTCAGTTGGGTCGATCACCGGCTGGTTAGGGACCGGCATATTGAAAACTGCAGCCATAGCCAGGCTGCCTTGTATTTGTTTTTGGTATGTGTGGCCGATAATCAGGGGCTGAGTTTTTACGGAGATCCGGCCCTCATGGCAAAGCTGAGTATGGATCAGACCACCCTTGATCAGGCCAGATCCGGTCTGGTTAAAAACAGTCTCATCGCCTGGCAGAGACCCATCTACCAGGTATTGTCTCTTGAGCCGCTTGGCCGGGATAAACGTGCCGGCTCACTGATAAGCCTGAGAGATATCCTGGGAGGTGCCCGATGATTGACTATGAAACCTATGCTCGGATCCGGAATTATTTTACCAATGATGGATTAAAATATAGCCAGATAGCCGATGAACTTGGGCTTGATTGCCGTACAGTGGCCAAATGGGCCAATGAAGAGAGGTATCTGCCCAGAAGATCGGCAAAAAGGGCCGGCAAACTGGATCCATTTAAAAACGAAATTGTACGAATGCTTGAAAAACATCCCTATACGGCACGACAGATCTTCCAACGGGTACAGGAGAGAGGTTTTGAGGGCGGAATCACCATTTTGACCGACTATGTCCGTAAAATCCGTCCGCCCAAAGTAACGCCTTATTTAAAACTTACTTTTGCCCCTGGTGAATGTGCCCAGGTGGACTGGGGAACCTATGGCAATGTTCGGGTAGGCTCAACCAGTCGAAGATTGAGTTTTTTTATCATGGTCTTGTGCCACAGCCGTATGATGTATGTTGAGTTTACCGTCTCCCAGACCATGGAACATTTTTTGGGATGCCATCAGAACGCCTTCCATTTTTTTGGTTCGGTCCCACAGAAAATCATGGTGGACAATCTTAAATCGGCCGTGCTGAAAAGAACCATCGGTAAAGACCCGGTATTCAATCCCCGGTACATGGATTTTGCCAACCACTACGGATTTAAGATTGTTGCGTGCAATGTGGGAAAAGGCAATGAAAAAGGAATTGTTGAAAATGCCGTCGGTTATGTCAAAAAGAACCTTCTAAACGGTCTTACCATCACTGATTTTAAAATCATGAAGCCGCTTGTTCAACATTGGCTGGATAAAGTGGCCAATGTCAGGAAGCATGGAGAGACCGGTAAAAAACCGGTCACCATGTTCACCGAAGAAAAACCAAGCCTTCAACCGCTTCCGGTTGAACCTTATGATATCGGTGTGGTCAAACAGGTTCGGGCATCCAGGCAGTTCAGAGTCACCATTGATACCAACCGGTACAGTGTGCCGGCACAACTGGCCGGTGTCGGATTAACGCTGAAGCTTTATCCGGACCGTTTATGTTTTTACCACGAAAACAAGCTGGTGGCTCGGCATGTCAGAAGCTATGACCGCCGAAAGGATTATGAGCATCCTGATCATCCAAAAGTGCTTCTGGCACAAAGAAAAAAGGCAAGGGATCAGAAGATCTTCATGCGATTCTTAAGTCTGTCGAACAAGGCTCAGGAGTATTACCGGCAGATGGAACAGCGCAGAATGAATCCGTTCCATCATATTCGTCAGATAGTGGCATTATCAGAAATTTATCCGCCGGAACAGGTGACGCAGGCCATTGAAGACGCCTTTTATTTTAAAGCCTTCTCCTGTGATTACATCGCCAATCTTTTAGAACAGCGTTCCCGTCAGGTTAAAGAGCCGGGAGCATTGCACCTGACCCGCAGCAGCGATCTTTTGGATTTAACCATCAACAAGCCTGATTTGTCCATTTACGATATAGGGGGTGAAAAATGAAAGATATCACGGAGCATCTATCTTACCTGAAACTTCCCTTTATTCGTGAAAACTATGAGGCCATTGGTAAAACTGCTGCCCACAAAAAATGGGATCATATCCAATATCTATCGGAACTGGTCGAGCAAGAGTCAATCCTGCGCCGCGACAGGTGTATAAAGCGCCGGATAAAGATGGCCAGGTTCCCGGTCATCAAAACCATGGATCAGTTTGACTGGTCCTGGCCTAAAAAAATCAACCAGGCCCAGGTAAAAAATCTGTTGCGTCTCAAGTGTATCCAGGAAAAAAGTAATGTTGTTTTGATCGGGTCAGTTGGCGTCGGTAAAACCCATATTGCCACTGCTTTGGGGTATCAGGCCTGCCTGAAAAACAATACGGTATTGTTTACATCGGCCATAGATGCAGTCAACAATCTTATTGCAGCTCAGCATGCAGGGCAGTTGAAACAGGAATTGAAAAAATATCTCAAGCCTTCACTGTTGATCATGGATGAGTTGGGTTATTTACCCATCGACAAGAATGGTGCCGATCTTTTGTTCCAAATCATCAGCGAACGATACGAGCGTGGTTCTATCATCATCACCACCAACAGAGTCTTTAAGGAATGGCCGGAGATCTTTAATAACGACAGTACGCTGACATCGGCCCTTCTGGATCGGCTGCTGCACCATACGGAGGCAGTTTTGATTGAGGGTGATAGTTACAGAATGAGAAAAGTAAAGAAATAACCGTAAATGGGCCGGGCTGCGGCAATCCCGCACCGGCCCAATTTTAACCAACATTTTTAAACCGGTCATTTGATGGCATCTTCACACCGGCGATAACATCAATATCGACCACGATTAGGCTTTCTACTAAAATTTACGAAACAAGTGTCCTAAAATTGGCTATTGCCAAAAAGTGGTGATTACATCATCCCCAGGGATCCCTTCCAGCTAGAGGTTTTGTAACATAACAAAATAATTGTATCATTCTATAAAGTTGACATAATTCTGTGAAAATCAAAACATCGCTGGGATCTTGAAATGCCAGTTATTTGTTCTGTTAATCAATACGGTGTTG
>JANQML010000256.1 GCA_028280105.1 Desulfobacula sp. | reverse complement strand
TCAACATCTGTTTTTCCCGTTTTTTTCCGCTGGTACAGTGCAGTGGCCACGGCACATGCACCGGAGAATCCGGTTAACACATCAATGGTGCCGAGATGGGCATGTTCTTCCGGTGTCTGGATCGAACCGCCGAATCTGGACATAATACCCGTGGCCGCCTGGACCAGGTCATCATATCCGACGGAATCGCTTCTCGGTCCCTGTTTGGGGCCGCCCCAGCAGTCAAGGTGAAAAAGGATCACATGGGGATTGATTTTTTTGAGACTCTGGTGATCAACGCCTAAAGGTGACAACTGCCGCTGGGGACCGTTATAGGTCACCACATCGGCCCAGCCAACCATCTTGTTAAATGCGTTTCGTCCCTCTTTGGTTTTAATATCCATTAAAATGCTCTGTTTGCCGCGGTGTACCTGGAGTCCGATGAGAACGGTGTTCCACGGGTCAAATGTGGGTTTGACAGGATAGATTTTAATCACTTCGGCGCCAAACCGCCCCAGCGTATTGGCAACGGTAGGGCCTGCAATGACATTGGTCATATCCAGGATTTTAATCCCTTTAAGCCAGTAATGATCCGTTGTGAAACCGGTCGATGCCGTATCTGCGGTTTCTGTCTGCCGCCGGTGCAACGCTTTCAGGATCTCATCCCTCTGTTCATCGGGCAGCGGGGCGGCAGCCCCTGTTCCTGCAAGTTCAGCAGCGCTTTCCAGCCAGGCCACAGGGCCTGCCTGCCGTCTCTGTCTGCCGCTGCGATCCGTAAACTCATGCACCAGCCCGGCTGCCAGGGCATGTTCGCTGTTGAGCCACTCTCGGGTATACCGGTGGGCGGATACCGGCACATTGGCCTTTGCAAAGTGCTCTTCCCATTCATAAGCTGTCCTTTCAAGGAATGTTTCTGCCATGAGTCCGGAGACTTTATCCGCCCATGGTTTGGTCAGGGGATACAGCCCCAGCGCAGAGTCAAGGCCTTCGGGCCATTGGCTGGTCGGCAGATACCAGTCGTCAAGATCCGGCAGCCCCATCTCTCTGACCGCTTCGTAGAGTCCCATGGCCTTGAGTGTTTTATGGCAGTGGTCGATATGGCAGGTGGCCACCACGTACACGGGACGGCCGTCTTTACAGATATAGCTGCGGTAAAAAGGGTCCATGAATTCCTGCAGCTCGTCATATTCCATATCCAGAGGTATGCCTGCCTCTTTTCTCCGGGCGATTTCGTGCTCCCGCAATGAGAGATAACGGGGCGGGCAATTCTCAACGTACATGGAGTTGTAAACCAGACCTTCGTTGAGGGCCGCTGCAATTGGCACCTCTATGATATCTCCGTGGCCGCAGCTCTCCCTGGCGTAAAGGGCCAGTGAGGCCGCCGTGGCTCCCAGCATGGCTGCATACCCCGATGCAAGGGTGATGGGTGAAAACGAGGTGCTGATACCCATTAAAATCCGGTTCAGCCCCATATCGGAAAACTGCCCGCTTGCAGCACCGATAATGCCTTCCCATGCCTGGATATGGGCGCGTTCCCTGTCTTCTGCCGAAAACCCCGGGAGCGAGATATAAACAAGTCCCGGGTTGATCCGGTGGGCGGTTCCAGCATCCAAACCCAGTCTTTTCATTACCCCCGGTCTGAAGTTTTCCACCAGCACATCTGCGGATGCCACGAGCGTTTTGGCGATATCAAGATCGGCCTCCCTTTTAAGATCCAGGATAATGCTTTTTTTACGGCGGTTAAGGGTGTCCATGGCCGGGGATTTCCACATGGGGCCTCCCGGCGGATCAATGCGGATGACTTCGGCTCCCTGATCCCCCAATATGGCGGCAGTTGCAGGGCCGGCAACATATTGACCAAAATCGAGTACGCGTATGTTTTCCAATGGCAGTGTCATGGGTGCTCCTAAACGGATAACGGGTTAGAATAAATCAACTTAAACGTTTAAGTTGATTTTTGATGCTTCTTACATTATTTTTCATTTTGTTGTCAATATCAAATTTCCTTGGTATAGATTAAAAGTGTAATAGATACAAGTAACTCTTATTGCTCTGATTTATAGGTTAAACGGTTCATTAAAGCCGCGTATATGATTGAGAAAGAAGATAAAGATGGGTAAACCCACTATAAAGGATATTGCAGAAAAGATGAATGTGTCGGCGGCAACGGTTTCCAACGCCCTTAACGGCAAGGCCGGTGTTGCTGAGAGCAAACGGAAAAAAATCATGGAAACCGCCCGGTTAATGGGATATCAGCCCAATGTTTTTGCTAAAAACCTGGTGAATCAAAAGAGTCTGGCAATTGGCCTGATCGTTTCCAGTATCAGTGATCCGTTCTATCCGGAACTGGCCCGGGGGGTGCAGGAGAGAGCCGGTGAGCAGGGATACGGCATGATGCTTTTCAATACCAACCATGACAAACAGGTGGAACGCAACAGCATTGAAACCCTTAACGCAAGGGGGGTGGACGGCATCATTTTATCCACTGTCCTGCGGGATGATCCCAATATCGGCCTTTTGCGCGGTCTTGACATCCCTTTTGTTCTTGTAAACCGCCATCTCCTGGATCCGGGAGACATGGGCTGTATCGACAGTGTTGTCCTGGATAATTACCAGGGCGGATATGCCTCTGCCGAGCATCTTTTGAAAATGGGGCATAAACGGGTATCCATTATTGCAGGTTCCCAGGAGGCCTCCACGGCAAGCCTGAGACTGCGGGGCGCACTGGATGCTGTCAAAGCCTTTGACCTGCCGGATGATCATTTTGACATTAATGATTGCGGGTACATGACGGACAAGGCTTACGACACTGCAAAAAAAATACTGAACAAAGATACTTCCCAAAGACCGACGGCCTTTTTATGCCATGCCGACAATATGGCGCTGGGGGTGCGTGAGGCTGTTTTTGAGGCTGGGATGCGCATACCGGAAGATATTGCCCTGATAGGGTTCGATGATATCGCGTTTGCCTCGATATCGGGTGTGGAACTTACCACTGTCGCCCACCGGCAGTATGAAATGGGATTGCAGGGGGCCCAGCTGCTCATTGAAAAAATAACCGAAGCCGGTCCGGATAATGCAGATCAAGGCGCGCGCTGCCATAACATCATTCTGGAACCGAAACTGGTTGTCAGAAAAAGCTGCGGTTTTCATTTGACAGGGTATACGCACACGCCCTAATTGTCGGTCGTTCTATAAAGATAGCGGCCTTTATAAATCTGATCCAAATCAAAAGCTGCTTCGTTGTAAAACATGAAGGGCATGCCGGCTGATCAAGAACGGCCTGTATTGCCTTTGCATCTGATGACTGGATTCCCATCTATGACAAATCAGATCTGCCCGGGTTTTACATGGCCGCGGACACCTCAGGCAACCAGTATAAAAATGCACCGGTGGTGGGGGTGCTCATGGCCGAGTTGATCCGCGCCTGCGAAGCTGGCCGCGATCATGACAAGGACCCTGTGACATTTACCATGAATTACACCAAACGCCCTTGCAACATCGGTTTTTACAGCCGGTTAAGACAGATCAACCCCGATTCCAGCTTTTCGGTGATCGGTTAGCAACCCCGTCATTTCAGCACAGGAGCCGGGGAAAATTTTTTAAGGTTTTTTGTACGGGCAATTGATTCGGATTGGTTTGATTCCAATGTTTTAAAAATCATGAAGACCCCGGATTCAAAACAGCAGGGTGCGGATCTGCCATTGCAGGACCTTGCTGAAAAAAACAGGACCTTCATGGGTTTCCCAAAGGGTTCATTTTTTACCGGGTCTGCTAAACGATCGAAAATCTGTTCAACAGGTGTTCCGTCTTTCCGGCCTGATCATTCAGGGCCGCCTCTTCTTCCAAGTAACAATTTACTATTTAGAAGACGCGACCTTCAGTCGTTATTTAGTCCCCGTAGAAAAACGTTTGGAACTATTGAATGGAAACATATGCAACCAGGTTTGCCTCTTTGATCCAATTGCCCGGATTTCTCAGCCTTATGTCCACTTTGTATATATTTGATCCCGGCATTTTGGTTGACTTTATGGCCATGACGTCCCGGTAGCCGTCACGTCTGAGCACCTGATAGTCTTTCAATCCTTCGAACCTGACAACATCTTCATAGTAGAGCGTGAATGAGATATACGAATTAAACCGGGCGGACAGATCATCCGGAACACAGGCTATATATTGTGACACCTTGGCCTGATAATATGAAAACCCCCTGTTGCTCCAGCTGGTTCCCCCAAAATAGGGATATCCGTCCTTTATGGTGTCGCTTGGTAAGATACCCGGTGTCCTTTTAAGCAGTTGATCCGGTGTTACAGGCGCTCTGACTTTCAATTTATTTATCACGCCAATGTTCTTAAATGCCGTACTCCTGAAATTGTCATTATTATTTGAAAGCACGCCTTCTGTAATGTAAAAGTCCCGGGAGACAAATTCCACATCAGAATGACTCATTCTGCCCGGAAGCAGATCAACCGGGGCAAAATCGATCAGCTGGATATCTGCCCAACCCTCTAATTTCGGAATCCGCCTCAGATTAAAATGGGCCGTCATATGCCTGGGGTTCCTACAATCCGGTTGCTCTTTGGATACCACGGCCTCAATCCTGCCCTGTTTTTGTAATTGCATATCGAAACAGCCGCTGTCTGCCGGGCCATGAACATCCCAGGCAATGGGTCCCGAATTTGACAGGCCGTAGTTATCCGCTTTATATAGCGTGATTCCGGCATTTCCCATCATGTCGTCAACACCCGGAGAATAATTCAGATCCGTGGTTGCAAAATCGTAAATACTTTTACCCAAGGCGGTAAGACTGCCAAATCCGGGTTTTGACACCGCTTTAACAAGGGCCGACATATAGTCTTTAAACAGTTTGCCGATTGATTCCAGCTCCTGCCACATGGTCCGTTCGTCATGTTCCACCATGGTCACGTTCAGTGATATGTGGTTAAATTGTTGCAACTCGTCGTATCCCATGACAAAAACAGGGATCCCCGGAATGGTCATGGCTTCTTTCCTTTTAGGACTTAATCCGATTGGGTTATCCCTGTCCATAATAGGAAAATTAGACGGATTATCTCTCACATCAACGATGGGATAGACGGCGGACCTGTTTTCGATTTGATCCGGGCCTAAGGTGATCTGGCCGGGTAACTTGGGCTTAACGGCGACAGATGTCGTCAATACTGAAAACTCCCCGAAGTTTGCATCATCCCCGTCATCATCATGCTCTGCCTGATCTGAAATTTCCAACGCACTGAGTTCGGCAACATATGTCCAGTCTAATTTCATGTTACGGGCAGTAACCAAGACTTCGTTTCTCAGGTCATCTCCCGGTTCAAAGCTTAAGGCCGAGGATGTCAGATACCCTTTTGTTCCCAACAATTCAAGAGATGGGGGGGAAGAATGCTGGGATTCGGAACCGATGGGATTGTTGTTTACAATAATTGCAATTTCTCCGGGTTCTGGATTTGCAAGGTCGAAGATTTTTGCCTTGACATGACTGGTCGGCGGCCGGATCATCTTATATTTTGCACATACATTTTTTTCATTGACCGTTATGGTTCCGCAATCCTGCTTCTGGCCAAAAACCTTGCCCTCTAGAATTGCTTTGTAATACCATTCATTCCTGCTGAATTTTACCGATGCGCCGCCTGTTTTCACGGGTTCGACAATACCCTGATTCGGTTTTGGAATATTATCGGAATTCGCAATGAGGAATGTAACCATTGGCGGTTCAAAGTTGATCGTTGTATCCTTCACCCGGTCCTGTAATACAGATGTTCGAATCACGCTGTAATGCATTTTTGTTTTCCGCACCGATGGCAAGGCAATAATTGAATAGGGGAAATTTGACTGGTTGATCGTGTATTGACCGGTTAAACCGGCTTTATGGGGTACGGCAAAATCCACATGAAAATTACCGTTTATGCCCTCGTGCCCGGTTAACGGGAGGAGTTCAAACCCTTTTTTAAAGGTCTCTTGCGCATCTGTTTCGCCGACTTTCCGGTTTGTCATACCGACGACTTCAAGACGCAACCGTAACTTGCCGTTAACCGGCACATGGTCTTTATCCACCCAGAAATAAAAGTCTTTATCCCTCACGCCTGAAAAAGTTGACAGGGTTTGATCGCTGACGATCCACGCAGAGAACCGGTTGCTTCCCTTTTTTTCTAAAACGGCCTGTGGTGACGGGTTCCCGTCTTTATCGATTACAAAATCCAATCCATTGGAATTTTTCATGTTCAATACAAGCTGATAATCTTCCTTATCGATTCGCGGGCTGATCAGGTAGCCGTTTTTAACACTCCTTCCCAGCCGGATACCTATTTTATAAAGACCTGCCTGTGGGATATCAATCAAATGACTGGTTTGCACCTTTCCTTTTGGGATGGAAAAAGGGGTCGTATAATTGACCTGGAAGGCGCCCCCGTCCAACTTGTCGATCCGGTCTCTCAACGCCTCTTTTCTTGTCAGTTTTTTTCCGATCACGGCATGGGGGATCGTCTCTATTTTTCCAATTTGGCCGCCCGGTACCATGGTGACCGTTTTCCCTTTTTGACCGGCTGAACGGTTAAGATGCTTATCAAGAAAATCCTGTCGTAATTTTGAGCCGGATTCGGCATTTTTCTGATCGACGCCCATGCACCAGTTAAAGTGATTCGATCGGTTATCGCTCCAAACCGGCGGAACAATTCCCGGTAAATTATGTTTTTTTGCAAGCGCAACCTGTTCAAGTGCCGTATCTGCATACTGATTGCAGAAAGCGGATTTATTTTTCGGCAGAATAACGCCTTTCTGCATCTTGAACGATTTTACCTCCGCAGGAGCAATCGCTTTGATCAATTCATTTGCGGCGGACAAAGGTCCTTTATTATTTTTTATTGCATATATCTGTAATGCTTTTTCACGTTCAGCCAAATGCGTCGGCGTCGTCTGTATGTTCCCGCCGTTCATGCTCCAGTGATAGTGACCGTTAAAATCCGAACTCCACACAGGCGGGGGAAAGTTGGCACCCATCCCCTTTGATTCTCTGTTCTGACGAACCGATTCTTTGGCATATCGTTTGGCTGCGGCGGTTTTGCCTTGCTTGACGGCAAACACCTGCAACGCTTTTTCCCTGTTTTCTAAATGAAACGGCGTATGGTTGATATTGTTGCCCTGGATACACCAATTATAATGTTCCTTATAGTCACTGCTCCATCCCGGCAAATGAAAACCGGCCTGCATGGAAAGGTTTGCCTGATTTTGCCTGACAGCCTCTTGGGCATATCTTTCACACGGATTTGACGCGAAAAGTATAATGGGATCTGTTAGAAATATTACAAAAATAAATAAAAATGCAGTCATCAGCCTTTTATTTGAAATCCCATACATAATTGTCACCCTTTTTTGTTTTTTTAGTTAGCATTTGCAATTAAACGGGTTAAAGACCGCACCCGATTATCCCATTGATTGGGTCGCGGTCTTCTTTTGCAAGCAAGTATCTGATAAAAAACGTATTCTGATGCACTCAAAAAAACAATGCGTAGAATTACGCAAATTCAAAGGGTGGGACTACGTATTTTCATTTTTGGCACGAAACAATCCCTGATCAACCATACGGCCCCGCCTGCTGCGTTGCCTGCGGTGGTTCCTCCCTGCGGCGTATGGTTGATACGCCCTCAGTCGTCACGCCTTGCCGCCTTGCATCCGGCACCGTATGGTGGCCAGGGAGGGGGTGCAACCCACGGCCCACAGGCTAAAACAAATTTGATGGTGGATTTGGGCAACCTGACCGGGCCGTCCACTTTAAAGGATTTGGCAGAACCGGTTTGACAGCGGCGGTCTGATCCGTATGACAATGGGCTTGAATCACCATGGGAGAAGCTGTATTTACCGAAAATCATAAATTGTTTGACAATCCATTTGTCCGAAGAATAAGATTGATAAAAGAAACGATCACCGGACATTTTTGATTAAACCGTCAAGGATAAAGCTGTATGGCAAAAATAACCAAAAAAAAATTGTCGGATTCGGTTCTGGATGAAATCCGGCGCATGATTTTAAGCGGAGAAATCCAGGAGGGAGACAAGCTGCCCAACCAGATTGCGTTTGCAGAACAGTTGGGCGTCAGCAGACCGAGTCTCAGGGAGGCGCTTCAGACCCTGCAGAGAATCGGCGCCATAGAGCAGCGGCCCGGGCTTGGCACTGTCCTTGTCTCCCGGGTGCCCGTATTGATCTCCGATGAATTCAAACAGCCTTTTTTATCCGACAAACAGGCGACCACCGAGCTTAATGAGACGCGTCGTCTCATTGAAATCGGGATGATAGAGCTGGCAGTGGAGCGGGCCACTGATGAGGAAATAGCGCAAATCGGCGAGATTGTGGACGAGATGGTGGAAGCGGTCCGTTCCAACGAGATTGGCGACTACCAGAATAAAGATCTCCTGTTTCATCTTCTGATCGCTAAAGCCACACATAACCGCTTCATCATACAATTGTTCCAGAACATCCGCCAGTCGCTGGACCAGTTTTTAAAAGAGGCCTTCTTCGTCATGCCCGAACGGGTGGAGCTCTCTTTAAAAGACCATCTTGCAATCTATGAGGCGCTTCGCACAAAAGATGCAGGCAAAGCGCATGATGCCATGTCAGAGCATCTTTTACAGATCCAGGATGCGCTTGAAGGGTATTATTCAAAAAGCATCTGAGATATTGCTCACCCGCATCTGTTAACCATTTTCTGCCCCACCCGATACCGTACCATACCCGGATCTGCCTGAAATGCCTTCAATCAAGGCTTTAAGCGACTCGATTCTATAATTCCCTGTTGTTTTAAATAGGCTGCCACGATAAATCCGCCCATCCATTCCCCGTTAAACGGACCTATACCTTAATTTTATTTTAAAAACAATTTGACAATCATATGATGAGATTGTAGGATTGTCTTACAAACTTTAAAAATTGGGAGCTTTTATGGGAAAAGTGGTCCGGAAAAAAATATGTGATTCCGTTATCGATGAAATTCGACGGATGATATTAAACGGAGAACTCAAGGAAGGGGATAAGCTGCCCAACCAGAACGATTTTGCCCAGAGTCTGAACGTCAGCCGGCTCAGTCTGAGAGAGGCGCTTCAAACGCTGGACTGGATGGGGGCTGTTCAGCAGCGGCCGGGACTCGGCACCTTTTTAATATCCCGTGCACCGATTTTTCTGGTCAGCGGTCTTGAGCTGCCGCTGATGTCCGATGCCGAAGCAACCTTTGAACTGCTGGAAGCCAGGCGGTTATTTGAATCCAGAATGGTTGACCTCGTGGTTGCCAGGGCGTCTGACGAAGAGATCGCCGACATCGGCCTTATCATGTCCAAAATGGAAGCCGCTTTGGCCCGCAATAATGTAAACGAGTACCAGGAACAGGACCTGATTTTTCACAGCCTGGTGGCCAGGGCGTCGCATAACCGGTTCATCGTCCAGGTGTTTGAGGCGATCCACCGCTCTTTGAAACAATTTCTAAAAGAGGCGTTCACCGTGCGGCCGGACATGATCGACCGCTCAATGACGGATCACAAGCAAATCTATAAAGCCCTTTTGAACCGGGATCATAAACAGGCCGTTGATGCGATGAACAGCCATCTCACCCATGTCAGAAGAGTCATAGAGGAATACTATGAAAACCAGGAAAAGCAGAAATAAAACCCCGCGGTTTGACCGTTGAGCAGGCCGTTAATGTCATAAGGAGGCATTCCTGAGGAGATCATCATGAAAATAGACCCCAAAACGTGTATTGGCTGCGGTGCGTGCGCGCCTTACTGCCCTGTGGAAGCCATAGCGGTGCAAAAAAGAGATAAGGCAGCGGGTATCAAGGCGTCTGCAAAGATCATACGGGACGAGTGTGTGGAATGTGCCGTCTGTTTCCGGGCCAATGTCTGTCCGTCCGATGCCATTGTAAAAGAGGAACTGGAGATGCCCCGCCTGATCCGGGCTTTCTTCAGCGATCCGTGGTTCAGCCATCCCGGCACCGATATCCCGGGCCGGGGCACCGAAGAGATGAAGACAAACGAGGTCACCGGCCGATTTAAGGACGGCTTTGTGGGCCTGGGCCTGGAATTCGGTCGGCCCGGCCTGGGATGCCGGCTCAAAGATGTGGAACCGGCCGTTAAAAAGCTGTTTTCCATGGGTATTGAACTGGAGCCGTGCAACCCGCTTACCGAGATCATCGATGATCCCGTCACCGGCAGAATCCGGGAGGATGTCAGAAATGAAAAGGTATTGTCCGCAATTATTGAGGCGCTCATCCCCATTCATCAGTGCCAGGATGTGTTTGCCGCCTTAAAAGGCATTTCCGACCAGGTGGATACGGTCTTCAGTGTGGCGGTGATCGGTAAGCTCTCCGACGACGGGAGTAATCCTGTAAGGGATGAGATCAAGAAAGCAGGGCTGACCCCGTCCATTAACGGAAAAATGAACCTGGGCCTTGGACGCCCGCTCTTTCAGGAAGCATAAGGGAAACAAGATGACACATACACTTTTTCGACAGGGGAACAGGGAAGGGTTAAGCAAGGATTTTGTCATGCTGGGCATGTGCGCAACCGGTTTTACCCATGAAGGGTCTGCAGCGGTTAAAAAAAAGCTCTATGAGATTCTGCTCAAATACCCCCATGTCAATTCAGGCGAGGTAAAAACCGGGAGTGAATTCAATGCGGAAATGGATGACATCCTTGCCGGTTTTGAAGATACATCGGTCATCCATATCGTCTTCACCGACAAAGAGGTGGTCATAAAGGTGCTGGAGGAAATCAAGGCGGCAGACCTGGGGGTTTCCGTCGTGCTGACAGGCGTGTTTGACGAGACCCATGCCTGTTGTAAAAAATCGGGAATAACACCCCACACCCTGAATCAGTCCGTGGGGATCATGGGCCGCACGGAACGGCTCCCCGATGATCAGGTCCTGGGTATTACCACCATGTGCGGACACGGTTTGGTCGCCGCCTCGCTGGTGCTCTCCCTGGTTAAAAAGATCCGCCGGAAAAAAATGACACTGGAAAAGGCGGCTGCAGAACTGGCCCAGCCCTGCATCTGCGGCATCTTCAACCCAAAAAGGGCTGAAGCGCTGCTTGAAACGCTTATATAGGCCCGGAGAGCCGGGCATAACATATTCATCTATCGGGTAACAGGAGGTATGGAATGACGGAATCACTCCATAAAAGTATTGGACAGGAATTGATGTTGATCGACGGCCAGTGGGTCGGGGCGGACAGCGGCGAGTTTTTGCCCGTTGAAAATCCGGCAAAAAAAGGCACAGAAGCCGGTCAGGTGCCCCGGGCAGGGAAGGCCGAGGTTGACCGGGCGGTTTTAGCCGCTCAAAACGCCTTCCCTGCCTGGCGCGATATGCCGGCACGGGAGCGCGGCAAAGCCATGCTGAAAATTGCCGACGCGTTGGAAGCCCAGGTAGAGGATTTTGCAAGGCTTTACACCCTTGAAACGGGAAATGCCATTGCCACCCAATCCCGGGGGGAAACCATGCTCACGGCTGACATGTTCCGCTACTTCGGCGGTGTAGCCAGTGAAATCAAAGGGGAAGTGGTTCCCCTGGGGGAAACCCTTCTCAGCTACTCCAGAAGGGAACCGTTGGGCGTCGTGGCAGGCATCATCCCATGGAATGCGCCTCTTGCCCTGGGTGCTTTAAAAATTACCATGGCCCTTGTACCGGGAAATACACTGGTGCTCAAGCCCTCTGTGGAAGCACCGCTGACCGCCATTAAACTGGCAAGGCTCTGCGCTGAGTTCTTACCGCCCGGTGTCCTGAATGTCGTCACCGGAAAAGGCAGCGAATGCGGCCAGGCCCTGCTGGACCATCCCGGCATAGCCAAGCTGTCATTTACCGGTTCCACAGAAGTGGGGCAGCGGATCATGCAGGCGGCAGCCGAGCGGATTATCCCGGTATCCCTGGAACTGGGCGGAAAGAGTCCCCAGATCGTCTTCCCGGATGCCAACGATGACGAAACCGTCCAGGGTGTTATCAATGCCATGCGGTTCATCCGTCAGGGCCAGTCCTGTACGGCAGGGTCCCGTCTTTTCCTGCACGCATCCATCTATGATGATTTCCTGGGGCGGCTGACCGAAAAGCTCAAAGGGCTTAAAATCGGCGATCCCTTTGATGAAACCACCCAGATGGGAGCCATTGTAAACCGGAACCAGTATGAAACCGTATGCGGGTATATTGGCGAAACCCTGAAACTCCCGGGCGCCAATGCCGTCATCGGCGGGATGCCACCGGAAACAGGCCCCCTGTCCGAAGGCTATTTTGTCGAGCCCACCATCTTTTCCGGAGTGGACAATGAGTGGCGCATTACAAAGGAAGAGGTGTTCGGACCGGTTCTGACGGTGATTCCGTGGGAAGATGAGACCGAAGCGATCCAAATGTCCAACGACACCCATTACGGGTTGTCGGCATTTATTTTTACCCGGGATATCAGTAAGGGGTTGAAAACGGCCCAGGCCGTGGAATCGGGCTTCGTCCAGGTGAACCAGGGGCTGGGAATCGTCCCGGGGCAGTCATACGGCGGATTCAAGCAGAGCGGTATCGGCAGGGAATGGTCCCTGGAAGGGATGCTTGAGAGCTTTACCCGGCGTAAATCAATAACCGTCAATCTGGCATATTAGCCAAAATATACGGAGGATTTTTATGGAACCACGCTTTGTCGAAAAAGTAGACTTGTCTGAGGTGATCTTCACCCGTTTCCAGCCCGGAGATGATCTTTTCAGTGTCCTGACCCAGACCGTCAAGGACCAGGGATGGGAACGGGCCGTGATCGTTTCCGGGATCGGCAGCCTGTGCGACTGTGTCTTTGTTGCACCCAAGGACGACTTCACCATCCCGGTTCAACCGGCGGAAAACCTGAACAAGGTCGAACTCAAAGGGCCTTTTGAGCTCATGAGCATTGAGGGAAACATCGTGCCGCAGCACGGAGAGTTCGGCCCGCTTAAAGAGGATGATCCGGTTCTGCATGTTCACTGCCTGTTGTCCGCCGGTGCGGAAGGCCTGGTATACGGCGGACATATGATCAGCGCAAAGGTGTTTACCACCACGGAGATATTTATCGCAAATGTTAAGAACTCCAAGGTGTTGAAGAAGCACAGTGAGGTGACCAACCTGAATGAAATGCGTGCCGACATCATTTAAAAGGGGGGTAACACCCATTAACCGAGGGGAGAAAAAAATGAAATCCATTCGCTTTAATTTTATTATGGCAGTTATTGCCGCCGTTTTCTTTGCCGGGTCAATTCCGGCCGCTTTTGGTGCGGACAAGATTAAGATCGGGGTGATGTATTCACTGTCCGGACCCGGTTCGGTGCTCGGAGAACTGCAGATGGAAGGCGCCAAACTGGCCATTCAGGAGATCAATGACGCCGGCGGTATCAAGGTCGGCGGAAAATCAATGATGATAGAGGGAATTTACAGGGATGATGAGACCAATCCCCAGGTGGCGATCCGGCGGTTAAAGGAGATGGCCCAGGGCAGGGGGGCTAAAATACTGGTCGGCGGCACCTTCGGCCATGTCTCCATGGCCCTGAATGGTGAGTCAAAAAAGACCAAGGTCTTCCTGATGACCACCAACGGGGTACCGGAGAAATTTTTTGAGAAAAAGGAAAAATCGGCAACTGCCCTGAATATTATGGCCACCAGTGAGTCGGCAGGCCGCGGTGCTGCCGGTTATATCGCCGGTCCCATGAAAGCGAAGAAAATCGCCTGTTTTATGCCGGACTATGTGATTGGGCAAACCACGTATACCGGGTTTGAGGCGGTGATTAAAGATCATGCAGGGATCGCTTCCGAAGTCTTCTGGGTGCCGGTTAAAACGGCAGACATGACCCCCTACCTGATCAAAGTCAAAGAGTATGCCCCGGATGTACTCTTCATGGGTTCCTGGGGCGGGGATGCCATTAATGCGCTCAAGGCGACCAACGAGATGGGCCTGGCCAAGAATTTGAAAATATTTCATTTCTGGCTGGCCAATGTATTTGCCACCGGGATCCCGGCCGAAGCCATGGCAGGCATCTGGGGACAGATGTTCTGGTATTGGGACATGACCGGTTTCAAGGATCCTGAAGTGGTGGCCGCCACCAAGGCGTTCAGTGACAGGTATATTGCCGCGTATAAGAGTCCGCCGGATCCCTATGCCATGGCCGCCTATGCCGGTATAAAAGAAACGGCCCGCGCCATTTCCCTTTCCGGAGAGATCGATCCGAAAAAAATGTACGCCGCCCTCATGGCAGCGCCTGAATGGACAGGACCCAAAGGCAAGGCATCCTGGAGGGTGGACGGCCGCCCGGTCTACAAGTATGCCACCTATATCGTGGAAGGCAAGGGGCCGGACCAGAGAAGCGGCCAGCACACTAAATATGACTATGCCAGGATCATTGACGCGTATGAGGGGGAATCCTTTCTGCCGCCGGTGGAAGATCTGGGGTACTAGTGAAAACCCACCTCTCCCCGGAGAGCACGACAGAGGAAGAGAAACGCTTTCCGGGGTAGGTTCGCACCGACCAATATCGATCAGGACCTTATAAACAAGCGGCTGAAGAATTTAAGCCGGCAGGGACCATCCAATGAACGCGGTAATCAAAACAACAGACCTGAAAAAACATTTTGGTGATATCAAAGCGGTCAGCGGGGTCAACAATGCGGTCCGCCCGGGAGAGATCTACGGCATTATCGGGCCGAACGGATCCGGCAAAACCACCTATTTTAATCTTTTATCCGGATTTTTCCCTCCCACGGGCGGGCGCATCCTGTTCGACAACACTGACATCACCGGCGTACCGGCCCACAAACGGGTTCATCTGGGGATTATCCGGACCTTTCAACTGGTGTCGGTTTTCTCAACCCTGACGGTGCTGGAAAATATGGTGCTGCCCATTGTCCGGTTTAAAAATCCCCACAGCCCGACACAATTTATGCTGACATCCGCCATGGATCAAAAAGTGGTGGATGCCTGCAAACAATCCCTGGATACGGTGGGATTGAGCCATAAGCAGGACCAGCCGGTATCCGAGCTGTCTTACGGGGACAAACGGATGCTGGAGATTGCCATGGCACTGGCCCTTGAGCCGAAGCTGCTCCTGCTTGACGAACCCCTGGCCGGTTTGAGCGACCATGAAATCCAGCAGATCCTGTCTTTGATTAAAACCTTAAAAAAACAATTTGCCATTGTGATTATCGAGCACAAGATCAGCAAGATTTCCGGTCTGCTCAACCGGCTCGGTGTAATGAACAACGGCCGGTTGATCTGCGAAGGCGATCCTGAAACCGTCCTGGCCGATGAAAAGGTCAGGGAGTGTTATTGGGGCAAGGAGGAATAGTGTTAGAGGTAAACGCACTGAGTGTGGCCTATGGCAAGGCACTGGCCCTGCATGACATCAACTTGACGGTAAAATCGGGTGAAATGGTCTTTCTGGTGGGACGGAACGGCTCCGGAAAGACCACCCTGATGAAGACGGTCTGCGGGCTGTTAAAACCGCAGAACGGAACGATCCGGTTTAAGGAAAAGCCTGTCAACGGGATGCCGGCCGAGGTGCTGGCCCGGCAGGGAATCGGTTTTGTGGCCCAGGATAAAAAGGTCTTCAGTGACCTGACCGTGGCCTCGAATATCGATCTGGCCGCCCATGCCAGCGGCAGGGACCCCAAAGAAGCGGTGGACACCGTGGTCAGCCTCTATCCGGAAATGGAACGGTTTCTTCATAAAAAGGCAGGCGGTCTGTCCGGGGGGCAGCGTGAAATCCTGCTGATCGGCAGGGCGCTGGTGGGTGAACCCAGCCTGCTGCTGATTGATGAGCCCACCGAAGGCCTGGCCGCGGTCGTGATCAAGGATATCTTCCGCATTTTAAGCAATATGAAGGCAGAGCGGGCCACCCTGATCGTCGAACAGAACCTCTCCCTGGTGAGCCAGCTGGCCGATCGGGTCTATATCATGAAAGAGGGCAGGATCATCCGGGAGATGAGCACTGCAGAAGAAATTGCCGATATTGCCGCCCTGGAAGGCGAGCTTTGAAAAAAAGGAACCGATAAATTTATGCAACCCACACGTCCTAGCTTAATTTCCGGTATGTTCAAGGAAAAATTATGGCTTGAAATGATCGTTCTGGCCCTGGCTTTCGGACTTCTGTCCATGCTGATGTCATCCTACTGGGTGGTTGATTTTATGATCTTCTGTATTTTTGTGCTCGCGTTCGATCTTCTCTACGGATACATGGGGCACCTGACGTTCGGCATCATGCTTTACTACGGCACCGGGGCCTATACCACGGCGTTGTGGCTCTCCCTGGTCAATCAGAACGCTGCCCTGGCCATTGTTATGGCCTTGCTGGTGACAACCCTTTTGGCAGCCCTGCTGGGCGCCATTGCCATTAAGACAAAACAGGCCTCCTTTGCCCTGATCAACATGGCATTTAATGAAATCGGCTTCTTTTTTGTGCGGTCCTTTCTCAAGGACGTCACCCACGGGGATGACGGATTAAGCTGCACTGCCGACCCCTTGTTCGGCCTCATCGATTTTTACAATACCACGCACATATTTGTCCTGCTGCTCATTGTTCTGATGGCAGTCTACTACGGGCTGAAGCGCCTGACCGGATCACCCTACGGTATTGCCATCCGCTGTATCAAGGAGGATGAGGAACGGGTTCGTTTTCTGGGGTATAACACCGCCTTCTATAAATGGCTCACCTTTGTGATTGCATCGGTTCTGGCCGGCCTTGCAGGCTGTCTTTTCGCGCTGAGCCAGGGATTTGTAAGCCCTGAGGTTATGAGCCCCTTCGGCAATGTGGATGTTATTTTTTCTGCCCTGATCGGCGGTGCCGGATATCTTTACGGCGGCCTGGCCGGGGCACTGGTGTTCATGCTCATCAAAAATTACCTGCCGGTCTGGACCTCGGATATCGGCACGGCCCTGCCGTTTGAGATTCCCCAGTGGGAGATGTGGCTCGGCATTGTGCTGCTGCTCATCGTGTTTGCCTGGCCAAAGGGAATTGTCGGGCTGATCCGCGATAAACTGATAAACCGGCCGCAACCCGTGCCGGCATCACAGGAGGGCTGATCTCATGCTTGAAACCATTTTTTACGGCCTTACCATCGGTGCCATCCTTTACTTTTTCAGCATCGGCCTGTCACTGACCTTCGGCACCATTCACATCATCAACTTTGCCCACGGCATGGTGTATGCCCTGGGGGTCTATATTTTCATTGCAGCCTTAAAAGTGGTCGATTCCTTTATTTTAAGCCTCATCGCCGCGGTGCTGGCCCTGGTGCCGGTGGCCTGGCTCATTGAACGCTTTATCATCCGGCGGCTTTACGGGGCCGGCCTGGACTATGCCATGATTGCCACCTATGCCCTGCTGCTGATCGGCACCGATGTTATCAAAATGATCTGGGGCGGAACGCCCCATCCGGTCAGTGACCCCATCGGCAAAACCGTCTCTTTTTTGGGCATGTCGATACCGGTCTACCGGGTGGTGATCGTCTTAAGTGCCGTAGCCCTTTTCGGATCGCTACGCTATTTTTTCAGCCGTTCAATGATTGGACGGATTGTGGTGGCCGCCCTGGAAGATCCGGACGGTGTCCGGTGTCTCGGGCTGGATGTGAACCGCTATTTTTCCATTATTTTCGTACTGGGAAGCGTCCTGGCCGTCCTGGGCGGGGTGTTGTACGCACCCGTGGCCACGGCTGAACCCTACATGGGGTTTCACATCCTGCTGCTGGCCTTTGCCGTGGTGATTGTCGGCGGTATGGGCAACCTGACCGGTACCTTCTGGGCCGCCTTTTTACTGGGTCTTGTTATTGCCGTGACAGGACGTTACTATGCATCAGGAGCAGAGGCGATGGTCTTTGTAGTGATGGCCGTGGTTCTGGTGAAGGACAGCCTGATCAGCGGATTCCGTCAGATCTTAGGAAGAGAGCGTGCATAAGGAGGAAAAAATGATTCACGGCATCGGGCACATCGGTATTGCGGTGCGGGATATTGAAAAGGTGGTTGATCAGTTCTGCACCGGGCTTGGGATGGAAAAACCAGAGATCAAACTGGTGGCGGAACGGGGGATGAAAGTGGCGGTGATCCGCTGCGGAGAGGTCGAACTGGAGCTGCTGGAGGATCTGGCACCGGATGGCCCGCTTTCAGGCCATGTAGAGGAAAAAGGCGATTTTATACACCACCTCTGCCTGATCACCGATGATATCGAAAAGGATATTTCCGGTCTTGAGGCAAAGGGGGTCAAGATGTCCGGGGCGCCTCCCCAAAAGGGTCTCAGGGGAAAACGCATTTCATTTGTAGCATCCGGAATTCTGGGAGATATCCCGGTGGAGCTTTCGGAGCCATGACATAAAGGAGGATCAAAATGGTTAAGGGTGTATGGCATAAAGCACTGAAAGTGGATCTGTCCACGGGTGAATCTAAAATAGAGCAGGTTCCGGATGAGGTATACCGGTATTTTCTGGGCGGCAGCGGCATGGTTGCCTATTATCTGTGGAAAGAGTGTCCTGCCGGGACCGGCGCTTTTGATCCGGAAAACTGCCTGATCATGGCCGGCGGCCCCATGACCGGTGTCAAGCAGAGCGGGGCGGCCAAATGGACCGCCGGCGCCATCAGCCCCGCCATCGGGATGAATGCCGAATCGGCAGCCACAGCATCCTGGGGCATTGAAATGAAATCCTGCGGATTTGACACCCTGGTCATTACCGGCAAGGCAGGCCACCCGGTCTATATTAAAATCGA
>JANQML010000241.1 GCA_028280105.1 Desulfobacula sp. | reverse complement strand
CCATTTATTGGTGATTGAATCCGGGGATTGTGTTCTTGACCGAAATCCACCATCCAATTTTTGTTTCGCATGTGGGCTATGGGTTGCACCCCCTCCCTGACCATCAGACGGTGCCGGATGCAAGGCGGCAAGGTGTGACGACTGAGGGCGTATCAGCCATACCCCGCAGGGAGGAACGACCGCAGGCAACGCAGCAGGCGGGACCGTATGGTGGACCAAGGGCGACCGGTTTTTTTGAAATGAATCGCAAATCATGTTAAAGATCAGACATGAAAAAGAGAATGTTCCATTGTCTGGTGGCACTGATCCTGATCACCCCCCTGTGGGGCCATATCTATTTTTGGACAGATGAAGAAGGGGTGCGGCATTACTCCAATGTATCGCCTCCGGAAGAGGGGCTGGTAAACGAACTGGAAGAAACCCGGGAGATATCTAAAACCCTTGCCCGTCAACAGGACAAAGGTCCGGTTTTTCACGTATTAAAGGTGTATGACGGCGATACGATACAGGTGAGCGGGTTGGATCTGATTTTCAAGGTTCGTCTGGTCGGAATCGATGCACCTGAAACCGGATACAGGGGGAAAAAAAATCAACCCTTCAGTGAGAGATCAAAAGCATACCTTCAATCCAGATTAGACAAAAAACAAGTCCGCCTTAAAAGCTATGGAACCGGGGGATACAATCGCCAGCTGGCTGAGGTCTTTGTCGATAACATCAATATCAACATCGAGATGATCAAAGCCGGACTGGCTGAGGTTTACCGCGGAAAGCGCCCGGATTCTCTCAATTCCCGGGATTATTTTAAGCATGAAGCCATTGCCAGAAAAGCACGGCTTGGAATGTGGCGGCTCGATTCCGCCTATAAAAGTCCCAGACAGTGGCGAAAGGAAGATGCCGGAAAATAGTCGCCTGCTTATCCGTAACCCGCTGAATCATATTTGTAAATGATGGAATCGGTTGAAACGGCCAGACCGGTTAACCAATGAAAATCACACACCCGCCTGTTTTTTATCCGTTTACGGCTTGCCAAAGCCGGGTTTGGTGTTTACCCTTTTTTTTATGATAAACGGTTTCATTTTTAAAGTGAAACAAATTAGAGACAGATATTGAGTTCTATTTGAAAGGAGTTGTCCATATGAAAGACAGAGCACTGAGAAGGCACCAGGAAGCGAAAGTTAAAAATAGAAAACAAAAAGACTATACCACCTGCATCGGAGATCTGCCTGAGTCGGAAAAAGAGAAGCTGAACGGAAATATCGAAAAATTAAAAAAAGCCTGTGTCGCCACTCATCTTGAAGAGGACTTTAAAAAAGAAAATAAAAAAACGGTTCAGGAAATGAAACACGATATCACTATGAAAGAACAAATCGATAGTTCTCAATAAGGTTAAGATCCCATTATACCGAACATAAACGCCCCGTTGACTCTTTTAGGAGTTAACGGGGCGAATTGATTTTAAAACGGGGATGTGATTGAGGTTAAAACGGAATATCATCATCCGGGATAGGGGTTTGGCCGCCAGACACTCCCGGATTGGTCTGATTCTGGAAATTAGAGTTGTTTCCGGTCTGTTGATTCTGATATCCACCTCCTCCCTGGTAACCGCCGCCTCCTTGCTGGTAACCGCCGCCGCCCTGGCTATCTTTTTTGCTGTCCAGAAATTGGAAGTTGGCTGCAACGATTTCAGTGGTATAATGGGTTTGACCGTCTTTTTCATAGTTCCGGGTCTGCAGGCGCCCTTCAATATAAATCTGGCTGCCTTTTGACAGGTATTTTTCGCAGATTTCAGCCTGTTTGCCAAAAAGTACGATTCTGTGCCATTCCGTTCTTTCCTGCCGGTCACCGGTGTTTTTATCGGTCCATTGCTCACTGGTTGCCATGGAGAAATTAACAATCGCCGTGCCTTGCTGTGAATATCTGATTTCAGGGTCTCTTCCCAGCCTTCCAATCAGCATTACCTTGTTTAAACCAGCCATTTATGTACTCCTGTTGCGGGTCAATGATTTTATATGTATTGCCAAATATTTACCTGATTCGATCTGTCGTGTCAAAGGGTATCTGATTAATTTTAGCCGTTTTGGGCAACAGGGCCTCACATGATATATGTGCACTGATTTTCAATGGATAGAGTATGAAATATAATAACCCCAAATCCACCATCAAATTTTCGTATATATGGTTTGAGTCATGGATTTCGTATCATCCCTGGCCATCAGCAAGGTGCCGGATGCAAGGCGGCAAGGAGTGACGAGTGAGGTGTATCATTCATACTCCGCAGGGAGGAACGATCGCAGGCAACGCAGCAGGCGGTGCCGTATGGCGGATCAGGGGAAGGGGTTGACAATGCTGATCATATCATTTAAGTTGTTACTGTAGTAGCAACATTAATGGGTTGAAAATGGACACTTATTCAAAATTTAAAAAACTTGGGTTTTCACAATATGAAGCCGCCTGCTATATGGCGCTGATCGGGCATCACCCGTCCAACGGATCACGGTTGAGCAAAATATCGGGGATTGCCAGGTCCCGGATCTATGATGTGATCAGAAGCCTGCTGGCCAAAGAATATGTAATCGAAGTAAATCCAGGCCAGTATGCGCCGCTGCCGCCGGATGAACTGGTCCGGCGGTTAAAACGGGAATTCACTGTCAATATCAATGAATTAAAAAGCCAGATTGATAAGGCCTCTCAAAAGAACCTGGTGGAATATGTCTGGACACTGACAGGCTATGATGCGGTCATGGAAAAAGCCGCCCAGATGATCCGGGAGGCAAAAATAGAAGCCTATGTCCGGTTATTTCCCGAAGCCAATCAACACCTTGAGCCGTTTTTGCTGGATGCGGACCGGCGCGGGGTTAATATCCGTTACATTGCCATGGGAAATATTCAAAAAAAGTTTGATGTCCAGGTCATACATCCGGATCACACCCGTTTAAAAGAGACCATCGGCGGCCGGTCCATCGAAGTG
Source organism: Desulfobacula sp. (assembly GCA_028280105.1). Taxonomy (GTDB): domain Bacteria; phylum Desulfobacterota; class Desulfobacteria; order Desulfobacterales; family Desulfobacteraceae; genus Desulfobacula. Next base: position 16,386 of record JANQML010000241.1, on the reverse strand, counting down.
ATCACCGATAAAGCCCAAGCGCTTGTGGGGATTTTTGAAACCGGAAACGAAGACCGGTCTCCGATCAACTGGACCCGGAACCAATGGTTTATTCTTGCAAACCGGGACAGCCTTCGCCACGATTTTTACCATTGTTTTTTAGAGAAGATGCTTGATCAGAATCAAACACTGACACCTGATGAACAGCGAATCTATCATATCATTAAACAGGATGATTAAAAGGAGGGGATTATGAAAGCCAATCGGAACGCTTTGTTAACATCCGGGTTTTGCGGTGCAGGCGATGAAAAAATATTCCAGCTGGAAAATACCTTTGGTGCCCACCACTATGACCGGATTGATCTGGTTGTCAGGCATGCCAAAGGATGCTGGCTCACCGATAAAAAAGGAGACAGATATCTGGACGGTCTTGCCGCCTATTCTGCGGCAAATCCCGGGCATCACCATCCGGTCATTACCCGGGCGGTTGTGGATGCACTGACCCAAAATTACGGCTCAGTGGTGTCAAACGTCGTCTTTACCGATCCATTGGGTGTCTTTCTTTCAAAGATGGCGGATTTCACCCCCCAGATGGCTCCCCGGTTCGGAGAGCACGGCAATAAGGTGCTGCCGAAAAACGGGGGGGTTGAATCCGTTGAAACCGCCATCAAAACCATGCGGTACTTCGGGTATAAACACAAAGGCATCATTGACGGCCAACAGGAGATTATTGTATTTGACGGTAATTTCCACGGCAGAACCATTTCCGTTATCTCTTTTTCCGCTTCCCAAAAATATAAACAGGGATTCGGACCCTTAACCCCGGGATACGTCTCTGTGGCGTTCGGTGATCTTCAGGCGGTTGAAAGAGCTGTCAATAAAAATACCTGCGGCATCCTTGTCGAGCCCATGCAGGGAGAGGGGGGAATGAAACTGCCGCCCCCGGGTTTCTTAAAAGGGTTGCGTGATATTGCAGATAGACATGATCTTTTCCTGGCCTGTGACGAAATCCAGGTCGGCATGGGGCGCACCGGTAAGAAGTTTTGTTTTGAGCATGACATGATTGTTCCGGACGGGGTGATTCTGGGGAAAGCTCTTTCAGGTGGGCTTTTACCGTTGTCCGTTTTTATCACCAATGCAAAGATAATGGATATGGTTTTTTCCAAGGGATCGGACGGGTCCACCTTTGGCGGGTATCCTCTGGCCTGTGTGGCCGGTACGGCATCCCTGGCCGTATTTAAGGATGAAAATCTTGCCGGACAATCCCGGAAAAAAGGAGAAATTCTCAAAGAAAAAATTGAAAAAATCGCCGCCCGATCACCCCATGTTAAAGAGGTCAGGGGGAAAGGGCTGTTCATCGGGATCGAAGTAAAACAGGGCAATGCCATGGAATTTTGCCGCAAGCTGCTCAAACTGGGGGTGGTGGTGAACGATTCCCACGGGCGCACCATCCGGATATCCCCTCCTCTCGTGATCAATGAAGCGGAGATCGATTTTTTGGTCCGGCAGTTGGAAAAGGTCCTTGTTGAATAGAAAAACAGATGAGAGATTTGTTTTTATCTTCATTATGTTTATAGGCCGGAACTCGGCTATAAACATCGGCTAACCTATCCCTGCAGCGTTCAAGATCTTTTTTGCCGGCCAGCAGGCCGTGTCCCGGAATGATTTTTGTGTTTTCGTCAAACCTGTCCAAGATCTTTTCAACCGACCGGATCACTCCTTTAAACGAACCGACGCTGCCGGCATCAATGAACGGATCGGCCCGGTTATTTCACTCAAATTGTCATGAAACATCCGGGATAGATTCCATTAAAAAAGAGGTCGCCGATGTGAACGACATTGGCTGTTTTAAAAAGACGGCATCATCATCGTCTATAAAAGTAAGGATGTCTTGACAACTTGACATTTTTTCTATAAGATCCGTGAAAATGTTACTCAACCGAATCCATTAACAATGACAGGGAACTGATGTTAAACCCGCAATCGCCGATTCCGTTATACCATCAGCTGGCTGAGATCTTCACCGACCGGATTCGAACCGGAATCTATCAGCCAAAGGATTTGATACCGTCGGAAACATCCATTGCTGACACTTTTGGGGTCGGCCGCCCCACCGTCCGGCAGGCCATGGATATTCTGGTCAGAAAAGGGTTGATTGAGCGCAAAAGAGGGTCCGGCACCTATGTAAAAGACCCGGATGCACAAGTGGATATCTTCTCTCTGGCAGGAACCAGCCAGGCGTTTTTAACCCGGGGGATCCAAACCCGGGTTGAGATCCTTACTCCGGTCTGTCTAAAGACGGTTTCAGATGAAGAGAACAATCCGTTTTACAATCAAGAAGCCTATTATTTCTCCCGGCTGACCCAGGTGGAAGAAGAACCGGTTCTGCTTGAAACCTTTTATCTGCATCCTCAATTGTTCAAGGGGATTGAGACCATGGATCTTGAAAACCGATCCCTTTCCAGTCTGGTATCTGATCAATTTTATCTCTCTCCTGTAAAGGGTCACCAGACATTTAAACTCTCTTTTTTAGATAAAGAAAGATCCGCTTTTTTGAATCTGACACCCAATGACCCCATTCTTGAAGTTCGACGGAAACTGGATTTTCCTGGCAACAGCCAGGCGATTTTTTCCAGAATGCTCTGCCGCACGGACCGGTTTTCGTTTTCCCAGACGATTCAGATGGAAGGGTGAACACCACACACAAAAAATGTATAACCGATATCAGTATAACCAGGAGCCATAACCATGAAAAACAGGGGATATTACGGTAATTACGGCGGGGCGTTTCTTCCCGAGATACTGGTTGCCACCTTTGATGAACTTGAAGCCGAGTTTGAGAAAATCAAATCGGATCCGTCTTTCTGGCGGGAATATGAAACCCTGATGGCCACCTATTCATGCCGGCCCACCCCCTTGACCCATGCTGAGAATTTAACCCGGGAGCTGGGGGGGGCGAAGATCTATATCAAACGTGAGGATCTGAACCACACCGGTGCCCATAAGGCCAACAATGTTATGGGTCAGGGCCTTCTGGTCAAGCGGATGGGAAAAAAACGGGTGATCGCCGAAACAGGGGCGGGCCAGCATGGCGTGGCCACGGCCACCATGGCGGCAAAATTCGGGTTTGAGTGTACCATATACATGGGGGAAGTGGATGTGGTGCGCCAGCGGCCCAATGTGTTCTGGATGGAGCAGATGGGTGCCACGGTCGTGCCGGTTAAGGACGGGACCCGGATCTTAAAAGATGCCATCAACGAGGCCTTCCGGGACTGGGTAACCCACATGGATACCACCCATTATGTGCTGGGAACCGCCTGCGGCCCACACCCGTTTCCCGAGATGGTCTCCTATTTTCAGTCGATCATCGGAAAAGAGGCCCGGGAGCAGATGCTTGCACAAGAGGGCAGACTGCCCAAACGGGTCTATGCCTGCGTGGGGGGCGGCTCCAATGCCATGGGGATATTTTCCGGTTTTTTTGATGATCCGGTGGAACTGGTGGGCGTCGAGGCCGGCGGTCACGGACTGGATTCCGGCATGCATGCGGCCCGGCTCTGTTCCGATGATGCCAGCCCCGGGATTGCCCAGGGGTATAAAACCTATTTTCTCCAGGATGCGGACGGTCAGATGAAAGAGACCCATTCCATCTCTGCAGGACTTGATTATGTGGGCGTTTCCCCGATTCTGTCCGACCTGTATGAATCCGGGAAGGTCCGGTTTGAAAGCGCCACCGATAGAGAGGTGGTGGATGCATTAAAACTGACCATGCGAAAAGAGGGGATTATTCCGGCCCTTGAATCCTCCCATGCCTTTGCCCGGGCCTTTAAAGAGGCCGGCACCCTATCGCCGGCCGATGCGATTATCATCAACCAGTCCGGCCGGGGGGATAAAGATATATTTACTGTGGCCGATGCCGTTGAAGATCCAAAATGGAAAGAATTTATAAAAGGAAAGGCAGAAGAATACCATGCTTGAAACATATATAAAAGAGAGATTAAAGCAAAAGCCGATCCTTTTGATGACCCACATCGTCATGGGAGCGCCTGATTTTGACAGTTCCTATGAAATCGTAAAGCAGATGGTGGACGCCGGTGTCGACCTGATGGAGCTGCAGATTCCGTTTTCAGAACCCATGGCGGATGGGCCCGTGATTATGAAGGCCAACCAGACCGCCATTGAAAACGGGTCCAGCGTTTCAAAATGCTTTGAGTTTGCCGAAAGGGTGGCTGCGGATTTTTCCATCCCGTTCCTCTTTATGAGCTATACCAATATTCTTTTTAAATACGGGATGGAGAGATTCTCGGACAGGATGGCGGCCATTGGCCTGAAAGGGGCCATTGTTCCGGATTTGCCGCCTGAAGAGGGAAAGGAATATCTGGCGGCCATGGCAAAAAATGATTTACATCCCATTTATATCTTTTCTCCTGAAACCAGTGACGAGCGGTTGGCATATCTGTCCGGTTTTGCATCCGGTTTTGTCTATTGTCTGGCCAGAAAAGGGGTTACAGGAAAGGAGACCGCATTTTCCAAGGACCTGGCCGCCTACCTTGTCCGGTGCCGGAAGGCTACGGATTTGCCCCTGGCTGTCGGATTCGGCGTGAAAGACCGGGAGGATGTGGCATATTTGAAAGGGAAAGTCGATATTGCCGTCATCGGTTCCCAGACCATCCGGGAGGTGGAAAAGAAAGGGCCTGAAGCGGCCGGTGAGTTTATCAAAAGCCTGCTTTAAAATGATGCCTGATATATCTTTGAACCGGATAAGGGACACCCAAAAACTATTCATCAGGTGAGGCCTTGGCGGTGGATCAGGGGCGCGGATCTATTTGACGGCGCGTATTTTTTTGGATAGTATTGGAACTGTTCCATCATTTAGTTCGTTGCCAATTTATCCAAATGAAAAGAGTAAGCCATGGATGATACCCTGCTCAGTGAAAAAACCACGGCCTTCAGTATTGCCCAGGAGATTTTAAGTACGGATCTCAATATCCCGACCCTTCCGGCAAACGGTAAAAAGATTCTTGAGTTGATCCGTCAACCCAAAGACCGGATTGATGTTCCCCGGTTTGTCAAGCTGGTTGAATCCGATCCCGGCCTTTTCACAAGAATATTAAAACTGGCAAACTCGCCTTTTTACAGCGAAGTTGACAAAATCGTCAGTCTCAGAGCCGCGATTACGCGAATCGGCCTCACCGAAATCGTCAATACGGTTTGCCTCTACTTTTTTCAGAAATTGCTGCCCAAATTCCCTGATATTCCAGGCTTTTCTTACAACGGTTTCTGGGCACACTCCTGGGCCGTGGCGATTGCCAACCGCCGCCTGGGGCATCCCAATCTTGAAATGGGGGTTCTGCCGGGTGAATTGTATATGGCAGGCATGCTCCAGGGGATGGGGAAGTTACTGCTTGCCATTCATTATCCCAGGCATTTCGCCGATTGTGTGAAACAGGCAAAAAATCACGGGCAGCCGTTGGATACGATAGAACGGAAGATATTTGCCACCTCTGACAGCCTGATTGCCTCAAAGGTCCTGACCTCCTGGGAAATGCCCCCGAATATCTGCCAGGCCATTGCCTATTGCCGGCGGCCCGAGCTTGCGCCGCCTGAGCATATGATTATCGCAGGGCTTACACAGTTTGCCTATGCCGTTGTGGAACAATCCGGTGTGGGCAGCAGCGGTGACGGAAGTAAAATAAATATTTCCGATACCTGTTTTGGTAAAAATCCCAAATTAAAAATTGCACAGCCCCGGATTCAAACCCCGCTGGTAAAAGAGATCCGGCACCTGATTCAAACAAAGGCTGAAAAGATCGCTGCCATGGGAGATTCAAACCGATCCCAACCCCGTTCAAAGAGATACACAGAAGATAACGGCGGTGGTTTAGAAAGAGACGAAAAACCCGGACGCACAGGCGTGTTGAACTGGGTCAAATCGCTGTGGAAATGATTTGGCCGGGTTTAACGCCGGCGTCATCCGGTGCGGCACCACCGGACCGGTATGTTTATTGCCGTACAAGGCCGGGATTAACCCCATCGTTGCTAGGCTTAATACCCGCGTGCCATGTCCACTTGATTGATCAGGGGAGCGCCTTTCTCCATCAATCGATAATTTTTAACAATCTGGAGAGCAACCGAATCCGGATCCGTGATGCTGGAACAATGCGGAGTGACCAGAATCCTGTCATGCCGCCAGAAGGGATGGTCAGCAGGCAACGGCTCGGTTGAAAAAACATCCAGACAGGCCCGGCTCAACTGTCCGGTGTCCAGTGCAGCGAGCAGATCTGCTTCAACCAGGTGGGCGCCTCTGCCCACGTTGATCAGGCTCGCACCTTCGGGCAGATGGTCAAAAAGAGTCCGGTTCAGCAGACCCCGGGTCTGATCCGTCAACGGCAGCAGGCAGACAAGGATATCCGTCCCGGATAGGAACGGTTCCAGCCGGTCGGCCTCATAGGTGGCCACTCCTTTGATATGTTTCAGGGTGTTTGACCATCCCCTGACGGTAAACCCCAGGCGGGAAAGATTCTCAGCCGCATATGCGCCCAACTTTCCTAGTCCCATGATACCGATGGTTGTCTCTTTCATGGTGGCGTACCGGTGAACCTGCCATCGGGATTGCCGCTGCTGGGCGGTATACCGGTCGATATCGCGAATCAGGTATAATGCTGTGGCGCATATATATTCGAACATGGACCGGGTGAGCAACGGATCAATGATTCGGATAACGGGCAGGTGTTCAGGGAAAAACGGATCGTTGAACAGGTGATCCACACCGGCGCCCATGGAACAGATGCATTCCAGGTTCGGATATTCTTTCAGCACACCGTCGGGTTGTTTCCAGCACAGGGCAAACGTTACGTCGGCTCTCTTCTTATCATCGGGGCGAATCCGGATATCCAGAGAAGGGTCCACCTGTTTCAACGACTGAACCCAGGGGATCGGATCGTTGTCATGATTAGTGATAATTGAAATGGTCATAGTAGTATTTTACCTGGCTTTGTCTTTTTTTATTACACATCAGAAGATCTTTTAAACCGCATTACCGTACAAATAACAAAGATGGTTTAAAAATGGAATAAAAGGGATTGGAAAATTGCCAAAGAAAATGATTAATAAAACCATAAAGTTTTGGTATAAAGAATCTTCATGAAATTTTTAACATCAAGCAATGAAAAAGGAAGCGTTCTCGCTATGGATCACATATCATTGCCAAAGCTCCGGCATTTTTTTCTGGTGCTGGGATGCCTGATTTTGATTTCAGGCTGTCAATCCGCCTATTATTCGGCCATGGAGAAGTTTGGGAAAGAGAAGCGGCATATCCTCATGGATAACGTGGAAGCCGTCCAGGACAGCCAAACCAAGGCCCGGGAAGAGTTCAAAGATGCCCTGACCCGGATCAAAGAACTATACAATTTTGACGGTAAAGAACTGGAATCATTTTACAAAAAAGTGAAAGCCGGTTATGAGGATTGTAAAGACCGCGCCGGGCAGATTGAATCCCGGATCACGTCTGTGAAGCGGGTGGCAAATGATCTGTTCAAGGAATGGGAAACGGAAATCACCCAAATCAGTGATCAAAAATTGAAATCAAGCAGCCGGCAATCCCTCTCAGAGGCCAGGATTAAATATGCAAGACTTGAAGCGGTCATGGAACAATCGGCCGTGCAGATGGTTCCGGTGTTGACCAAACTCAAGGATTATGTGCTTTATCTCAAACATAATTTAAATGCAAAGGCAGTTGGGTCTTTAAGGACAGAGGTAGCTTCCATTGAAAAAGAGGTGACCCGGCTCATTGCCGACATGAATGCGTCCATAGAAGAGGCGAACCGCTTTATTAATAATTTCTGATTCCAAATATCTCATGACAATCTTTACTGGCGGACGGCACAACTCATCCGCTAAGATAATTAAGCTGTCACCGGGAAATGGAAACCATAGTTTTCGCAACATAAAATTGATGCAATTAAACAGGAGCAGGTACGATGAAGGTAGATGGTAAAGATATGCGGCCGATCTGGTATGATGATGCCTTAAAGACGGTTCAGGTGATTGATCAGCGGTTTTTACCCCATGAGATGGTTGTGATGGATTTGAACACGGTGGATGAAACCATTTATGCCATCAAAGAGATGGTGGTCAGAGGGGCGCCGCTCATTGGTGCCACAGGCGCTATGGGCGTCTATGTCAGCCTGGTTCAACCCGGAAACAAGAAGGCGGATAACGACTATTTCATAACTGAGTGCAACCGGCTGAAAGATGCCCGGCCGACAGCCATGAACCTGGTCTGGGGGGTGGATCGGGTGATGAAAGCGGTACTGGTTCATGATGATTATGAGATGCGGGTCTCTGCCGCATTAAAGCAAGCCCTTGAAGTGGTGGAAGAAGAGGCGGTCAATTGCCGGAAAATAGGGGAGTACGGGATGCCCCTTATTGAAGCGGTCAGTAAAAAGAAAAACGGGGAACCGGTCAATATTTTAACCCACTGCAATGCCGGCTGGCTGGCCTGTGTGGAATACGGTACGGCCACCGCTCCCGTTTATACGGCCTTTGATAACGGCATCAACGTCCATGTATGGGTGGATGAGACCCGTCCTTTGAACCAGGGATCCCGGCTCACGGCCTGGGAACTGGGAAAACACGGTGTGGACCATACGGTTATAACGGACAATGCCGGCGGGCATATCATGCAGCACGGGATGGTGGATCTGGTAATCGTGGGTACGGACCGGACAACACGGGCCGGAGATGTGGCCAATAAAATCGGTACATATCTCAAGGCGCTGGCGGCAAAAGATAATCAGATTCCCTTTTATGTGGCCCTGCCCTCATCCACGTTTGACTGGGACATCACGGACGGGATTGCCGATATTCCCATTGAAGAGCGGGATCCGGATGAAATTCGATATATTCAAGGACGTTGCAACGGTAAAATCGAGCAGGTTCTTGTTCCACCGTCGGACAGCCGGGCAGCCAACCACGCCTTCGACGTCACCCCGTCCCGGCTTGTGACCGGATTTATCACGGAGCGCGGGATCTGTAAAGCGGCTGAAGCCGATATCATGGCCTTGTTCCCCGATAAAAAAAGAGATAAATAAACCGGAACGTAAAAAGAAGACGTAAAACAGACAAAAACTGACCTGGAAATGAGGCGGCAGAAGATCGGCCTTGCCTGATTTTGGAACGGATAAACAGACCGTTATGCTCACAGACGTAGAAAAAAAAATAATCGCACTTTTGCAAACAGACATTCCCGTGGTTAAACGGCCGTTTAAGGTGATGGCAGAACAGATCGGCATCACTGAAGATGAATTTTTATCCGTTTTAAAGTCTCTGGATGACCGGAAAATGATCCGGCGGTTCGGTGCCACGCTAAAACATCAGAAATCAGGGTTTAAAGCCAATGCCATGGTGGCCTGGATGGTGGATGAAGACAAGGTGGAAGAGACCGGAAAGATCATGGCCACATTTCAGGAAATCACCCACTGCTACAGAAGAAACCCGGCCCCGGGATGGCGCTACAACCTCTATACCATGGTTCACGCCACCAGTGAAGATGAATGCCATGCCATTGTGAAAAGGATATCCAAAGCAGTGGGGCAGACCGATTATGAATTATTGTTTTCAAGAAAAGAGCTTAAGAAAACATCCATGAAATATTTTGAAGACTGATTCGCCCCATATTCTCTGCATCAATCCCTGGATACACGATTTTGCAGCTTACGATTTCTGGGCAAAGCCCCTTGGGTTGTTATCCATCGCCGCGATCCTGAGGCAAAACAGCATACAGGTTTCTTTTCTGGACTGCCTGGATCGATTTCACCCAAAAGAGACCATGCCTCCAAAAACCCTATGGGACGGCAGAGGGCCGTTTAGAAAAAAAAAGATCGATCCGCCGCCCGGTCTTGAATCTCTGGCTAAACCGTTTTCACGATACGGCATTGAGCCGGAGTGGTTCGAGCAAGACCTTCAACGGATCAAAAAGCCGGATCTGATCTTTGTGACCTCTTTGATGACCTACTGGGCATCGGGTGTAAAAGAGACCATTGGGATGGTGAAGCAGGCCTTCCCGGATGTACCGGTTGTTCTGGGCGGGATCTATGCCAGCCTCTGCCGCGGGCATGCAGAAAAAGAATCCGGGGCGGACCGGGTGATCCAAGGCCCTGCCGAAGGGGTATTAAAATCGCTCATTGCCGAATATACAGGGTTTGAGATATCCGATCCGGGCTTTTCCGGAAACCTGGATCATCTGCCGTTTCCCGCCCTTGATCTGCAAAACCGAATGACATACGCGCCCATTTTAACATCCCGGGGGTGTCCGTTTTCGTGTGAATATTGCGCCTCTTCCTTTCTGGAACCCACGGTCCGGCGGCGGTCGCCCGATAATGTATTTAAGGAGATTGCCCACTGGCATCACAGATTCAAGGTTCAAAATTTTGCCTTTTATGATGACGCTCTGCTGGTGGATGCCGAGCGGTATGCATTTCCATTATTGGAAAAGATAATCGGCTTAAATCAGAACCTGTTTTTCCACACCCCCAATGCGCTCCACATCAAAGCCGTCACCCGCCGGGCTGCAAATCTGATGCACCGGGCCGGTTTTAAAACCATTCGGTTGGGATTGGAAACCACAGATTTTTCAACCCGCCGGCAACATGATGTAAAAGTCAGGCACGATCAGTTTTTTGCCGCAGTTGAGCATCTTAAGGCTGCCGGTTTTGAAAAAACGCAGTTGGGCGCCTATCTGTTGTGCGGTTTGCCGGATCAAGATCCGGATGATGTTCAGATATCCATGAAAGAGGTGGCCAGGGCAGGAATCACCCCGGTCCTTGCCTACTATACTCCGATTCCCCATACCCCCATGTGGGAAAATGCCGTGGAAAAATCCCGATACGATTTGTTAAAACATCCTGTTTTTACAAACAATACCCTCTTTCCCTGCGTGCGTTCGGATCGGATGCTAAAACAGATTTCCCGATTGAAAAACATGGAAATTTGAGCTATAATTCCTACTTAAACTTAAAAAAGACAGGACTGTTTTAACATCGCAACAGGTGTATAGAGAAAGAGTTAAAAATGATCGTATTTGATCTCGAATGTGTAAACGGACATACGTTCGAAGGCTGGTTCGAAGATAAAAAAGATCTTGAATCACAACAGGAGCAGGGTATTCTGACATGCCCGGTCTGCGATAACACGTCCGTCAGCCAGAAACTTCATCCGATCGCCATCCGGAGATCATCCAATGGTGTGTCTAAACATGCGGTTCAGACAAGCCAGGATGCATTGGCAAAACTGAATGAAAAAGTGGCTGAGTATGTTGAGAAAAATTTTGAGGATGTGGGGTCGGATTTTACAAAGAATGCACTTGAAATGCACTATGGTGTTGAAGAGTTCCGAAACATTAAAGGAACGACTACCAAGGAGGAAGACAAAGTCCTTAAAAAAGAAGGGGTTCCTGTATTCAAAGTTCCGGTGGTTAAAAATCCCGGAGATGACTTGAATTAACTCATTATCGATTTACTATATAGATAATAAACGCTATACGCAGCGTTTTAAAAGGTGTTAATCGATAATATGCAAGAGTAAGGAATCCTTATGAAATATATATTAAATATCGGTTTGATACTTCCCTTGGTATTGGTCTTTTCTTTTACTTCCATAAGTTTTTCCAATACAAAACTCAAAGGATGGGAAATTGATTCAGAGTACAACCAGTTGTACGATCCCGATGCCGTTGAAAAGCTGAAAGTAATTGTTAAGGATGTGATCGAGGTGGTTCCTATGCCCGGGATGGCCCAAGGGGTTGGGCTTGTGGTCGAAGACAGGGATGACGGGGAGTTGTATACCGTTCATGTCAGTCCTGCCGGTTATAAGAGCAAACGGGCGTTGGGTATTAGAAAAAGGGACAGGCTGACGCTGAGAGGCTGCTTTGTCGAGATCGGGGAAGAAGAGGTCATTATGGCTTCCAAAATAAAGGTGGGCAAAAAAACCATAAAGGTCAGACTGACCAGCGATGGCAAACCCTTTTGGACCATGCCGCCGGATGAGCTTAAAAGAGAGCTGAGCCTGGCTGAATAATCTTCTATGCCGGAACCTGGGTTGGAATAATCTGAATATTTACCCGGCGGTTTCTGGGACCGTCGAACTCACAGAAAAAGACCGACTGCCAGGTACCGAGGACCATGGCCCCGTTTTCGATCGGAACGGTTTCCGAGGGGCCGAAAAGGCTTACTTTGATATGGGCGGCTGAATTGCCTTCCATATGTTCAAAGTGATCATCCCAGGGGACGACTTTATTGATGGTTTTTAAAATATCGGTTTCCACGGCCGGATCCGCGTTCTCATTGATGGTGACGGCTGCCGTGGTATGAAGGGAAAAGATATGGACCAGACCGTCTTTAACTCCCGATTCCCGAATCACCTGACGGATCTTTGACGTGATGTCAATCATCTGTGTCCGGCCCGAGGTTTTAACATCTATTTTCATTTTTTTTGCCTCATCAATAACGATTCCCCCGGCAGACAGGATACTGCCGGGGGAATCTTTTTTTATTGCCGGGTCAGTTTCAATGCCTTTTCGACCACATTTTGTGCTGAAAATCCCAGTTCTTTAAGAACGGTGGCACCGGGTGCGGATGCGCCGAACCTGTTAATTGACAACATTCCGCCTTCAGGACCGATATATTTTTCCCATCCCATGGAAATACCGGCTTCAACCGCCAGCCGCCTGGTAACGCCGGCAGGCATGATACGCTCTTTGTACGGGGCGGGTGCTTTCTCAAACAACTCCCAGGACGGCATGGAGACGACCGCAGCTTTAATCTGATGGTCGGTTTCAAGTTTTTGGGCGGCTTCAACGCAGATATGGACTTCAGAGCCTGTGGCAATGATCAGCATGTCCGGATTCATGACATTTTTTACCGTGTATGCTCCGTATTTGAAGTCCCCGTCTTTTTGACTCAGATCAAGGGTGGGGAGTTTTTGCCGACTTAAAATCAAAGCCGTGGGGGAGTCCACCGCAGTCAGTGCCTCTTTCCAGGCCAGACCGGTTTCATTGGCATCGGCCGGTCGGATAACGTTCAGGCCCGGGATGGCTCTTAGGGCAGCCAGATGTTCTACGGGTTGGTGGGTGGGGCCGTCTTCACCCACTGCCACCGAATCATGGGTAAAGACATAGATCTGGGGCAGCTTCATCAATGATGCCAGGCGGATGGCCGGCCGCATATAATCGGCAAAAACCAGGAAGGTTCCGCCGTAAGGCCGGACACCCGAATGGAGATAGATTCCGTTCATGACGGCGGCCATGGCATGCTCCCGGACGCCGAAGCGGATGTTTCTGCCGTCCCAGGCATCTTTCTGGAAATCATGGGAATCGTCCAGATAGGTTTTGTTTGAAGGGGCCAGATCGGCAGATCCGCCCATGAGCGCCGGCAGCTTTTTGGCAATGGCATTCAAGACCCGGCCGGATGCGGCCCGGGTGGCCACAGCCGGTTCCGACGGATCAAAGTAAGGGATCTCCGCATCCCAGCCATCCGTTAGAAAGCCGCTGATGGCATCCACAAATAATCCGGCATCTTCCGGGTATTCGGTTTTATAGCTGTCGAAAATTTCCTGCCAGGCGGATTCAAACCCTTCCCCGAAGGTGAGGGCTTTTCTGCAGTGTTTCAGTACCGCTTCGGGCACATAAAAGGTTTTATCATCTGCCACGCCGTAGAATTGTTTGGTCAATTTAACTTCGTCTTCGCCCAGGGGGGCGCCGTGAGCGCCGGCAGTGTTTGCTTTGTTGGGGCTGCCATAGGCGATCTGGGTTTTAACTTGAACGAGGGACGGCCGTGCCACGGCATCCTTACCGGCCTGGAGTGCCTTTTGAACGGCGTTAAAGTCATTACCGTCCTCAACCGTGACCACATGCCAGTTCTGGGCTTCGAATTTGGCTCTGACATTTTCCGTAAATGCCAGATCCGTACGGCCTTCAATGGTAATGGAATTATCATCATAGATCAATATCAGTTTGCCCAGCCCCAGGTGACCGGCAAGGGATATCGCTTCCAGAGCCACCCCTTCCATGAGGTCTCCGTCTCCGCACATGGCCCATGTATGGTGGTCGATCAGGGTTTTGTCTTTCTTATTAAACCGGGCGGCAAGGTGCCGTTCGGCCATGGCCATGCCCACGGCATTGGCAATACCCTGGCCCAGAGGGCCTGTGGTGGTTTCAACGCCGGGCGTGTCTCCGTACTCGGGGTGTCCGGGTGTTTTGGAGCCCCATTGTCTGAAGTATTGAAGGTCTTCTATTTCCAGTCCATATCCGAACAGATGGAGCATTGAATATAGGAGGGCGGAGGCATGGCCCCCGGACAGCACAAACCGGTCCCGGTCAATCCATGCCGGGTTTTTGGGGTTGTGTTTTAAAAATCGTTTAAAAAGGATATAAGCAGCAGGTGCCAGGCCCATGGGGGCGCCGGGGTGACCGGAATTGGCCTTTTGCACCGCATCCATACAAAGGGTTCGAATTGTTGTTACGCTTAACTGATCAAGATTGGTTTCAGTTTCTGCCATCGTTGGTGTCTCCTGTAAATTAAATGGGTGTTACAAAGCTCTCATGTGTTCCGGTTTAAGGGCGATATTTCCTTTGAGTGCCTGTGATATCAATTCTAGGGTTTTTTCTTTATCTTCCGGCATCTTTGCCCGGATGGGAAGGTAGTTGGATGCATGATTGGCATGGAAGAGCCCGTTGGTCAGCCGGGTGGCTGATATCATCACCCCCAGCTCTTCAAGCATCTCTTCTGCTGAAATGACCTCAAATTCGCCTTTTTCATGTGCGTCATAGAGTTCAGAGCCCGGAACCAGCATCAGGCTGAGGGCGCCGACATACTCAGGATCAATGGCTGAAAGCACCCGGCCGGTCTCAAGGGCATGCTCCCTGGACCGTGTTTTTCCGCCAAGTCCCAGGAGTACGGTAATGGACAGCTTAATACCGGCGGCTCTTACCCTTTGGCCCATGGTGATCATTTTTTGGGAGTCTGCTCCTTTTCTGATCGCTTTTAATACCGTGTCATCACCGGATTCAAGTCCCATATAGGCAATTTTGACTCCAAGATCACGCAATTCCAAGAGCTGTTCATCGGTTTTAAGGCCAATGCTTTTGGTGTTGGCATACAGCCCCACCCGTTCCACCCAGGGCAGCCGTTCCCGGATCTGTTTCAAAATTTTTACCAGTCTTTTCTGCGGGATGACCAAGGCGTCGCCGTCACAGAGAAACAAGCGGCGCTGACGGGTGAAATGGGTTCTGGCGTATTCAATGTCTTTAAAGATAAGATCATCCGGTTTGATATTAAACCGTTTTTGCCGGAAGGTACCGCAAAAGGTGCATTTATTGTGGGAACAGCCCAGGGTAATCTGTAAGAGTATGCTGTTGGCCTCGCTGGGGGGCCGTATGATCATTCCTTCATAATCCATAATAAAATCCTTAAAAAATCAAACCTTGTTAATAACAGGTATTTTTTTAAATTTCAATGGGTTGATTTCAATTGTTTGACGGATATTTTTTTGTGTACCGGCCCGATAAAAGCCGGTGGCCCGGGTTGAATGCCCGATGGCATTTAAGAGATTTGCACCGGGCAGGACCGGTTGGACTGCATTCAGCCGCAAGGTGACGAGGTGCCGAGAATTATAACCATTCTATAACGGATTTGATTTTTAAGATCAATTCCCCCGGGGTGAAAGGCTTTTTAATAAAATCGGTGGCACCGGTCTTCATCACCTGTTTAAAGGTTTCATCTTCGGTTCTCGACGTTAGGACGATAAATGGTATTTTTTTGAGCATGGGGTTGTTCAGGACCGCCTTGAGCAGTTCAAATCCGTTTACTTTCGGCATATTGATGTCTGAAATAATCAGATCAACCCGGTGTTCCATTAACTTATCCAGTGCCGCCTTTCCGTCTTCAGCTTCCAACAGATGGGTGAAACCGCCTTGTTCCAGGGCTTTTCGGATCATGGTACGCAAGGTGGCAGAGTCATCCACGATCAGGATGGCAAATGATGATTTCATTCCATTTTCCTTTTAATTTAGATTGGATTTTGTCTGTGTGACAGCGTTGCCGAATATCTTTTAATTAAATCAAATCCCGGAAAATTGTCAACGAATTTTGATGCCGCTTGACAATTTCTTTTTAGCGACAATTATTATGAAAAACCAAAATTTATGGACTAATTTAAATCAAACAGGAGTAAGCATGGCAAACAAGAAGACACGTAAATTTAAAACCGAAGTGCAGCAGCTGCTGCATCTGATTATCAATTCCCTCTATTCCAACCGGGAGATCTTTATCCGGGAGCTGATTTCCAATGCATCAGACGCCATTGACAAGGCCAAGTTCAAAGAGCAGACCGAACCGGAACTCTTTTCAGATGACA